>CAYSDC010000001.1:0-552 GCA_964429765.1 uncultured Pseudomonadota bacterium
TAAAAATCATGGTTTTAAAAAACTGTTCATTTTTTAAAAAAACCACGGCCAGTGGACTAACGATCCCAAAGTCTTGATTAAAAAAGTTTATGGGTTTGATGTTTCAGTTGACGGCAGCACGATTGCGGTTCAAACATCGGCAGAAAGGTTTGTGATGTTTGAAAATAAAGATAGTGGGATAGAACTCGTGCAGACAGCCATTTCAGATTCAGATGTCCGTTTTTTTAAATTTTCACCTTTTTCACCATTTTTATGTGATAATCAAGTTCTTGTGGTTGAGCTGTCAAATAAAAAAAATGTGAGTCTTCAAAAAAGAAATGGTGAGTGGAAGTTCATGGTGTGCTATGAAGACCGACTTCTTTACCCAATAGATGAAAAGACCGCTATTCTTTTAGGAGAGAAGTTATTCAAACTGGTAGAAAAACAAAAAAATGGCTCTTGGATGATGGTTCCTGAGCAAGTGCAACTTACAGACATACGTGGATTTTTCGTCCTAGCAGATAAATCACTTGTTGTCCTTAGAAATGCTGAAGAGGCTATGTATCAAATTCT
>CAYSDC010000001.1:562-944 GCA_964429765.1 uncultured Pseudomonadota bacterium
CTGGAACTTGCACCAAGCGATGCATAGAAAATAAAAAAGTGGACTGAAGATGAGGCTTAGGGTCAAGTTTAAGTAAGCTCTGGACTAAATACCTTTTTTAGCAAGGATCATGACAAAAAAAATATTTTTTTGTCATGATCCTTAAGTTTTTCCTTTACAGCATACCTCTTATTTTTATTAATCAGTGGTGGCTGCGCCATGAGCTTCAGTTTGTTGTTCTTGAAGCTTTTTAACAACAGATTGCGCATCCTGTTTACTTTGTTGCAACATTTCATGGTCAATTGGCATAGATTCTTTTTCAAAATCAATAACTAAATGAGCATTTACAAGATTTTTTGGGGTAATTACTGTAGATGATTTGTTATCAATAATTTGAACATAT
>CAYSDC010000001.1:956-1390 GCA_964429765.1 uncultured Pseudomonadota bacterium
CAATTAACGATCCTGGGTTGGGTGGCATATCTCCGGTGATTTCAATATTGAGTTTTAATTTTTTGGGATCAAACATCTGTCGAACGATTGATGTCATATCGCGTGTGTCTAATTTTTCACCGTCTGCTTTAACAAAAAACCCGCCAAGTATTTCCATTGTAGGAAATATTCCAGATGAGTAGTAAAAAGGAATATCTCTTAATGATGGGAGGTTTATGCTTTGACTAAAGCCATGGATGGTAAAGTATAATGTTTTATCGCTTCGATAAATAACCAGGGTATCTGATTTTGAGTTTTCTTGGCCACTAAATGTTGCAAGTTTTTCTTGATTTACGGCAAGTCTTTCTTGAGTAATATATTTTTCAAGTCGATTGGTTATATTTTTAAGTTTACCATCATATTCCTTTACGGCTTTCTGGTAATCTTCTTCAGCT
>CAYSDC010000001.1:1472-7757 GCA_964429765.1 uncultured Pseudomonadota bacterium
CAATTGTCTATTGCTTTGAGTTGTCGCATCAGCACCAGACTTTTTGTTTTCTGCAAGTTTTTGCTCTGCTGCTGTTTGTTCTTCAAATAACTTGTTCCGAGCAAGTCGCGAAGCGCGACATATCAAGATAGTTGCAGCTGGGCCAACTGCGCTTCCAAGGCCAAAACCTGCTGCTGATATGGCTGCTCCAATGGCCGCAGCAGCGGGCGCTCCCATTCCTACGGTTGAAACTGAAAGTCCTGCAGCAACAGCTCCTCCACCACGGGCTCCAAGTGCCCCTCCAGCTGCCGCACCAACACCACAGCCAATCCATGGCCAAAATGATTCATCATCAAGAATTTCAAGCGATTTATCAAGAATTTTTGCCGTTCTAATGATAGCCTTATCTCCTAGCTCAAATGGTGCATCCAGTTTGGAGTCAAAATTCTTAATACCAAGCTTATGTGCTATTTTTTTGGAGGTATCTTGGAGTTTATTTTTAACTTTTTGCACCGATTGTACAAATTTTGATTTTAAGATGTCCGCTTTAGGGGTGTCGCTTGTACTGGCTGCGCCAGAAAATGCTGCTAAGTGAGGAGAAGCAATCAATAGCTGAAAGCTGAGTAACAGTAATTTGATCTTAAAAACAGATAATTTCATCCTTTATTCCTTTTTTATAAATTACATAATTGGCAAATTTATGTGTTAAGTTGTGTTAATAAATCTATATTTAATTTATTATATATATTTTACAATTGTCAATATTATAAAAACAAGCTTAAGAATAAAGAAAAGCAGGGATCATCAAATCCCTGCTTTCAAGATCAATTTTCTGTTAAAACGTAATTATTAAACTAAAAGCTCGGCTAATTTCGCATCTAATTCTTGATGCTCTTTAATCCATGAAGATGCATTAATTGCTGATTGTAGCTTATCTTTTCCATTGGACGATAGAGAGTTCTTAAGTCGTAGAAGAGAGCTTTTAAGTTGTAAAATCAAGAAGTTCATAACATCAGTTAGCCGGCTGCCATTATGGTGACCCAAAATATCGATAATCGAGTCCATACAGTTGGCATCATTAACTTCTTGTCCAAGGTAAAGGTGACGAGCAAGAGCTTCGGGCAGCTCTGAGCCATTTTGAGCAAGTGGCCCACCTTTTTGAGAACTATTCCAAGCGCTCGTTGGGGTAGTAATTAAGCGCGAAAGATCCCAGGGTGCAAGAGAATTTAAAATTATGAGTAACTTGTCAGAGTTTTGTGCATTGCCTGGTGAATAGTATGATCTAAGCGAATCTAACGCATAGGTATTGGCTTTACCTCGCAACCTATTTTTGACTGTTGGCTGGATGCAAAATCCATGGCAGCTGGTAATGTGGGCGATAATCCATCCTTTATTGTTGCTGAGTGAAATGCTCCACGGCTCTGAGGGATTTGGTTTGCTAAAAAAACGATAATCCCAGCCAAGAAATTGAGCTAGAGTGCTGAATGTCTCTTGTTCATAGCAAGTATTACCAATAAGTTGAGATAGATTAAGTTCAGAGTTGATTTCGAATAGTTTGACAAGACATATGATAACGTTGCTCAAGAGGGCTTGAATTGCTACGCCGTAAGCTTCTTCAGCGTTATAAATGCCTAAAACTTTATCACCCAAACTTATGAAAATAATATTATCTTGTTGTTTAATAAATTTAAGATCTGGTCGGTTGGCAAAAAAGTTTCTAATAACGTCTTCACTTAATGGGCAGTCTAAATGAACAAATCCCGTAATTTCGGCTTCTACATTAAATTGTTTTGAAGTTCGATCGATAACCTTCTGTTCAGTTACTATCTGTTCATAAACAACGCCGGCTAGATTGTTGATCAGTTGGCTGAAATCTATGATATGTTGTTCTAAATTGTCTTTTGCTGAAAAAGTAAAAAAATTAGAAAGTTTATTTGCTTGCCCTTTAAAAGTTTGGCTATTAAGCGTGAACTGGACTAAACAGTGAAGAAGCGTTTCGATGCAAACGGGGTAGCTTGTTCCCCGTGTTGTTACGTCGGGAATTTCTATCATCGGAGCTACTTCTTGAAATGTACTTTTGAGAAATGCTATCAGCGATTCACGGAAATTGACTGTGATAGAAGTTGCTTTTTTAGGGTTCCAAGAAACAAAAATGTTTTGCATTTTAGAGGGAGCTGAAGTAATAGCTGGATATTCAATTATTGTCTCTTTATTTTCTAATCTATTTTTTTCTTCTTGATAAGCAACGCAATAATCTGTAAGTGAACTTCTATCGCTAGCTTTAAGGCAGATAAATGCAAGAAGCGCTTGTGGTGCAAAGTTTGTAATGAGTGGTGCATTTTGAGAATCAGAGCTAAAATAAGAGCATTCGTCTAGTGCTTTCATAAATGCATTAACAAAATTTCTGTTTAATTTTAAAAAAATAGTTTCTGCTGGTAGCTTATCGCAAGCAATAGTCTGTCTGAGCTTATCTGCGAGTTCTGGTCTTATCTGGTTTTTATTTCTAGCATTTTTTTGCATATTTGCACGATAAAAATCGATGAGAGCAAGTATTCTACCAGCAATTTTTGGAGTGATAAAGCGGGCAATTTGAAATTCACCACTTCTAGGAAGTATATGCTTTGTGGTAAGTTCAGGGTTGGGACAATTAAATAGTTTATCAAGTAGTCGCTTTGTTTCAGGAGTATGCTGGTTGTCCAGGGTTGTGATATATGCGGGAATTACCTGCAAAAGTGCCATACCGGCTAGTTTGTTTATGTAATCAGGTATTTGAGTAATTGTTTCAAAGGCGCGCAAGTCGTCAATATTGTGTGTTGACTGCAAGGTGAGAGGTGCGTTGCATGATAGAAAAACTGCAACCCCGCACAGTATTTTTTTAAAAAAACGATTCATATTGTATAACCTCCACTAACTAATTTTTAGCTCAAAATTTTTATTATTTTTTCGTATTCATGATCAATTGCACATGCAAGAGGAGTTCGTCCTTTTTGATCGGTAATACTTTTGTCCGCGCCAAGTTCAAGGAGCGTTTGTACAAGTTCTGAAAGTCCCCAGCAAACAGCACAGTGAAGCGCTGTATCGCCAGCTTTATTTTTGGCATTAATGTTAGCCCCATTCTTTATTAGAAGAGTGATTATTGATTTGCAGATGGGGATATAGTGTTGTAAATCTTGCTCTGTAATAGTTCTGTCATCAATATCATTGATAAGTCGTCCGCCTTGTGCTGCTGTTGATAAAGGGAGTACGCCATCATCATCTTGCTGGTGAATATTGCTTATGTATTTGAGTAAAAAATCTACTATATTAATTTGAAAATTCCAGATAGCGCAATGCAAAGGCGGTTGCCCAGCCGCATCGGTTCCTTGATTAGGATTGGCATTGTATTTAATTAAAAGTTTAACTGCTTCTAAATTACCTGCTTCGATGGCAGCAATTAACAAGCTTCTTCCATCTTCTGTTTCTGCGTGAGACTGTACGGTTTTGTTTTTGAGTAAGTTCTCGAAATTGGGCATATCGTCTAAAAACAATTCTACTTCTTGATTTGAGTAAGTTGTAGCGCATAGTTGGCCCAGCAATGTCAAACTGAACAAAGTAGCAGTCATAATTTTTTGTACACTATTCATTATTATCTCTTTCAAATAAGGGTTTTTTATTTGGGTTTTATTTTAGTGTTTTATAAAAAAAGTTACATCAAATTTTATTGTGGTATAAAAGTTCTTAAAAAGCCCACAAAATAGCCCTCCATTGAGCAAAAAATAAGATGCTACAAGTAATTAATACGAATTAGTAATAGTTATTACTCATTTATAAATTAAAAATTTCAACCTGTCAAATTAACCTCTATTGCGTCAAAAAAGAGGGAAAAAACGCTTAATTAAGCCGTTTTGGTTTGTATTTAAGGAATCAGCATGATAAGCTCTGCTGCAAAAATGGCTATTTTATACAAAGTTTCACCGTGATAATCAGAGATAACTAATGAAGAAAATAGTAGTATTTATGGCTTTATTAGCTGTTCAATGCACTGGCGTGCAAGCTCAAGAGCCTATTCAAGAGCCTATTAATGAAACGCTATCACTTATTCAAGAGCTTGCCGATTTAAATATTCAATCAACGCCGTGGGATGATGGTGAATGGTGGGATGAAGAAGACTTTGCAATCTTCTTGAAGAAATATTTGCATTGTTTAGAAAATCCTCATCCCCGATTCAAACGTGTAAATGCCTTTAAGATTTTAAAAACAATTGATTGGATTGGCACGAGTGGTTGTATCATGAATGACACAACATTGTGGAATGATTTGGATCTGTTTGCTGGTCGTAGTAAAAAATCGTCCTATGTTGCCGCAAAGCTTGATCGCACAACAACTGAGCTTGGAAAGACAACATTATATGCTCTGCTTGCGCATCCAACAGCGGATACTCAGGTTATTACACAACGACAAGCTGTTGTTCATCAACTGCTTGAAGATGAAGCATTATTCGAAAACCTTACTCAATCGTTACAGAAAATTTCTCAAGCTGAACCGCTTGTCTTTTCATTATTTAACCAGAATGTGCTTAAGAATGCGAGCAAGTATTGTTATTTTAGCAATATCTTATCCCCGGGTAATTCAAGCGCTTTGGCGCTTCAGATACGAAGTATTTTTCAACATGTTATACGCAGCTATGGAGCTGCATCATCAGGTATTGCTACGCTCGCTTTGTGTGCATATGGTCTTTCAGAACTTTCCTTTTCTCACAATAATTGGCTTGAGCAAAAAGCTCAAGAGTATAAAAATGATGCAGGTTATGTGGTGAGATTTTTGTGGCCATTCTTGGCTTATCCACTTTTACGTGGTGCACTTGCGCTTGGGGGATCAGCCTTGTGTGCAGGTATGTGTTATGAAAGCATTAAGTGGGAACAGGCTTGCACAGTGCTTGAAGTGATGTTGCAAACCATTACTATCCGTATTGCTCAACTTATGAATGCGATGCTTGAGATGACAAAACAGCTTGAGCGACATTTAGAGCTTGCAACGCATGAAGATTTTAAACCACTTTTTCAACTCAAAAAAATGGTTGAGCAAGAATCGGGCGAGGTTGCTGCGCTTTTTGCGCTTTTTTCTTCAGATACACTTCAAGGAGAAGCATCAATTATCTCGCTACAGGGCACAGCGTTACGAGCATTTAAACTTTTTGATACTTTGAAAGAAAGTTTTATACAGGCGTTTGTTGCAGGAGCAAAGCTTGATGCTTACATGAGCTGTGCTCGCTTGATTAAAGAATCTGCCAGCCAACCGGTAAAATTTACCTTTGCACAATTTTGTGATAATGCAACACCGTGTATTCAGGCTGAAAAAGTCTGGCATCCTTTTATTGATCCAGCACATGTTGTAGCGCACGATTATGCTTTGGGTGCACAGAGGCAAGCTCGTACAATGATCATTACCGGACCCAATGAAGGTGGTAAATCTACTATTCTTAAAGAGGTCTCGCTCGCATTGCTTATGGCGCAGACTATAGGAATTGTTCCTGCACAAAAATTTATGACGACACCATTTGTAACTATTGCAACCTATTTGACGATTGCTGATGACACCGCCTCGGGTGATTCATTGTTCAGAGCATCTGCAATTCGTGCGGGGCAGCTGCTTGATAAGATTGAAGCTGCAAAGGAAGGTGAATTTGTATTTACCGCATTTGATGAGCTTTTTAGTGGAACATCTCCAGAAGAAGGGGAAGCTGCTGCCTTCAGTGTTGTAAAAGGTATTGGCCAATCGCCTTATGTGATTTCTCTGGTTGCAACGCACTTTCCGCTGTTGAACTCCCTTGCCGATGAATCGAGTGATTTTAGCAACCACAAAATTTCGATCAATTTTCATCCAGATGGACGTGTTGAGTATCCCTATAGCCTTGAGCCGGGAATCTCAAATCAGCACGTAGCATTGCATGTTTTACGGTCGCAGGGCATTTCGCATCGCTTTCTGGATGATGCCCTTGAGCGGCTGCAATCATAAATTTACTAGGTGCATTTTAAATAGGTCTTTTTTAATGCGACTGAACCGGTATTCCCTATTGCAAATGGCTACTGGTTTGGTAGGCTGATAGATGAGATTGTATTGGGTTCTAAGTATTAATTGTTATGGAGTATCTTGTGATCATAAAAAAGAATATCAGTTCATTTGTTCTAGTAATTCTACTTGCAGTAAATATATCTGGGGCTCAAGCTGTTGGAAATTGTGAACAGAAAAAAGTAAGCACATGTAAGAAAATAAAAAACTTTATATTCAGTCCTAAAACAGCAGTTATCATTCCAGTTGCAGCTTTTG
>CAYSDC010000001.1:7849-9935 GCA_964429765.1 uncultured Pseudomonadota bacterium
CAACATCAGCACACATTAAATCTATCTTAGAATCAACACCTGTTTCAGAACTAAAAGAGATAATACAGGGAATCCCTGTATCAGTTTTGGAAAAAATTCCTGGAGCAGCAGAAATTGCTCAGAAAGCCATGAATGATGTGCAATCCATTTCAGAACAGGAGATAAGTGCGCTCATAGAATCGGTACAGGCATTCAGTGCCTCAGTGAAAGCTGGTAGTGAAACTCTCGGTTTTTGGGATAGTGCAACGCTTCTCGTTCTTTCTATCAATCACGCTGAATTCTTGAATCAGTTTGAAGGTATAGTTGTTTAGATCATTAAAGTTCAATTCAGTTTGCAAATGGTTTGAGCGTTGTATCCCCATTTGCAAACTGAATTGTTTTTGATATTCTGATATTTGTAGTTATTGTTACTGTGAGTCAGTTTGTTTTTGAGAAAGATTAATCATGAGCACATTGATGAGGCATTTTCCACAAAAAGTGGAATTTAGCGCTCAAATGAAGCTTTTATTATCGCAAGTCTCTTTATCTTTGAAGAGCATTTCTCTGCCAATTTTGTTGGTAATCTCTCGTATTATTGTGCGCCAAGCACAATAAATCTATTAATTTTTAATCAATCATTTTTTTCGATCGCATGAGTATTCAAGTCCTGTTGTAGATGTCTGCAACGCTGGGAATCATTATGTTTATTTTGTATGTATTCAGAGGATTATTATGAAGTTTAATAATGCACTAACTGTTTTTTGTCTTTTATTTGCGCTTTTATTTCAACCAGCTCAGGCAATGTGGTCTCGTAGGGCATTGATTCCTGCAGGTCTTGTTGCCGCAAGCTTGGCAAGCCATTATCAGTATAACCGTCAGAATGGCAACAAAGCTCTAGGGCTGCTTGATAATAGAGAATTTTCTGTTAGACCTTTTTCGGCTTTTGAAAAAGATGACAGAGATCATCTTGAGCACAGCGCTTCACCAACGCGTCATCACGTTCAAGAGCTGTATAAAAAAACATTTCCTGAGCGAAGTTTTTTTGCAGAGGATCATGAGCGTTATGAAGTGATGATTCATGAATTACTAGGAATCTATTTTTCAGATGTGTGGAGTAATCCATGTAAAAAGCTTCACAAGCAGCTTACGCAGGCGCTCCTATTTTTGACGTACGAAGAAGAGGACCGGGCTGAAACTCACTATCCTTTGTATCATGGAACTGACCGCCTATTTCCTATGGTATTGAGAACGTTGATGGCTCAGCATTTTCAAAATAATAGTTCAGATGGCGATGAGTTGCTTTTACAATTGAGAAGCCAAGGACTTATGGAAAAAGCCAGCGATATTCAAGATCCTTACCGTTATGCTCAAAATAGCTGGCATCAGGCATGTGAAAAATCTTTGCAAGTGACCTTGAATCAAATGAATCCTGGGCTAGGATCATTTAAATATAATATGCCTGCGGCAAGTTTTAATGATCCAGAATTTCTTGCGGTTAATACAGCTATTATGGCAAATGTAGGTAGTATGACGCGTAATTCTCTGCGCTTTATCACACCATGCCCTATCGATAATTCTCTAGGGCGCGTTGTCTTTCCTTGGTTGTATGAAGCAAATGGTGGAAAGCCTGCAGCGCTTTCTCAAGTTTCAGAGATGAAAAAAGTTTTTGAAGAATATGGGATAGCTGATAGATTTACAGATTATCAGGAAAAAATTGAAGCGTTGTGTGCAATGCAGGTTGGTGTTTTACTTCAAATTCTTGTCCCGAAATCTGCAGCAGAGCGTTTGATTGTGTGTAATTCATCAAACTCTCCGGTGAGTCCACATGCAATTGAATTGCTTGAACGTGCTCAAGTGGGTGACTTATTTGCCCAGAAAGCTCTGGAAGTTGATCATCTGTGTATGCCAATGGATCAAGCCCTTTTTGGCGATGTCCGTGGTGGAGTACGGATGAAGGCAGTTGTCTTTGGTGATCAAGAGAAGATTTCTCAGGGTTTGCAGTTTGTGCAAGAAATGGCTACAGAATTATCTCGTTTATAACGAACAGCTGCTAAAATGTATGCTTGCTCTGGTGTAAATCAGTGGGTACGCTAAACTAGCATTAAAT
>CAYSDC010000001.1:9945-11207 GCA_964429765.1 uncultured Pseudomonadota bacterium
AAGAACAAAAAAATCCCTATCAAAGTACATTAAATTTACCTCAGACCGAATTTTCTATTCGTGCCAATGCGCATGAAAAAGAGCCAGCGCTTTTAAAGCGCTGGAAAGAGGCCGATATTGCCCAAAAGGCGATGGAAAAAAACAAGGGCAAAGCGAAATTCGTTTTGCATGATGGCCCACCGTATGCCAATGGTCACTTGCACATGGGGCATGCGCTCAATAAAATATTAAAAGACATTGTGTGCAAATCTCAACGTATGGCGGGTAAATATGTCCCGTTTGTGCTTGGTTGGGATTGTCATGGTTTGCCCATTGAGCTCAAAGTGATGAAAGAGCTTGAAACACAAGCTCAAGAAAATGCACTTCACAAAGGGATGGTTAAACAAGCCTGTCGTGACTATGCAGCCGGCTGGATTGCAACGCAAAAGGAAGAATTTGAAAACTTAGGCGTGCTTTCAGATCAAAAAACACGCTATGCAACCATGGATCCAACCTATGAAGCTTCCATTTTGCGTGCACTTGCAACGTTTGTGAAGCATGACTATATCGAACGTAAAGGCAAAACAGTGCCGTGGTGTGGTTCATGTTAAACGGTATTAGGAACGGCAGAAATTGAATATAAAGATCGTAAAGATCCGTCAAGCTATGTACTCTTTCCGGTACCAGATGATCTTGCGCGTATGACCTTTCCGTTCGCGTTTGAAAAACATCATGACTTAGAAATTAACTTTTTGGTTTGGACAACAACACCATGGACATTACCACTCAACCGCGCATTGGTGATTAATCCAACAACCGAATATGTGGTACTCAAAGAGCCAGCGTCACATCGTGCATTTATTGTCGCTGCGCAGCTAGCAGATAAAATTTGTTCAATGCTCAAGATTGAAAAACAGGTCATATCAGAATTTGATGCGGTTGTTTTTCAGAATAAGCGTGTGATGCATCCATTAATTGATGATCTTACCGTTCCAGTTCTTATGGATGAGTCAATTTTGGCTAATGAAGGAACAGCGGTATTGCATTGTGCTCCAGGTTGTGGACCGGATGACTATTTGCTTGGTATTAAAAATAACTTAGAAATTTTTTCTCCTGTTTCAGATGACGGTAAATATACATTTGGTATTGCTCCTACCGAACTTGAAGGAATGCCGGTTGCAGATGGACAATTTTGGGTACTTAAAGTATTGGCACAAAAAGGACGTTTGTTGCACAAAGCATCGCTGACTCACTCATATCCACATTGCTGGCGTTGCCACAAT
>CAYSDC010000001.1:11217-13309 GCA_964429765.1 uncultured Pseudomonadota bacterium
TATATTCAGAGCAACGGATCAATGGTTTTGCGACATGCAAAAAAATGATCTTGTTTCCAAAGCGCTTAAAGAGCTTGAGTATATTGAATTTATTCCGGCATGGGGTAAGCAGCGCCTGCAGTCATTTGTTGGCAATAGAACTGAGTGGTGCATCTCTCGACAACGTCAGTGGGGCGTACCAATTCCAGCGCTGCTATGTGGAACCTGCAATTGGGCATACCTTGATGCGGAGTTTATCAGCAAAGTAGCGGACCATGTTGCGCTCAATGGTGTTGAATATTGGGATTGGGTTACTATAACCGATCTTCTTGAAGAAGGGCTCATTAAGCCAGATTTTTCTTGTAAAAATTGTGGAAATAATGATGTCACGACCTTTGTTAAAGAAGAAGATATTCTTGATGTCTGGTTTGATTCCGGCGCAAGTAGTTATGCGGTGCTTGCGCAAGATGCTGAGATGTTGGGCTTCCCAGCCGATCTGTATCTTGAAGGTTCCGATCAGCATCGCGGTTGGTTTCAAAGCTCTTTGTTATGCGCAATGGCGATTGAAGGTAAAGCTCCTTACAAGGCATTGTTAACGCATGGTTTTGTCGTTGATGAAAATAAGCACAAAATGTCGAAGTCGGTTGGCAACGTTGTTGCTCCCGACGAAGTCATCAAGCAATACAGCCGCGATATTTTGCGTCTTTGGGTAGCAAGTGCCGATTATCAGGACGATATTGTTATTTCTGAAAAAGTGCTTAAAAATATGGCGGAAGTGTACAGAAAAATTCGTAACACATGCCGTTTCTTGATTTCAAATTTATACGATTTTGATGCAGCAAAAGATTTGGTACACATCAAAGATCTTCTGAGCCTTGATCAGTTTGCGCTTGCGCAGCTGCATGAGTTGAATGCAAAAGTACAAGATGCGTATGCGCAATATTATTTTTCAAGCATTGTTCAGCTCATCAATAATTATTGCGCTAACGATTTAAGCGCTGTTTACTTGGATGTTTTAAAAGATCGCTTGTATTGCGAAAAGTCTGATGGTCCATCTCGACGTTCAGCGCAAACGGTGATGTATCACATAACTCAAGTGCTCGTTCGCTTGCTTGCTCCAGTTATGTCGTTTACTGCAGAAGAGATTGCCGACTATGTCGGGCTTGATCAGTCTTCGATTCATTTGACCGATTTTGCGCCCAGCATTAATGTTTGGCACGAGCTCCTGCAATTACAACAAACATCCGTATCAACATCATTGGGGCTACCTGCAGCTGAACAAGAAGTTTCATTGCAAGGCTTCTGGATTATGCTGCATGAGTTGCGTGCTGCAGTGCTTAAAGCTATTGAGCCATTACGAGAGCAGGGTGTGGTAAAACATTCTCTTGAAGCAAAGGTAACATTGTATGTTACTCAGCAAGAGGGTGTTCGAGATCTGTTTAATGAATTTGTGCAAATACATAAATCGCTTGAAGATGTAAGTAAATTTTTCAAAGATTGGTTGATTGTTTCGCACGTTGAGTTTGTTAAAGCGGTTGATGGTTGTCAGCCTACCGACTTAGATTGGTTGTCACTTAAGGTTGAGCATGCTGATGGTGTAAAGTGTCCTCGTTGTTGGCAGTGGTCAATCAGTACGCATGACAAGCAGCTCTGCAAACGCTGTGAATTAGTTTTGAAATAAGATAAGGCCCGATGTGTGTGATTATATACATCGGGCCTTTTTAATCGAGAATTAATCAAGCCATAAAGCGCTGATAGGAACTGCCCGCAGGTTTTTGCCAAAGGAAAGGTGCATTGGTCCGGCGTAGAGCAAAATTCCTTGTACAAATTTTTCGCCCAGTTCAGCTTGAACTTTTTTGAGTCCTTTAAAATCATCAGCCGATATACTTTCACTGCTTTTGATTTCAATAGCTACCAAATCACCCCCAGGGCCTTCTAATATTACATCAACTTCAGTGTTGCTGTAATCACGGTAATGAAACATATGAATATTCTGATTACCCCAAGAAATTTGCTTGAGCAGTTCTAGTACAACAAAGTTTTCAATGACGTTTCCCGCAAGAGGCAAGTCTTTGAGGAGCCGGTCAAGGTCCATATTCAGCATAAAAGTTGC
>CAYSDC010000001.1:13319-18071 GCA_964429765.1 uncultured Pseudomonadota bacterium
GTAAATTTTTGGTGACTTTATTAATCGTTTACCAAGGTGTCCACTCCATGCAGGCAAGAGATGTACAAGAAATAATGTTCTGAGTAAATCGAAATACCGATGCAATGTTACCGAAGAAAGTTTGATTGAGCGGGCAAGCTCTTCGGTATTGAGAAGTGCACCTACGCGCGAGGCTAAGAGCATGAGTAAATGGGGCACTTGCATTATATCTTCAATTTTTGAGAGCTCTAGGATATCCTTTTGAAGGACGAGCGAGATATAATCATTGAACCATTCGTGTCTTTGAGTTTCAGAGTTTGCATTGAGTGATGTTGGGTAGCCACCTATAAAAGCTCGTTGTAATATATCTTGCTTTGAGCAAGGACTCATGTTACCTGTTCGAGTTTGTGTCTCATTGAATAAAGTACCTACCAGGTATTCTATTTTCATCAACATCGCTTTTAATAGGGAGGAAAAGCTCTGTGACTCTTTGTATTTCATCTAAAATAACCGGTTTTTTCAATTGAGCAATAAAATTTACAGGGTCACTTTTTGCTGCCATGAGCACAGGAAGGTGGTCAAAAGTAATATAGGTGTATCCCTTTTCAAGGGCTATGGATTTTGCGAGCGTAGTTTTTCCCGTTTGGCGCGCTCCACGCAGGAGCAAAACTGGCATAAAGTCGAGCGCCTCTAGTATTTTTGATTTGATATGACGGTGTAACATAAAAACCCCTTTTTTGAGGAAATAACAGGTGATATATGAAAATCATAACATTGAATGTTGGAATTTCCAATAATACTTGTTATATATTCTATTTTTTTAGCTATGCAGGGCTCGTTTTATGGGCCAAGTTTTTGTTTAAGCTTATTCAAGCTTTCTTTGAGCGTTGCCAGTTTTGCCTGAAGTGCTTTGAGATTCGTTGTAAGCGAGTTTAATTTTTGTTCCAGCGGTGATTTCAAGATGATGCTTAAAATTTTTTCTTTAACCAAGTTAAGTAATTCGTCTTGACTTGGTTGAGGACTTTTATCTTTGATTTCAAATAAAATATCATTTTTCAACGTCTTAAATCTTCCGATTGATTGTACAATTGCCTCTTTTATTTTGTCATTATTACTGAGCGCTTGAAAGGTTGAAACAAGCATTTTACTGATGTCTTTTTCATTCAGAGGCTCTTCTTGATCAGGGTTTGCTTTTTTTAATTGTTCGACAAAATCGGTTAATCCATTGGCTTCTATGAGCTCTTGAATAGATTTACCTGGAGTGCCGCTGTAGGTGTTGCTTATTAGCTTGAAAAGAGCGCTGTTCCCTAATTTATGTTCAAAAAGGAGATTCAGCAGAATTTTTGCCCCATCAATGTTATTTTTTTCAAGTGCATAATGGAGTGGTGTTTTGCCATAATCGTCCTGTGTTTTAATTAAATAGCAAAGTCCTTTTTTTGGGTGAGGAGTGTGATTACTGAAATTTTCGATTGATATATTATCAATAATATATTGCAAAATGTTGACGGCAAATTTTCTATTGTCTCCACCTTGACGCATTAAAAGATGAAGAACATTTTGTTTATTGTAGCTTGGTACATCAATGTGGACTCTGTAGGCGTCTATTAGTTGGTAGGCAAGTGTTGTAGTTTCACTTGTCAGGTTCTCAATTACTAAATAGAACGGTGTCTTGCCATCTTTGTTTACCAAATTATAATTTGGTTTTCGATTGAGCAAAATGGTTAGAAAGTTCAAGAACTTATGATTTTCATCAAGCTTTGCATTTGCATCAATATCGTCCTGAAGGTCTTTATTTTCTAATAGTCTATGCATAATCGTCTCTTGAGAGACAGGAAGTTGAGCATTGATATCAAAGTTTTCTACTAAAAACTCAAAATACTTAAAGTAAGTTTCTGGATTTAATTCTTCTTTACATTCATGCGCATCGAGTTTACAGGTTTTGATAAATGTAGGGTCTGAAATCTCTATTTCTGACTTATTATTGAATAAGTACGTTAAGTAATCGATAAAAAGATGTATAGGGGTTTCGCCTTTTTTAGTTTTAGCAAAGAAGGCATTTTCATATTTATCAAATAGACTCATAAGGAGTGCCGCTTTTACATCAGATGTTGCCTCCAGCGTTAAAAGCTGTTGTGCTAATCCGTCCAGCTCTTCAGCGGTTATTTCTGTTGTTTTTGGTTTGGGTTTTGGAGCTATTGGTTCTGGGTTAATGGGAATAATTGCTTGACGCTTGTAAAAAAGAATATACGGTCCGCCAGGGTCTGCTGTTTGATGTGCAATGTTATTAATAATATTATGAGCGAATGAAACGCTGTCATCATTGAATTGGTACCATTGCTTATCTTCAAAATCTTTGCAATAAGCAAGATAGTGTCCTCCACCAGTACCGCCGTGATGTATATCAATACCAATCAGTTCATAAAAAGTATCTTGTTGATCAGCAATAAATGCTTTTAGGTTAAGGTTATGAAGTGGGAAAGAAACTGGCCTTCCATCTTTTAATCCTGGTCCTGGAAATCGTTTAAGCGTTATGATTAAAAAATCTGGTGCGTTTCCAAGCAAGAGTTGCTTTGTTGCGTTGACATATTTATTGCAACGTGAGCATTGCCACCGATTGTCATCATCAAGTCGCTCTTGTGCGAAATAATTTTTGAGTAGCTGATTGAGCTCAAGATTTTCTTCAAATGCCAAAGGGAGTTCAAGCGAATTTTTAAGTGATTTTACTTGAAATGTTTCAAGATCTAAGATTTCTTCTACGTTATCTTTTACAAAGTTGCATGATGGGCAAATGAGTCTTGAGATCTGTTTGAAGCCAAAGGTTTGTTGAACAATTGATGGCTGTTTATCCAGATCATTAATTTTATCAAGAAGTGGGATGAAAAACTCAGATGAGTCTTGCTGAGAATATTTTGGCCCGACAAAGCTTTGATTGTAAAATTTTTTAGGATTGAATGCTGTAATTTCTCTGGGATCTTTTGCTTTCGCTGTATCTCTGATATTGTTCAAGAGAATAATAAATTCTTTGATTTGCTCATTGCTTCTAAATTGAGCTTCGTTTGCTTTGAGATATTCAATAAACGGCTGAACATGTGTTAAACATTGTGTTGCCGCATTCATGTAGCAGCTATTGCCCTGGTTTACCAGACCTCGATTAACTGCACGTACCGCATGTATACCCACCATCAAAAAGAGAATTAGTGTCAACGTGGTTTTGTTAAATGCCATCACATGCCCCAAGCTTTAACTAAGTTATTTCTTTGCGCAGACCGGGCATTGCTTAGATGACCCGAATCCCTTGACAAATTCAACAGTACCAAACTTTTTGTACAAGCAGGTTTTATGATATGCATGCTTGCACGCATAGAGTTTTCTATTGGGAGCTTCTGTTCGCTTATGGCATAGGTTGCATGCAAGTTTAAAAAGCTGCTTTTTATGCTTTTGAATTTCATCATGTGCACATTTTTTCATATCGTAATGGTCGATTTTTCCATTAATCAAGCGCGCATCAATTTTTTTTAAGACATCATGCAGCACTTGTTCGCGTTGCTCCGATGGAACCCCTTGAGAGCGAATAATCTTTTGAGCAAAGGCGTGAGCTTTTTTTGCCGAAATAAGATGTTTTCTACGGTGCGTAGGTATTTTTTTGGATTGAGAGCGATGAGCTTTAGGTGATGCCTTTTTATGATGAGCTTCGGCTGGTAGTTGTTGCTTGTAGCTGGCTAAGAGCTTTTGTGTACCAGTAGTGATACTCTTTATGTCCTTGTAATCGACAGCAAGCGATCCAGTTACAGCGTCAAAGTATGATTTTTGATAGAGCTGATGCATGACAAACCCTCGAACGGTGTGCCACATCGCATCTTGATAATCTTTGTGAGTAATAGTCATGCGATTGGCAAGATAGTCGTACAGTGTTGCTTTTATGGCCCGTTTAGCAAGTCGAAAGCTCATGTTGAGTGGTTGAGCGGCAGATTTATATTTTTCAGTAAACCGTGCTTTAAGGTAGTTTCTAAGGTCACGCTTGATGTTGCTTAATTGCTTGGGTGTTAATTGTTTGCCATGTGCAGTAATGAGGACTCGTCCTGTTGCAGCAATTTTATTGAGTTCATAGTCAGACAGCTGCAAGTTATGGCGGGTAACTTTAGCTCTGAGATACATATTAAAATCTTTGATTGCAGCATCATGAGGTATGTATTTTTGTGTACCGACCATGAGTGCAGAAAGAGCGATACTTTTGATAAAAAGTAATAGAAGAAAAAAGCGTATTCTTTGAGCACATCGATGCATGGCAATCCCTTCCAAGAATCTATTTTTAATGATGGTCTGCTTAATGGCGGACGAGTTAATGACATTGAATTTTAGATCTTAAAGCTGCGTACCAGGCTAAGCATCAAACAAATTAATGAGCTTACGAAAACAACTTTAAGAATGACAATTGTTATAAACGCGTTGTTATTATTAAAATCAAACCATTTCTTCATCACGACTCCCCACCAGTTTTTTATAATTTTTAAATATTCTTAAATAGTATGTTTAATAAAAGCGATAAATTAATAATAGCAAATTTGATTGGTTGAATTCAAGAGTTGAGCGAAGTTGCTTAATTGATTTTAAGTTTCCGAAGTATTTTGTTTGAGGGTTTTGAGGTGCTACTTGCCAAGGCCAGCTGTAATGACTTCAATTTTGTTAAGCTGGTTCTGCATAGCGGTTAAAAGTGATTCGCAGTTTTTGATCCAAGCTTCTTGTTGATGTGCAAGACCTGCTGACCTCTCGATT
>CAYSDC010000001.1:18081-23695 GCA_964429765.1 uncultured Pseudomonadota bacterium
AAGACGCTGAGCTTCTGCTGCGCGTTGGCGTGCCTCAGAGGTTACGTTCAGACATTTTTCACGCAATTCTTTAAAGATTCTTTGAACATTTGCAAGCTGTTGACGATACGTAGAAAACTTTCCACGGAATTTTTCTTGTTCCAGATTAACCTCTTCAACACTTCGATTCATTTGATCAACTTGGCGTTTGCTTTGCTCGAGGGCTTTCTTGATGGCACTAAGGTCTGAGCTTGCAAATTGAACCTGTCGCATGATAGGCGCAAGTTTATTTTTGGCATCACGGACTTGAGCTGCAAAAGCTTGTTGAGCTTGAGTGTCGGTTAAATTTGAATTTTGTTGAGGATGAACAAGGAGCGGTGTTGGAACGCTGGCAAGAAGGATGCTCCGGGCATGGATTATAAATCCAGCGGCAAGCGATGTTATAAATAAAATAGTTAATAATTTTTTCATGATTACGCTCCTTTTTTATGGCTCAAACGCTGCAGCTGCTTTTTCAAGATTAGCCAAAGCAGCTTGCTGATTTTTAAGCAAGCTAGAGACATCATTAATGGTTATCTGCAGCTTTGCTACAGCGGCCTGTACGGTTGCAATCTCTTGAGCGAGATTTGCTTGTTGTAAAACGGCCAGCAGCGGTTGTAAGTCTTGGAGCTGTAGATTTGTTTTTTTGATCAGTTGATCTGCCTTGGATTGGGTGCTTTTGAGAAGCTGCTGCATATTTATAACTTTTTGCTGGATACTGGTTTTTTTCTTTTTTAATTGTTGATGGTCACTGAGGACCCCAGCGTCTGTTGCGCGTTCTAGTTGAGAAAGGGGGTTGCGTTTGAGTTGGATTTCGACAAACATTTTTTTAACATTGTCATATGCATATTGGGCTGCTACTGTTGCTGCAGACGCACGAGCAGCATCACCGGCAAGGTCTGCCTGTAGGTGCATTGTTGCCAAGCAGACAAGCACAATAAGCGTGATTTTTAGTGCACTCATTTTCATGAGCTCCTCCTTTTTTCTCGTAGTCGTTTATTGCAGAAGTGCGTCTATCTTCTTGTAAAGCGCATTAACTTCAGTTGGCTCTACGAGCTGATTATTTGAGTCATCTGCGATTGCTTTAAAGTTATTAGCAATTATTTCGAGTCTATTTTGTAACTCAATTAATAGTGTTCGCTCAGGGTCGATAATAGGACCAACTGTTTTTGCAGTGGTTGCTGTTGTAATTGTGACATCATTAAGTTCTTTATAATACTTTTCAATATCTTTATCTTGTTGAATGAGATTTTTTTTGAGTATGTCGACCCCAACAAGTGCAGAAAGGTTTTTTAAAATATAAATTCGAGCTTCTTCTTGTTTTACTTCAAGGCTTGGGTTTGTTGTTGGATAGAGAATTATACCAAGTAAATGAGGAATAAATTTCAGAGCAATTGCTTGCGCATTGTTTGAATATTCACGAGTAAACGTTTTTTTATCGGCTTCGCTGAGTTTTTTAAATGCTTTTTCTTGGGTTTTAAATTTTTCCGTAAGTTTATTTATGACATCAAGGCGACTTTTATAGAAATCTTGCATATCATCAAGAGCTGCTTGGGTATCGGTTGCTTTTTCAATTATTTCTTCCATTCCTCTAATGCTGTCTTTATAGGCGGCGATAGCGCTATTCCTTTTTTGTAGAAGCTTTTTGTTTTTACTATTTGAAGATGATTTTCTCTTCTTAACCGGTTTGGAGGTTTCATTATCTTCGAACGGTGTAGCTTTAGTCGTTGTAAGTCCAGAGCCTAATGAAGAGCCAGGAGATTGATATGATGGTATTGATTGGCTTTGACCCCAATTTTGATTTACTGAAGGGCTTGCTTGCTGGCCCCAATTTGGTACTGTTGGGCGATAGCCACTGCCACCTCCCCAGCTATATCCGCCTTGAGCCGGTGGACGATATCCACCGCCGCCCCAGCTGCTGCCGCCAAATCCTCCACCACGACTTGATGGAGTTGATGCATGACGGCTTCTGCCTGGATTGGTACGGCTGCGTAGTGCTGTTTGGGCTTTTTGTTCGCGAAGCTTAATTTTTGCTTCCCGTGCCGTTTCTACTTCTTTACCGCCCGCTATTTGGGCAAGTCCCTGAGCTATAGGGATAACATGGTCTGAAAAAATTTTTGCAATACGTCGTTCGATTGATGAAATATTGCGTGGCGTTGGAACTTTTATTGTAAAACGTTGATTCTCTTTTTTGTCTAATGACTTTCCTTGTTTATCGATATCAAATGATGCTGATCGCTTTTTGGCGAAGGCAAAACACTGCGTGGAATAGGTGATGAGTAAGAGCGCAAAAATGATGTGGCGCTTCATGTTGCCTCCTCTTGGGTGTCATCATCATCATCGTTATCGGCATCAAAATCGATTTTTGAAGGTTTTAACGGCTTTGGTGTTGGAGCTCCGCGGCGTCCTGGTTTTTTTCGTTCGATGACTTTGCGCGGTTCTGGTAAATCGAGCTTTTTATGAGCTCGTTTAAGCAATTCAGCTTGTTCTTGCTCAGCTAATCTAATTTCATCAGCTTCACTTATTTTTATTTGCTTGTAGATTTTCGAGAGCTCATTGACGGTATCAATAATACTTTTACGAAGTTCATTGGTTGCTGGATTATCAGAATAAAGTACCGCAAGGTAGAGCTTCTTTGATGCAAAGATATCTTTTTGAACAGTGATTTCATCAAGTGCATCTTGGTAATGAGTAAAAAATAGTTTGAATTGATCTGAGTATTCTGGACTGGTTTCAATAATCTGTTCAATTGATGCCAGAAGCTCAACCAACTGATCCATGTAATGATTATATGCTTTTTGTTTTTGATCAGAAATTTTGATTAAAGCCTGTTTCCCCTTTTCTTGCGTAGCAACAATAGGTTCCAGAAAAAGTTTTTTAAGATCGGCGCCTTCGTCTTGCAGATTGGCGCCTGTTTTTTTTACCGGCTCTGGGAATTGTTGAGAGCTTTGTGGAGTGGTTGAAAATGCCGGCTGCTCTGCTCCTGTTTTTGGCAGTATAGGGCGTCCAGCACGATCCTCATTCTTTGCTTCTTCATCAGCAACAGCTTTTTCAATATCTCTTGCCAGCTGCTCAAAGTCTACACCTTGAAAAAGATCTTCAAAGCTAAAGGTTTTTGCACTCCAAAATGAGAAGCAAAAAGAGGCGAGCGCAACTAAAGAAAAACAGATAATTTTAAAGGTGCTATGCGCCATTTTCATGTAAATCCTTTGCTTTTATAAAACATCTCCTCAAGCTAGAAGCTTGGCCTGGATGTACTACCTTCAGTTTAAGTGAAACGGTTGAAATATGTCAAATGTTAAAAAATGTTTAATATTGAGTGAGTCAAAAAAACAAAATAGAGATTATTTTCACAAGAAAGCACCAGCTTTTTTATTGCTCGAGTTCGTGATGACGCTTGGCATAACCGTGTTATCGATAACGAGTATGGGGCTTCTGCTCCATTCTATCACTCAGACACAGCAGGCTACATTGTGTCGATCTCAGTTAATCAATGGTGTGATGACTTCTGGAGAAAATCACACGTTGCCAACAAGTAGGGTGGTTCATCAGTACGAAGCTCAGCTGATATTTGATGCGGCCGCCCATGAAGCATGGCGTCAACGTTGGAAGGGGCGATCGCTTTTGCCGGTAGAACCATTCAAGCTTGAGATGTGCGAAGTTGAACTGCGACGTGGGCAAGCCTCCATCTCTATGCGGTGCATGAAAGGTGTGCAATGAGTTATAATCGATTAGAACAAGCATTTTCTCTGATTGAATGTATGATGTATCTAAGCTGCGCAAGCCTGCTTGGTTTGTTTGCATTTGGTTTTGCATCGTCACTCTATCATGATATGGCTGGCATGCGATCGATCATGCATGCAAGCTTATATCTGCAGCTTGCGCGTGACGTTGTGCAACGAGATCTCCTTGGAGCCTGTGAGTGGTTACATGACTATGTTCCAGAGCAAAATATTTTTAAGAAATACTGGATTGATGATGTTGGTCACCAACATGCGGCTTGGGTTGGATATCACGTCACACCTAAGGGGTTTGCTCGCGTTCAAGGAAGTTACAATCAAAAAACCGGAAGCTGGAGCAAAAAATCGATAAGCTATCTTCCAGCTCACATTGATTCGCTTGATTTATTCTGTCAAATAGATGAGAAAACAAAGCGAGTGCAGTCTATTACCATGACATATTTTGTTGTGCAGCAGGGTAAGAAGCAGGAGCTGAGCGATCGATCTCTTGTAAGAAATAAGGTGATATGATGTGTGTTAGGTCCTCAGGTTTTGCAACATTATTAGTGCTTACGCTTTTGATGCCACTCAGTACGCTCTTGTTTCATTTTTGGCATACGGTCAGTATTCATCATGAGTTAATGATTCAGCGACAACACTTTTATGAAGAGGTCCAGCAGCTTGAAGGAGTGCTTGCCATGATGGTTAAGCAGTTTAAAAAAGATCATCACGTTATATGGGAAAAACTGGATCGCTTGACCCAGCTGCTTACCTTGCCGCTTGTGCTTAAGCAGCAGGAAGGAAGGGGGCGTTATGAAGAAACAAAACACTTTCGTCTCATTATTGATAAACTTCCACAGTTTGAGCAGCAGCAGATCAGAATTTGTGTGCAATTACTTACATCTCATGAGCGGGTAAAGCGATCTATTTCCTGTCTGCTGACGCGACAGCAGTTAGACGCAAAGAAAGAGGGCTATGCTTTTGTGGTTGACTACTTTACTTTGGGCAGGATTGTTTAACGGCGCATTTTTTATGCCCGATTTAATTGGATTCGGTGCGCTTTTAGCCGTTGTTCTTTTTGTATGGAGCCTGTTGTCGATACGAAATGTATCGCGATCTACAATGGTAAGTAGCGGTTTTTTGCTTGGTTTATGGTGGGGTATTTTAGTTTTTTTCCCTCAGCTCTATTGGGTGTGGTCGGTTTTATATACCTTTTCAGAGCGATCATTTTTCTTAAAAATAGCGGTTTATTGCTTGCTCTGTTCATCATTCGCTTTCACCAGTGCCTGTTGGGTTGGGAGTATGATGTTTATCGGTTGGTATATACGAAGTAACATAGGCCGCATGATGACCTATCTCTTTGTTTCGATTAGTTATTTTATCTGGCTTGGAGAGCGTGGGGCGCTTATTTTGGCGAGTGGTGATGGATATCCGTTAATTAACCCGCTCATTCCATTATGTGCGTATCGATGGTTTATCCAATCTGTTTGCTTGATAAGTTCATTGGTTATAGGACCAAATTATTTTTATGCACCTTTGCCAACCAGCTGCACCATTGCGTATCTCAAGCCATTGGTAACTCAGCAGAATAAACATTTAGCAGATCCAAGTTCGCTTGGCCAACAGATTTATCACCAGCTATCAGATATGAGTAGCTTTGCGCACGGCGAAAAAAAACAAATCAAAAAGAGGCTTTATTGTGGAGCTGAAAGCTTTTTTCCATTCTCATTGAACACCTATCCAGAGCTTGTAACGCTGTGGGGTGCTGCAATTTCAGAAAATACACAAGTATTGCTTGGGGCGCATTATCAGCATGGAGAAAAGATCCATCAGGCCGCTTTTTTCGTCGCTCGTTAAAAGCTGCTGGATGAAGGTGT
>CAYSDC010000001.1:23705-24984 GCA_964429765.1 uncultured Pseudomonadota bacterium
ATTTTAAACTTTTCTATAAATACTAAATACTAAACAACTAATGATTGTTGAGTAACAACTTAAATGAAAGAAATTCTTGAACATTTCGTATTTTACAAACTTTAACCTACCATTCTCAATTATTTAATTAAAATTTTCACGTGCAAACTCAGCTTAAAATAGAACTTCGTTTGTCTTAAATGCTCGTTTTTACAGCATTTTGATGTCAAATTGTAAGCCATAAAAAAAATTTATGTCAAAAAACATCTAGTCCCTTTCATCGAATATATCCCTTATGCATGGTCAGCTCTAAAAATTGGGGCAAACCTGTTGTCTAAGCATCATGAGATGTTTTCATGTGGGAAGAATGCTCGATATAACAAGGCTTTATCTCTTGAAAATGACTTTAATCTACTTCCTCAAATCTGTTCAGAATTTATTTTTTCGCATACAACGCGCTGCTTTAGGCGTCATCTTCAGCATGAAAAATCGGTCTGTGTTATCTGGTTAGTAAATGATAGTTGGTTTATCTCCTCATTCAAGCGAATCTTATTGCTGGGGGGGTGCTTGCGAGGTGCTTGGATTGGATTACCGGTAATCTCAATTTCGCACGAATTAATAAGTACTACATGCGGTATAAACCGCCTAGGATTTTGAGCAAACTCTTGGTATACTCGTGCGAGTATTGAAAAGTCTATTATGATGCTTTTATAAGCATTTCTGAAAGGATATCCATGAAAGTATACATGCTTAAAGATGTTGAAAAAGTTGGCATGAACGGCCAGATTATTACAGTTTCTGACGGCTATGCGCAAAATTTCCTTTTTCCACGCAAGCTTGCAATTCGTGTAACAGAAGAAAATATCGCTTTTTTTCAAGCTCGACAAATCAAAGAAAAGGTTACAGCTGAAGTAGTTTCAAGCAAAGCTGCAATGCTTGCTGAACGCATTAAAAACATTCAACTTGTTATCAAAGAAAAAACTCATGATGACGGTAAGTTGTATGGCTCTGTAAGCGCTGATGAGATTGTTGACTTGCTCAAAGAAAAGGAAATTTCTATTAACAAAAAGCAGGTTGATTTTCCAAAAGCGGTTAAAGAAGTTGGTGAACATAAGGTTACCATCAAGATTTCTTCTAAGCTTAAACCACAGCTAACGCTTAAAGTTGTTTCAAAAGCAGCATAGTGATTTTCTACGTTCGCCGTTGCTTTTTTATCAATTGCTACGGCGACCCCTCACCATGAATGAGTTTGAAGAATATTGATCTGATAAAGGGGCCAGATAGTGCAAATAACGGCAAA
>CAYSDC010000001.1:24994-25768 GCA_964429765.1 uncultured Pseudomonadota bacterium
CATGCACCAGAGACGATCATTGGAAAAAGTTTGCCAACAAGCATTGAGGCGGAAAAGTCGGTCCTGGCTGCAATTTTACTTAATGACGAAAATTTAACACTTGTTTCAGATATTTTAAAGCCGGCAGATTTTTATTTGCGCTCACATCAGCTTATTTATCAAGCGATCATGGAGCTTGCGCAAAGTAATCAGAAAGTTGACCTTGTTGTCTTGCAAGATTATCTTTCAATACGTGCTATGCTTGATGAAGCTGGTGGAATTGCATATCTCCTCGAGCTTCAGGAGGATATCCCATCTATTGGGCTCATCCAACAGCATGCAAAAATTGTTAAAGACAAAGCTGTTTTGCGAGACTTGATTCATTCAGCAGCTGATATTATTGGAACGTGTTATGCTCAAAACATCGAAGATATTGATGGTGTTCTTGATGAAGCAGAAAAGAAAATTTTTCAAATTTCTAATAAGCTTGCAGCTCAATCGTTTGTGCAGCTGGATATTTTGCTCAAAAAAACATTTCAACATTTAGCCCAGGTTAAAACATCGCGCGAAGGTGTTACAGGTGTGCCATCTGGGTTTGCAGGTTTTGATAAAATGACATCGGGAATGCAAAAAGGTGACTTGCTTATTTTAGCGGCCCGTCCTTCGATGGGTAAAACCGCATTTGCGCTTAATATGGCCTTGAATGCTTGGCATGCCGGCCATTCGGTGGGTGTGTTTTCACTTGAAATGTCATCTGAACAATTGGTGCTTCGTATGCTTTCTTCTGAATCTAAT
>CAYSDC010000001.1:25778-27864 GCA_964429765.1 uncultured Pseudomonadota bacterium
TGGAGTTAACCAACACTGCTGCAAAGCTTGCAGAAGCAAAAGTTTTTATCGATGATACACCGTCGCTTAACATTATGGAATTGCGTGCAAAGGCTCGTAAGCTCAAAGCGCAAGCCGATATAAAACTGATTGTTATCGATTATCTTCAACTGATTAACTCACATGTTCGTCACGAAAATAGAACTCAAGAAATTTCTGCTATCTCTCGCGGGCTTAAAGCGTTGGCTAAAGAGCTTGGGATTCCAATATTGGCTCTTTCTCAGCTTTCTCGATCGCTTGAAGGGCGTATGGATAAAAGACCGATGCTTTCAGACTTGCGTGAATCTGGCGCTATTGAGCAAGATGGTGACGTAATCTTCTTTATTTATCGTGATGTTGTGTATAATCCCGATACTGATAATCCAGAGCTTACCGAAATTATTATTGGTAAACAGCGTAATGGTCCAACCGGTTCATTTCATACCCGTTTTCGAGGAGAAGTCTCTCGCTTTGAAGATTTCCAAGAAGGGTACTAGTTTTTGATTGAGATAAAAAGAGGAGAGGGAGATGTCAAAAGTTATTTTGGGTGTCGATCCAGGATTTTCTGTTACCGGCTTTGCCGTTCTTAAGCATGACAATCGCCAAGCGCATGTTGTTGACTATGGTTATCTTAAAATGAGCTCTACAAAAACGCTTGCAGAGAGAACAGGGAAGTTTTATGACGTTTTCAAACAGAAGATTGCTGACCATGCCGTTACTCAGGTTGCTTTGGAAACGTCGTTCCTTGGCAAGAATCCGCAGACTTTTTTAAAGCTCGGATTCCTGCGCGGCATTTTATACCTACTTGCCGACCAACATAAACTTACCATCAGTGAATTTGCCCCTCGTGAAATTAAAGCTGCGGTTACCGGTTCTGGTGGTGCAAGTAAAGATCAAGTTGCACATATGATTTTACGGATGTTCCCGAAAATTGCACAGCTGGGTGCTGTTGCAAAGCAGGACGTAACAGATGCGTTAGCAATCTCTGTTTGTGGGTTGTGGGCGGATCAGCGGCAATCGATTCTTTCACGATAGTTTTTATTCATCGCTGATTTAATATTTGTTCAGCGAGTTCTTGAAAAGTCTTCCATTCAGTATCACGACTACGATTATCAGGATGTAACTCATGCCAAGCGTCACGCAGGGCTCGAAATGTTATAAAATTTTTCTGAATAACTGCTCGTTTTGGAAGAGACAGCTCGGAAGAAGGGTGTTTTCTAAACACTTTTGCTCCAGCTTGTACAAGTTTTTTAGTTATTTCATAATCATTTCAATCATATCAATTGAAGCTATGTTTGCAAATATGAAAAATTATAGAATTATCTCTGTTTTGAGATTAACAAGTTTTGTTTTAAGTTGTTCGAGTTTTTCTTTGAGTTTTACCAATGAATTTTTAAGCACCGCAAGTTGCATTGTCAAAGAAGATGGATAGGTTTGAGGATTTTGTTTGAAAAATTCTACCAATTGATCTCGATTTAATTGATCTAAAATTGAACGATTCTCAGTGATCCAAGAAGAAACTTTCTCCAGTATTTCCGGCAGCTTGCTTTCAGGATTTTGGTCAGGGGAATAGTGTTTTATTATTGCTATGGCTGCCGGAATGAGTTGTTCATCAACCCATGTTTTTTTATTTTCAATAAGAAGTAGTCTCAATGAGGCAAGAATTTCTTTAAACGTTAGAGGTGTGCGGGGATCAATTGATTTTTTTTGTGCCAAACAGTGGAGTGCTTGAAATGCAAGTTTTAAAAACGCAATATTATTTTTTTGCATGGCGGCAACAATAGCGCTGAGATTGCCTGATTTTTCTTTGATTAATAATAGCTTTGTTAACTCATCATAGGTATTAACTTGCTTTAAAAGCATCACAACTACATCTGCCGGAGTCTTAGCTACAGCGGCGTACATGAGAATATTTTCATTATTTTTATCTTGATGAAGAACTATATCGTGAGCTGTTTTTGTGGAATATAGGTTAAAGTTTTCAAAAATATTACGCAATAAATCATATTTATGAGCAAGAGTTGCATAGGTTAAAGTGTTGCTAATGCCTATATTGGTAAATCCTTCT
>CAYSDC010000001.1:27874-34598 GCA_964429765.1 uncultured Pseudomonadota bacterium
AGGATCATCAATAACTAAGGTTCGAAACCCCATGCCTCCCCAGGGGAGGAAAAAAGAATCTAAATCTTCAGTCATGGCTTTAAAAACAAAATTATTTCTGTTTTTATCCTTTTCTCTGAGTATATCGTGATTTTTTCCTATTTTACGTGAAAGTGCAAATTGCGTTGTATAGTCTCCTATTTTAAAAGCAAGAGAAAGTGCTGATTGATTATCTTTGTTCAGCGACATAAATGCTTGTTTGAGTGTGAGAATATCGTTAGGAAGACAATCAAGAATGGTAAAAAGATTTTTACCATTACCTCCACCGGCTATTCTTGCATTGATGAAAGCCATAACTCCATTGTTCCCTTGCTCATCTGTTTCAAGAATAGCTGAGATTTTGTGGTCTTTATCGAGGGTGTGAAGATAGTTATTGAGCTGAACCATAAACGTATCAGGGTTTTGTCGGTCATGATCATCTGCAAAATTATAGGAGTTAATAAAGTCAGTGACAGAAGTAGCAGCAAAAGAAGAAGGTGTACATAAGAGTAACCAAATGACACATGAAAAAATAAACATAAGCTTCCCAGACTGTTTTTTATATAAAAACTATTATAGAAACGGTAGCACAATTGAAAATTGGCAGTAAAGGTACCGGTAAAAGAATCTTGGGAATAACGCTTCAAAAATATTTACATTGCAGGAAGAAAAATATTTCTTATTTTTTCTAGAGCTTCGCTTATTGTTTCCATAAGCTGCATGAATTGAATGGTAAATTTAATATTTTCCTTGACTGTTGCTTGGTAGCACTCTTGTACATATTGATCCAAGCTTGTGCTGGGTGTAATGATTCGGTGAAGTTGATAGACAATTGCATTAGAATTCGTTGTGTAATCGATGAGATCCTGAAAAGTTTTGAATGCGAACTGCGTTGAGTGTATGTCGCTATCACTAAATTCTTTTTGACATGAAGAAACAATTTTTTCCTGATAGCTTTGATATTTATCGATAACATCGTGTAATAATGGGATGTTCTTTTCTTCATGAGCTATGATTTTAGCAAAAATATTTTTTGCATGAGAATCTGATGGCTTAGTTAAATAAAGGCTATCGACCAATCCCTGGGGAGTAAAAAAGCTAATTCCTGTATTAGGCAATACAAGACAATTGTGAAAGATGTTTGGTCTGTTTGTAGAAGCATTTCCTTCACCCGCATAATCAATCCCAAGTATAATATCACTTTTTTCAGTCGAATGAGTCAATACATTTTTGATGTAGTCGTAGGCATCATAGTACCAGTTTGTCGAGTAGTTATAGGAATGACGCTCACTTTGCTTGCGAATATATTCTTTCAAAGGTATCAAGAAATTTTCTCTGCAGTTTTGTAACGTTTCTTTATTTTCGTAGCAGACATCAATAAAGTTCATTACAACATTTTTATAATTTAGTTCTGCTAGAGAGATAGCAAGGAAGAACTCGAAAAGTAAGCTGCCAGACCCAAGTGAAGTAAAAACGATTTTGTCCTTATGTAATAACATATTCTTTTCCACGCACAATTTGTTTATGATGCTGAGCAAAAGGATCATTCGATCACGTTTGGGAGCAAAAGGGCAGTGAGATCCTATTTTGTAGTTGCACCAACGGAGTTTAAATGAATTGTTATCATCTATTGCTGCTTGATAATAACTAAAAAGCTTACTAATGAGTCTAAAAATTAAGCAATCATTTTCAGGTAAATTGAGGGCTAATTTTTCATGCCGATCATATGCGTAAAGAGCTGGAAATGTTTGTTGTACACCGTCATCTTGAGTAATGAATTTTCTTAAGTTTTCATAAAAGCAGAGCAGATAGTTTTCTTGATTATTGTCAGCAAAAAAGCTGTGTGGAATCTCGGGGTCAAAGAGTTCTTGAACGGTCAACGCAGAACATGGAACTGAAAAAAATATGAGCAAACCATAAAGATATTTCAAAAAAGCCATAAGTGTACCCGTCAGAATAATCCTATTCAATAACTGTATTTATGTGATTATAACATATTATAAAATATTCTACAAAGAGATTGCTAGCAAGAAGGAGTTTTGCCCCAAAATAAAAACGAAAAAAGGGCGGAATAATAAAGATAATTTTTACGTCTGATAATCGTTATTATGTAAACAATAGAAGGGTCCCGAATTATTGAAGAAGAAAGAAAAAGGAAGAATTACTTAGCTAGAGATACGGAATTTTACTATTCCCCAGGGTTCCCCCGGGAAATAGTAATGCCTCCTGCCGGAGGCAATAAATAAACGCAGTATCGACACGCAGTATCGACACATTGAAAGTTTCAGTATTGTGATAATCAATCTGATAATTAAATGACTTTAATGTTCATTAATGCTGATTTAATCGGCATTATTATTTATAATAACATTGAAGACGCCGATATAATCAATATATCAATGATTAATACAGCCAATTATAACGTACCAATCGCACGAAACACGCGCGCGTACATTCAATCCACAATTCAACGTAAGCATAAGAAAATAAGCCCCAAAGAACAAAGGGGCGGCCGCAGGCCTCTCTTCTAACCCCTCCCACTCTACTTAACCAACCCTCTATTTTGTACCAATCGTACGAAATGCTTTCTAGGGTAAGTTATAATCCCAATCAACGAGGGTACAAGAAGGCGAGCAAAAAAGAACCTTACACTGTTGGTTTATAATCGTTTGGAGTAAGCGTTATTATTTCTTTATAATAATCATAATGACCATATGTAGCTGAAATAACATGCGTACCATCGGGGAAAAAAACGACATTATCAATTTTGCTGATCCTTGTGCGATATTCGCCATCATTGAATGTCATACACTTTTTACCATACACAGAGCAATCAAATGTTGCTGCCAAAGACCAATTGTCATCCCGTCTTTCAAAGAGTTGTAATTCGTCCAACTCTTTATTCAGAACTACTATTTTTTGACCATCTGGAAAAAATGCATATCCATGAAAATTATTAATACACAAATGGTTAGGCGCTAAAATCCAGTCACCATCATGCTTGATGTATAAAAACAACTCTTCATTTCGTGTCTGGGCAACAAAACGCTGACCATCTTCAGAAAATCGGGGGAAATAAACATTAGCAATTTCTAAGATAGGCTCGTAACGCCACAAGCCATTTTTTTTGCCATAAAACTTCAAAAAACCACTTGTTTCATCCTCATCATCTTCTTCATTACAGGCTAAAACAATAAGCTCATCGCACGTGGGAGAAAAGTCATAATTCAAAATACCATCATTAACCTGAAGATAAAAAACAGGGCACCAAGCATCCAGCCGCACTGGAAACATGCCGCAGTCTGCTATTTCATAAAGTTTTAGCTCTCTGTGTTCATCTGGGCCGAATACAAGTCTGTCGGTATCATACGTAATAGCGGCCACAGTTTTATTACAACGGCAAAATTTAGGAGGAAGCGTATTGTAAAGTCGCAAGTTAGGAATTTTGCTCCAACCGTTTAGTTCGTTTTTATAAAATTGTGAATTGTTTCTTTTATGGAAAATTAACATATTGCTATTAAACGAAAACTTGAACTCTACAAGACTTTCATCTTCATGCAAGATATTAACCCAGTTACCGCAATCTCTTTTAAATAGATCTGATGAATTCTGGTTACTAACAGCAAATAGATTTCCGTCAGGAGGAAGTTCAGAAGAAAATGACTTATAAACTCGTAGGCTGTCAATTTCTACCCATTTTCCATTTTCCAGTTTATAAAAATGAAATTGATGCAACGTGCTAACAACAAGCATGTTATTCTCAGGATCAGAAATTGCCCGTATTGACCTAACATCCCTTGGAAAGGTTGCCAATACTTCATGCATCATGCCAAATATTAATAAACTTCCGGTAAGCAGCGCATTTTTTACTCTTTTCATCTCCAACACCTTTCAACCTTTTGTATGCGTATACACTTTAATCAAGCATATAATACCGGATTTAATTGTGCTTTCAATTTAATCAATGTTCGTACAATGCGATGGTTTCATCAAAAGTTATAAGCGCAATTGTTGCAGCATCTAATGAAATGGCAACTGAAAAGATCGCTTCATCAGGAGTTTCCTCACTAGAATCACTATCATCGCTTAAATTGTCAGAACAATCAGATCCGCGGTCAATAGTCTGTTTGCAGCTCCACAAAAGTGATCGAGTATTGTTTTCATCGTTACCTTGATGCCATATTTTTGCGGTACAGTCATCTGATCCAGAAACCATAATCGTACCATCTGCAGAAACTGCCAATGCATTAATTTCAGCATCATGAGCATCTATGGTTTGATGCAGTATCCATGTATCATTTACTAAATTCCAAATTCCTATCTTAGCATCATGTAATACACAGGCAAGCGTTGCATCATCTGGAAATAATACAAACTCAGATACGATGGACTTGTTTAACGTTTGTTTAAATACCCATTGGCCATTATCTAAATGATATACCTTCCTACGATCGTCAATGAATGAGACAAAAAGATATTTTCCCGTTGATGACAATGCCAACGAACAAATAGGATTATCATAATACAAGAGAGGCGATCCTTTCTTCCAAACACCATCAATCAGATTAAAAGTTGTTATTTCAGTTGTTGCACGCTCTTTATAATAGTTATTCCTAAGATACGATGCCGCAGCAACAAGAGTACACTCATCACTAGAGAGCGCAAAAGAAAGAGGTGAATTTGAATCACCATTAAACTTTAAGCTATTTTTTTGGACATCTGCTGTATCTAATTCCTCCAAAATAGTTATAGCACAATCATCATTATATTCTTCAGCTTCACCTAATAAAAATAATGTAGTGAGTGATTTTTTTGAAAAAAGGAATGATTCAGAACAGAAATTTGTTTCAAAAGAATATAGATATTTCCATTCACCATTTGGCTCTTTATTCCATATCACAAGATCATTTTCTTGATGAGCAGCTAGCCTCTTACCATCGCATGAAAAAGCTATTGAGTAAGACCATGATGAGTTATTATATTGATTTTCAATAGCACATTTTATTAATTGTAAAAATTTATATTGAGCATACACATTGAATTGGAAGGCTACAAAAGCACCAAGAAACATAATTACGTAACGCATAATTTTCCTTAATTTCATTATGATTTCCTACCTAAAATTACATATTCATTTACCAACCGATTTTCGTAGTGTATAAAAAAATATACATATCTGTAACGTGTATTTAAAAGAAGAGAAGGCGACCTTGAGTATAAGGTCGCCTTCTCTTCTTTTAAATTGTCAAAGCCTAAAGGGTTAATAGATTGAAAATTTTTTAAACCGAACGCCGTAAGACCGAGCTTCGTAAGAATGACTTTATATATTTTTTAAGCGAATCCCATAGTCCAGATTTTCTTGCATGAAAGGTATCAAGAGAGGTATCATAAGAGCTCATAATAATTTGCTTGCTCGTAATATTTATTTTCATCATCCTTTGTTCTTCGAACTCCTGTTCAAATGCCAGCATCCAAGACCCATTGTGGTTTTTAAAAATATTAAGCTCAACAAGTGTATCTGTATCATCTTTCCTGAGAACGGCCAAACTTTCACCATTGTCTGAAAACCTGCACGTAACAATAGTTGATCTGTTGGTATCTTGGCTAAGATCAAAACTTTTATGGATCTTCCAATTTTGCTCATCATAGAAATATGATCGAAGCTCTGTACCACTTATCACGGAAAACATAGATTCTTCAGTAGAAAACGAGCATGATACAACGTGTGGTGCATCAAAATATTGTAACCCAATCCACTGACGATTTTGTTTTTGATATAAAATTACTCGGCCACACAATGTAATAACAGCAAGAAATCTTCCACATGAAGAAAACTTACAATCTTGAACATTTTCGATAGCAAAACCCTCATTACGTATCCATACTTTATTTCTGAAAGCATAAAGATGTAATTGGCCACACGCAGTTATGGTGGCAAGAGCAAGACCACCTGTTCCCTGTGAAAAGCGATAGCGATCAATTGAATAATAATGATCAAGAGCGTGAATACTCATAGCTTTTTGATTAAGCTTTGTAAGCAAGGTTACTGTATAAAATTCGTCTCCATAAGCAGAATGCTTAACTGCAAGTGTTTTTCCAGACTGAGAAAATTTGCATTTTACAGGATTATTCAATCGAATTTCATTAAATTTGATCCACAAACTTGCAGCCTTCTTGTACAACAGTATACAATTATCACTTTGAAAGAGAACAAGACGCTTTCCATCAGGAGAAAACTTGAGGTGGTAAAAAAATAAAGAACCACGAGGACTAATGGTTTGATCTTCTTCGAAGGTATTATTCTGTTTCGTATACAACACCACCTGACGATGATGATCTTGTATAGCTGCAAGGGTGTTCCCATCAGAAGAAAAAGCTTTTTTTTCATACGCTGATGGAAATTGAGCAAATTCTTGCATCTCAATTTCTGATTCTTCTTCTTCAAGAACCATTCTAGTATCATCTTGGACTTCACCAAAAATCTGTTCCTGCAGATCCTTGTCTGTTTCTGAAGAGTTTAGCTTTCTTTTTTTAAAGTTAACTTCCTCATCAAGGTTGGTAGGATTGGGATTCTGAGTTCTCTTTGTAAGAACTGATAAATCATCGGCTGTTTTTATCGGTTCGGTCTCCACAGCAATTGCCCTCTGAGGAAGAGCAACGAATATAAAACCCAAAACAATAAAAATGCTTTTTAAATTTTTCATTG
>CAYSDC010000001.1:34608-49508 GCA_964429765.1 uncultured Pseudomonadota bacterium
CCTCATTAAATCAGTATAAGATAACCACGCAAATCAACATCAAATTTATTATATTGGGGTGTATATTATATCAAATTGAAAAAACAACAATGAAAACATCAGGTTTTAATATGATTAATTATTCATAGCCACAAAAATCATTCTGCCATTCGTACCTATCGCTGCAACTGTCATAAGATTGAAGGTCTTGCAGGTCATCGCAATCACTTGCGCTTTGAGTGTACTCCCGCTCTTCGTATAGCTTAAGAATTTTTTTAAGATAGTTTTTAAGCTCTGCTTGTGCATATGTACGAGCAAGACAAAGCGGAGTATCCCCGTTGCTATTTTCAACAAGAATCCCATCTTTCCCCTGAATTTCGATTAATACTGCAACAATATCAAGAGCATTTTTATCAGTGCTTTGAGCCGCGTGATGCAGTGGGAGATTTTTTTCTGAATCAACCATTTTAACAAGCCATGGATGATAATTTAAAAGGTCGCGAACTAATCTAAGATCACCATATCTTATTGCGCCAATAAGTTTATTTAAAAGTAATTCATCACTATGCCCACCTTCATGTTTATCATAACCTTGTGCATTTGATCTGCTCATAGGTATGAGATTGGGGACAGGAAGATTTCGCAACGAATTAAACGATGGTATATCGTTAGTTAAACATTTATTTTGCGGATCGCATGGATCTGCGTAGGAGAATGCGCTTTTTGTAAATACAACCAATGCAACTGAAAGAAGAAGAAATAAACGATATGGACGAGTGTGAAACATAAAAAATATCCTATTGTATCGCTGAAAAATTTGATTAAACGCTAATCATCTCTCGTAGGGGGGTCTATATTATCTCAAACTAAAAAAACAACAAGAAAATAATTTACTCCAAAGGGCCGCTACATTGATATCCATAGAGCTATAAAAAAAGCAGAGAAGCCAACCTTAATTTAAGGTTGGCTTCTCTAAGGATGGACTATAATTTATACCCACTCATCTTCATCTTCTTCTTGGTCATCGTCGTCGCCACTATCATCAGAAATGTCAGATGCATCAGGACAATCATCATGATCATCTTCTGCAACCTGAACTTCATCTTCATCATCATCTTCTTCACACTCATTCAAATATCTAATAACATTTTTATGCCCATATTGACGAGCAAGACCACGAGGAGTATACCCTTTTTTGTTCTTAAAATTGATACAATCCTCATCAATTCCGATCAATATTTTTACAATTGCAAGCGCATTCTCATGATAACTTTTAGCTGCATGATGAAGAGCTAGATTCTTCTCTTTATCATATTCCTGGACAACCCACGGGTTATCACGACAAATACGTGCAACATCCTCCACACGACCATATCGTATTGCATTGATAAGCTGTGAATAATACTTTTCTTCATCGTTCTGTTCTTTGACAAATGCACTCGTCCTAGACATAGGAATATTAGGAATATTAGGAGTAGAAAGATTACGAAACGAACAAGTAAGTATATTACGTTGAGTTAAACACCTATTTTGCGGATCTAATGGATCTGCATATGAGAATACAGTTTCTGTGAATAAAAGCAGTGGAACTGAAAAAATAAAAACTGAACGGTATAAATAAGCACGAGACATAAAGAAATATCCTATTGTATTGTTAAAAAATTTGATTAAACGTTAACTATCTATAGCGGAAGTATATATTATCTCAAATTGAAAAAAAAACAAGAAGAGCAGGAGGGGAGCATTTGCTTAAACAAACACCTCCCTAGTATACATACTTAATTCGTGTGTACTGGACAAAACCGCAAGCATTTGTTCATTTTGTTCATTAGGAGTATCTTGATTTCTTATTTTTCGGTTCACTGCAAGTATTAAACCTTTTTTTATTATCCGTTTTTTTTAAAGAACACGGTTCCATGAGTTCGCTTGGAATAAGTACAGTAATAGTATTTGTAAGCGAATCATCACCATGCGTTTTTACGATAAAATAATGCTGCCCAACAACCTCATCAATGTTACCTATATGCTCTTGGTGCATGTGCATCCAAAATCCACCATTTTTTTTAAAAACATGTACATCATTTTTGGTAAAAACAGTAAGCGTTTTGCCGTCATACGAAAAGCAATACCTGATAACAGCTTGATCAAACGAATGAATAAGCTTTGTTTCAGTAAATACCTTAGAATCATTGTTCTTTGCATAAAGAACCAACTCATTATTTATCGTTAAAACAAGCAATTTTTTTTGGTTAGGTGAAAATAAAAAGTCAGAAATATTGTCTAACTCCTGAAGATAACGCCAAGCATTATCATTATAGACATACAACGATAATCTATCGTCTGATGTCAACGCTACAAACACCTCGTTACGTAATGAAAAATGACATCGCTCCAAGCCATCAACTTGAATAGTTTGATCGCAAGACCATACGTCATTATTGCTGGTAAAAAATGAAAGCTTACCGTCAAGTAAATAAACCGCAGCTATAGTTTGATTGGTTGAAAAAGTACAGCTGCAAACATCTAATAAATGCAGGTAATTATTATCTACAGAAGTGCTTCTAATCGTCAATTTCCCTTGCTCTGTCAAAAGAGCAAGCAATAACCCTCTTCCTGAAAAAACACAATCAAAAATAGAGTCATTATCCAAAGAATCGAATGTAAAAGAATCTACGAGCCTCCAAATCTCATTTTTATGTTCATACCATGAAATCTGGCAACTATCAGACAAAACAATAAAAAGACTATCGTCAGAAGAAAATGAGCAATCATCAACAACCTGAGCATTAGAAGTTGAAGAATGCAAATCATAAAATTCACAATCTTCTATCCAGTCATTACCTTGATTTTTATACAATACTAATTGAACAAAAATACTGAGCTAGCAACACCCCTGAAAAGCTGTTTATTAGTAAGATTAGAGTGAAAAATATACGTTTGAGTATTTTCATTATAATTCCTCATAACGCAAAGAAGTCCTCGACTTCCATGCCTACATCTTGATTAAAGTTAAAAATTTGCAATTAACAATACAATATATAAATAATAACTCAAATAGAAATATTAGCAAATGACTCGTCTATACGCAAAAACCCCACAAGAAGGACGAAATAATCTGTTTTTCAGTAAATGAAGTAAAAAATAAGGGTTCAAACCTGTGAGCTATAGGTTGCATGAAAATTTGTCTCAGTTCTGCAAATAAGATTAAAAATGTGGGTATAAAAAATAAACCGCCATGTAAGGAAACCCTACATGGCGGAAAAAGGAGAAAGGAGAGTAGTAATGAAGTCTTTTAAATCTTATTTAAGTTGATGACCTTAATTTAACATTATCTATGAGAAAATCAAGTGCTTTTATAAAAAAAGCATAAATAAATGATTTTCAATCAAATATTACTAATAAATAATTTAAATGATCAATTGACTACAATTTCCAAGGCTTAAGTATTCTTGACGTATAAGCTTTGGAAAATTGAAGGTCTTTAGGGCATTTTTTTGCTTTGTTATGCTTAAAAACGCCTATTTTCAAGCGGGAGATTCATTTTACTGATCAAAAAAAGAAATGCAAGAGAAAATATAAAAAAATGTTATTTAAGCAAGAATCCTGAGTAAAAATATAAACCGCCATGCAAGTATTACCCGCATGGCGGAAAAAGGAGAAAGGAGAGTAGTGATGAAGTCTTTCTTTTGATAAAAATTATGAAGCCTATAACACGCACACTGTCTCAGATAAAATAAATAACAAAGCAAAACTTTTTATTTAAAACTACTAAAACCTATCATCTTACAAAACAAAAATACAAGAGTCTTGACGAGCATACCCTAACCCAACCACATTCAAAATAGAAATATTTTCATGATTGATTAACTGAGAGGAGACAATGGCAACTCGCTTCAAAAAAATGATCCTATTGTGTCTGCTATCCATAACAACGGCAAGAGCAATGCCCAAAAGTAGCTCTGGAAGATCTGATATAAAAAAAGTTGAAAAAAAGAGCCTATTCAGTAGGCTTTGGCCATGGTCATCACATAAGAAAACTGATTCTCTCAATCAGGATGCTACATTAAACGACCTTGCAATTAACAACGCATTTGATGAATTACGTAAGCTCATGAAAAATGAGCGCGTAAAAATGGTTAAAAAAGTTATCCGTAAAGTTTCATCTTTAGTCAATAGATCTGATCGTAATGGCATCACACCATTACATATAGGGGTCTATTATCAAGATACACCACTCGTAGAATTTCTTCTTGCAAGTGGTGCTGAGCCAGATTTATGTACTCATGGTGGTTTTACACCACTGCATATCGCTACCTATCAAAGCTCTCTTGATATCATTAAGAAACTCTTAGGAACAAAAGCAGTTGACTTGAATCGTGCTACTACTGAAGATGAGTACACTCCCACCCATATTGCAGTACGTTTTTCTAACAATATTCGAATACTTGAAACGCTCATAGCATCTGGAGCAAATATAAATAAGCAGAGCAGGCTTGGAAGAACGCCTCTTCATTTGGCCGTTATACGAGGAAATGTTCCTGCTATACAGCTTTTGCTGAAAAAAGGAGCTCTTGTTAACACCTTTTCTAAACAGAGTGACTCTGATGTTGGTGGCAAAACACCTCTTGATGATGCGCTTGATAAAGGGAATATTGAAATTATTAAACTTCTCAAAAGCTATGGAGCTCAATCAGGGATAACATCCATCGAAAATTCACTATCTTTTACAAGGCGATGCGTTGGCTATCAACTTGCTCAAGCAGCAGACTATTTGACTCAAGCGGAGATGAGATAAAAATTTGGCCAGGAATGCTTTGTAAAACGTGCAAACAACGCTTAAGTCTATCTTCATCAAAGTCGGTTACAAAATCGTCCAGCAACAATACACTTGCTTCGCCGCTGGTATTGGTAAGTTGTAGTTGAGCAATCTTCAGCAAAAAAACTAATAATTTTTGTTGTCCACGAGAAGCGAAAATACGAGAATTTTTCTGCTGAAAAATAATGGTGATATCATCCAAATGAGCTCCAAAAGTACTTCGCCCATACTGCAATTCGCGAGCAAGTCCTTGCTGAGAAAAATCACTCCAAAAGCTTTCAAAGTTTTCATACTTTGAAGCTTGGCGAGCAACGTATTCGAGTTTAACGCGCAACTGATTATCAGTACTGCTCCAAAAAAACTGCTCAAGTAAAATATTAACATGCGTTTCTAGTTTTTCCAGATAGGCCTTGCGAGCAGCACGAATTACCTGAGACTCGACCCACATTTTTTCGGTCCAAACAGTAAGTTCATCATGAAACGAAGATGATCGACCAGCTCCATGAAAGCTCAGAAGTTTATTCCGTTGATCAACAATAAGCTTATATCGTTTAAGCTGTGCTGCACATTCAGGATCGATTAAAAAAAGCGAGTAATTCATAAAGCTTCTTCGTGCCTCTGGAGCACTGTGAATAAGCGATAAATCATCGGCGGTGAGTGTAACAATCCGATACGCAGTCAAGAGCTCTTTGTATGATTGGATGGGCTTATGATTAAGTTTAACCACTTTTCCCTGATCGCTTGAGTAGCCAATTTGAATTTGATCGTTTGTCCCGGTGAGTTCTTGATCAAAAAGTACGTGGGCAAAAAAGTGGTTTTCTCCCAAATGCATAAGTTCTTTATGGAGATGTGTTCGAAACGAACGCAGATAGCAACTATAATGCAATGCCTCAAGGATACTACTTTTCCCTGAACCATTTGGTCCTTGAATGATAATAAACTTTTTATCAAAAGAAAATTCTGTATCGCGAAAGCAACGAAAATTGTTGAGTCTGAGTTGTCTAATAATCACGTAAAAACCTATTCTAGTTGACTGAAAAAGAGATTACCTTTGATTTTAGATAGACTCTTTTACAAACTACATGTAACTGATGTCATTCTGGCCTCCGAGCCGGAATCCAGTTGAAATTCAATAAGTGGATGCCGGACTTGATCCGGCATGACACCCATTTACCAAATTTCTTATAAACAAACAATATCACAAGACGATATTGGCTTTGAAAAAAGCTTGCGCCAACTACTCAGCTTGAGCCATCGAAACCGGCATTACCAAATAAGTAAATTCATAATCAGCTGAATTGGACTCAAAAATAATTGGCTTAATCGCATTTTTGATATGAAATGAAATTTTTTCTTCTGGAAATACAGAAAGCCCATTGAGCAAATATGGTGAATAAAATCGGCTTTCAACCAGTTCCGCATCATATCCAAGCAACTCGATTGCCTCATCAAGTTTACCAACTTCTTTGTTATGAACGTTTACGTTAACGGTGCCAGGAGTAAATTTAAAGGTCGTTGAAACAAATTTTCCGGCAAGTAAGCAGTTTGTGCGCTTGAGTGTTCTGAGCAATGAATCTTTGGCCATACGAGCAGGGGTAAAACCTGTTTTATCAAGCACAGGCTTGTAATGAGGAAAGCTTTCAGAAATAAGCTTGGTGAAGAAATTGAAATTTTTACCCGAAAATACCAGTTGGCTGCCGCAGGTTCCTAAAAACAGGTTGGTCGTTGTTGTGCTTTCTAAAAGCTTTTTAACTTCCATAACTGCTCGTTTTGGCAATAACCATTTGCGCTCATCAGGGAGTGTATACTTTTTGGTACAAATCTTTGCAAGGCAATGGCCGTCAGTTGCAACCATTGAAAGCTGTTCAGGCCCAATTTCAAGCAACATTCCATTAAGAGCAGTATTAGCGTTGTTTTGCGGAATCAAAAATGCAACCTTGTTCAGCATAGCCAAAAGCGGTGGTGCTTCCAGATCCATCAAATTTTCAATACGCTCAGGGAATGGCGGAAATTCTTCAGCATTCTTGATGTTAAGGGACAAATCAACACCACTAGACTTAAGTTGAAGCTGGTTATCATCAAGTGTAAATTCAATCGAACCATCCATCTCTTTGACCAATTCAAAAATGCGTTTTCCAGAAATCAAAAAGCTTACAGCATCAGTTAAGTCACCTTCAACATTCATATTTGACTGTAAACTAATTTCAAGATCGGTCGCCTTGAGGGTCAATTCTTTTGATGCCACATGGAACAAAATTGATTCGGTGACGTCAAGCGTTGTACGCTTATTACAGATTGGTTGCATGGCCGATAAAAGGCCAAGAAGTTCTTTTTGATCAACGCTAAATGTACACTTCATAAACACACTCACTGAGAAAAATTTTTTAAGAACTAAACAAGCTTGACAGAGTATAGCGTACTACCAATTTTTTAAAAAGTTGTAGACTCTAAAATATTAAATTAACTATAAGAAAAGCTAAAGGGTTGCCAAAAATTTGACTCATGTGAATCGAAAGTGTCACGCAATGGTTCTTGATTGACCTCTTGATCGTGATTTGGAAATTTTTTCCAATTTTTTATAACACCGCCAAGTGAAATAGAAATAAAAGATTGCTCATCACATAAAAATTTGAGTTCTTTAACATAGCTTGAACCTTGATCAAGGGTTTGTCCATAGCACCAATTCCTGCCATCAAACATAAAGACTTTAATAGAACCGTTACTCAACCCAGATACAAGAGAATATCCATCCGATGAAAAAGCTAAACTCGTAACTCTGTTTGTGTGGTAGCTACTTTCTTCATCAATTACACTGACATCATACCAAAGCCCATCATCTCCGAGCGAATATAATTTAGTAATGCCTTTGTTTGATCCACACGCAATCATTTTTCCATCAAGGGAGAAGGCTATCTCTGTAGCAAAATGTTCATGAGATGTATCACCTACATCATCAAGTTCAAATGTCTGGGTGTTCTTCCATTGCCCTTCATTATTGAGCATCCATATTTTAACGGTTTTATCCCACGATGCAGTAGCTAAAATTTGCCCCCCCCCATCAGGTGACAAAGCTAACGATGAAATTATAGGAGAATTCAACCCTTTATAGTGGTTTAAACTTTGCATTATAGTCCATTTTGCACCATCAAAATAAAAAAATATGACTCTGCAACCTGATGTAAAAGCAAACTTTTTACTATCACATGAAAATTTCAGTACTGAAGATTCTTTATACTCACAAGGTATATCTTGAAGATGTATCCAATCATTATTAACACTAAGAACCCACATTTTAATAAGCCAACGTGATCCAGAAATCATCGTTTTTTCATCTGGAGAAAACTTTACCAAATGAACCCACTCATCATGACCACCATTATTTACGTGAAATGTTTGTGTACAACGCCATTGATCACCATCACCAAGCTTCCAGATTTTAATAGTCCTATCCCAAGACCCAGATACTAGAGTTTTTCCATCAGGCGATAAATCTATTGATTGAATAAGATAAGTGTGACCATCAAGAACCTGAGAACATTTCCAATAGCCGTCATTATCACGAACAAAAATTACTATATTATATTGAGTAGAATTATTATCTATAGCCATGGCAAAGGTTTTTTGATCGGATGAAAATGCTACAGCTCTAGCAATTCTAGAAATGCAATTGTAATCAGAATCAGAAATCGTTTGATATAATTGATACTGAGCTGGCATAGCTGGTAGAGATTGAAAAAAAATTATTGATACCGAAAAAAGCAATCTCTTTAAAATTAAAAAGCTAAAAAATTTCATAGTCAATCCTCATAATACAATTATGCTAACATCAATGAGTGCGTATGTATTGTAAAAAATTTAAACATGGACTTTTTAATGAATATTCATAAGATCCTTACTTTTAAATCAATTTTCATTATTCTATTGATGATTTTTTTTCAAACACTACCAACTATTCAAGCACAATACGTACACCTTCAAACCATTACACCAGAAAAGAACGAGAGCTCTTGCACTCCATCAATCGCCTTCTCACCACATAAAAATCTGCTTGCGCATGCTTCAAGCAAAAACTCTATAAAGCTCTATTCCTTATGCTATAACAATGGTGAAAATATTTTCAGAATTATAGGTAAATTACCCTATTATCCTAGCAGAGCCTCAGGAATAGCATTTTCACCAGACGATGTCATAGCATCAATCTGGTCAAAATGCGCTATGATAAAAATATGGTCTCCTTTTAACGAACCTAACGAACCTTGGAAGAATATACAGGATCTCTGTGGATACTCAAATAAGGTAAGTTCAATCGCATTTTCTCACTGCGGAACAATGCTTGCTTCTGGGGATTGTGGGAGCAGAATTAAAATATGGCATGCACAATGCCGAAACAGTCTTTGGGAAAATACTCACACGCTTCGCGGTCATACAATTACCGTTGTTTCACTAGCATTCGCTCCAAATAATAGCAGGTTGCTTGCTTCTGGATCGGCTGATAAAACAATTAAAATATGGACTTTTAACGCCCAAAAAGAAGAGTGGGTAAATATCCAAACACTTGCTGGACATAATCACTTAGTAAAATCAATAGCATTTTCACCAAATGGAAAAACGCTTATCTCTGGATCATGGGACAATACAATCATCATATGGACATTGCAAGACAATGCCCAATGGGTGGCAACTCAAACACTCACCGAGCATACTCAATCAGTGAACTCAGTCGCATTTTCACCTGATGAAAAATGCTTTATCTCTGGGTCACCAGATAGAACCATCATAGTATGGGCGCTACAGGATGATGGGCTATGGATTTCAGCTCAAGTACTAACTGAGCATACTCAAGCTGTAATGTCAGTAGCACTTTCTTTCGATGGAGAATTTATTGCATCTTCATCATATGATAATGTCGTGCATATATGGCGTAAAAACAATCATTCTTAATGGATCGCATTATGAATAAATTTGTATGGATAACAACATTATTTTTGGCAATTGAACAAGCGAATGCAACACCTGAGCTTGATCAGGAAATACTTGACGCTTGGTCACGTCGCGTTGAAAAAGCAATGACATGGTTAGAAGAACACAGTTCAATGTACAAGCTATTATGGTTAGAAAGAATTGAAAAAGCTGTAATCGAAGATGACACACAAGCAGTAGAAGCTCTTCTATGGGAAACACGAGATACCATTTCAGCAGAAGAGCTTAAAAACCTTGTTAACCTCTGGTGCTGTGGCAAAAGTCTTCTGTATTTAGCTGCCAAAAATGGAAACTTTGAAATAACACAACGCCTTATCCAAAAGGGGGCAAATGTTAATAAGATGAATCATCTATCTCAAGAAACACCGCTACATGAAGCCGTTTCCGCAAAGAGTCCAGCATTGGTACAACTACTCTTAGAAGAAAAAGCAAATCCAAATGTGCAAAACCGTTCAGGACACACACCGCTTTTTCGAGTAGTAAGTGATTACGACAAATACGAAGATGATGAATCCCATCTTGATGAAATCATTAAGCTTCTTTTGAAATACGGAGCGAATGCTACAATACCAGAAAACGGATTTTGTGGTATATCTCCAAAAAATTTCCTTAACCCAATTGCATGGTGGCGCAAAGAGGGAGAGGAGAGATCAAAAGCTCTTTCTAAAAAGCTCAAGGAGCTGTTTGATCAATTTCCAGATTGCTGTAAGCCACACCAAGATGAAACACTTAACAGTTTGTACTCAGCTGCATGCAGTGCTGATGAGTGTAGAATACAAGAGCTCATCGCAATGCTCACATCAGGAAAAATAAGTTTTGAAATCATGAGTAGCCTATACCACGGAACAACACTTCTTCATGTTGCTGTCAAAGCTAACAATATCCAATTGGTACAAGCTCTTCTTGAGCATGGAGCTAACACAATGGAATGCGATGACTTAGGCCACGAACCCCGTTTTTATGCATGTGGAGATGAAATCACATCATTACTTATCAAAAAAGAATATGAACATTTCTTGATAGCCCTTATAGATAGGTCGTTCTATAGAGAAAATGAAATCGAATTAACATTTCGTGAAATAGGAAGCGAAAGGTTTAAGGAGTAAGAAATGAAAAGATATTTGTTTAATTTTATACATGTAATGCTTTTAAGTATCAATGCAAAAAGTAACGCTGTACATCTAGAAGGTTTATTCTACGAATGGCAGGGAATGATATAAAAAATTGGTATCATAAGATCAAGCAGCTTTAATTTAAAAGGAGTTTAAAGATGAATAAACTTGTATGGACTGTCACATTGCTTTTGGTAATCGGGCAAATAAGTGCAACGCATGACTCTGAACAGGCAAAAGCTTTGCATGAAATTGTAAGTAGTCGTAATGAAGATAAAATCCTAGAACTCATCTCAAAGATTGAATCAGGTGAGGTAAGCAATCAAATGATTAATGACTTTTACAACGGGCAAACCCTTCTGCATACAGCTATTCATGGCTGCAATACGACGTTGGTAGAGGCTCTTCTTAAACGTGGAGCTGATACAAATAAATCAGATGATAAAGGCCACAGACCACTCTTTTATGTAAATATCACGTACGGAAACCAATCCAGATACGATGATATTCGCTCACTACTCAGTGAATATGAAATTGATTTGTTTTGTTCTTGAACTTAAATTATAGAAGGTCATCAAATCACCAACTAGGGTAAAAAACTTCTATCCATTTGCTGAATAAGATGACCTTCAGCCATTATTTTTTCCAAAGCCTTATCGCCTCTTTACATTCTACATCAAGAGATACCCATTTCATTATCACTTTGAATGCTTTGGTAAAGTCAAAACTTGCAGAACTTGCAGAATGACGTTCAAAATCCTCTGAATTAGACCAGCCCATTATCGTTAGCTGAACAAGTTATCCCTATGATTAATGAAATTTTCTTCATGATTATTCATATTTCATTTTTATTAGTAAGTACATCGGCTACGAATTATTTCAATAATGTCGAGCCACTGAGTAAGCAGGACATCTTTATTTTGATGGTTACTAGACTTGCATTCTTTATACTTATAAGTAGCAATAAAAAGCGGTGTTTCTTGTTTAAAACCTTTAGTCCTTACATTAACATCGTAATCTAAGAGCATGCGAATAATATCAAAATATCCATACCGGAGCGCATCGTGGATCAGGTCATTTTCATGCCATGTGTCACCGCAAAGAACAGCGCAATAATCACCATTAACTAATGGTTTTTCAGAAGCTGAGTAAGCGCACAAAACAAGTTTTAAGATTTCTGCATTTCCTGAGTGCAAAGCAACCTGAATAGTTGACAGTTCTCCACGAAATCCATGAATATTGGGGGTAGCCAGTTCGAGTCTATGTGTTATAAATGGCTCTTTTTTAAGTATATTTCTTACGCCATTAACGTCTTTATTGCGGATTAATTCATGCAGTTGCTCTCGAGGTGGAAAAAATAATCTCTTAAACTTTTTCTCTTCCTCTTGAACTTCACACCAGCTTTTTCCCCTATCAAATTCTTGACTACCACTGTCAGATTCTTCGGACTCTTCAGATTCTTCATCATATATAAAATGAGACCGACCCATTGCCTTGATATCACAAAGTTGCAATGACAAAATCAAACATGAAACTACTAACAAAACCATTTTCTTCATAATTATTCATCTTTCATTTAAGAACTCAAAAAAGAGTTGGGAGACTTCATTCAATTGATTCTGCCAACAATATAAAAAGGCATCATCCATGGCCTGTTTATGAGTACATCGCCTACGAATTATTTTAATAATATCAAGCCACTGAAGTAAAAGCGTTTGTCGATTCTCGTCATCACTTACACAGATTGAGTGATATGCACGTACCGCTATCGATAAAGGAAACTCATAACATCCCAACTGCATATTCCAACCAATAAGATTAACATTTGCATCCCAGTAACTTCCAATTTCTTGTTGAGCATTTAGGAGCATACGCACGATATCGAGGTGCTCAAGCCGAAGAGCCTCATGTAATAAACCATTCTGCAAGAATTGGGGCGCTTGGCATCCTGCTGAATAATAAGGGACCGCGCAATAATAAACGTTGTTAACATCTGGCTTAAAACCTGCAGGAACAGCACAAAGTACAAGTTTTAAAATTTCTGCATTTCCACTGTGCAAAGCAAACTGTATCGTTGAAAAGTGATAATCAAACTTGGTACCAAGTTCATACCAATATGCATTAAAGAGCTCTGTGTTGAGAATATTTCGCACACCCGCAACATCTTTTTTCTGAATGAATTGATGTAAGATAGCACGCTGTTGTAAGAACTCAGCTTGAAATTCTTGCATCTCTTGTATGAGAGGATTGTCATAAATCGTCGAGGAAGGCATCGAGAGCAAGCTGTATACAGAAATAAAAACGTACAATAAAAACACTTGTATCATACATACACCTAACATACTTTGAACCTTTGATAGATTTGGTAAAGTGTACGATGGTTGCTAAAAGCGGATGTTGCAATACTTGGATTTTAATTAAGCGCGTGGGTGCTTTTTATCATACACCTTACGAACTTGTGACGTACCAAGATGTGTATAAATCTGCACAGTAGCCAAATTCTCATGCCCCAAAAGCATTTGGAGTGAGCGAATATCAGCACCATTTTTGAGAAGATGTGTAGCCAACGAATGACGCAAGCTATGGGGAGAAATGTTTTTGAAAATTGCGGCAATACTTAAAATTTTCTTGAGCGTAACCCAAAAAAGTTGCCTTGAAATAGGCTTAACTGCATTATTATAAACGGCGGGGAAAAGATAGTTTTTTTTCCCAGGATTAATAATTTTTTCAGGAACAAGCTGCTTGTAAACAATTTCAAGATATTGCCTGAGCATTTCAAGAATGTTTTTAGGTAAAGGAATAACCCGTTCTTTGTGCCCTTTTCCGAGCAAATGAATGAAGCCTGTATCGAAATGAATTTGATCGGTGGTCATATTAACAAGCTCAGAAACACGCATGCCCGATGCATAAAGCAAATAAAGCATAACCTTATTTCTAATCCCCTTGGGAGACACATCTTTGTTTGCAGCACTTAAAAGCTTTTGAATCTCTTGTTCTGTTAAAAAATTTGGTAACGTTTTTTCAACCTTTGGGAAAACAAGACCTTGAGCACTATTTTTGAGTTTAAATCGGTTATGAAGAAATTCAAAAAAGAGCTTGATTGAAGAAATCTTTCGAGAAATCGACTTTGCGGTCAAGCCGGCATCACGCAAATGTTTAAGGAACTTCTTGAGATTTTGCGGTTTTACCGTAGAAAGCCCAAGCCGTTCCTTATCCAAAAATTCTATCAGTTGATTAACATCTTGCCGATAGGCGGAAAATGTATTGTGTGAAACTCGTTTTTCGGTCAGAAGATAGTTCTGAAACTGGGCAATATATTCATCGCGTTGCATCATGAACGTTCTTCCTACCTTATCGTGTTAGTATGCCTTAGCAACCAAAATGTCATGCTTGCTTTCTTGTTTGCAAGCAAAACAGAGCGCATGCTTTTTATCTTCAAGAAGACACCGTACGGTACCCTTAAATTCTTTAACGCGCACTTCACACTCATTACTACCACACCAGCCAACTTGATACAAGCCATTGTTTTTTTCAAGCAATGGACCGAATTCCTCAAGGCTTTCTGCCTGATGCCACATGGATCGTACACGCTCTTGAGCGCGTTTGAAAAGCTCCGTTTGAATAGCATCCAAAAGCATCTGAAATTGAATTTTTAACACTTCAAAGGGAACAAACGCTTTTCGTTTAGCTTTATCTTCTTCAATGCGATTAACAAAAACAACCTGATTTTTTTCTAGATCTTTTGGTCCGATTTCGATACGGACAGGAACACCTTTGAGCTCCCACTCGTAGAACTTTGCTCCAGGAGACTTTTGCTCATCAGAATCGATAACAATATCAAGACCATTGGTAGTCAAGAGTTGCTTAACATCATATGCCCTTTGAAGTACCAAATCGCGCTCTTGGTCAGTTTTATAAATAGGGATAATAACCGCTTTAATCGGTGCAACTTTTGGTGGTATAACAAGCCCTTTTTGGTCGCCATGCATCATGATGAGCGCGCCAACCGATCG
>CAYSDC010000001.1:49518-49889 GCA_964429765.1 uncultured Pseudomonadota bacterium
AGTTGTAAAACCCCAGCTGGTACAAAAAGGTGACTTCATTTGACCATCTTGATCTTGATAAAAGACCTCGAATGATTGAGGAAAACTATGAGCAAGCACGTGTGATGTACACCCCTGCAATGCTTTGCCATCAGGCATAAGGCATTCGATGGTATAGGTTTGGTCAGCACCTGCAAAACGTTCAGTTTCAGTTTTAATACCAACAATAACCGGAATTGCTAAGAGTTCTTGGTAGACCTCTTTGTAGTGATTGAGCATTTTTTTAGCCATCTCTATAGCTTCTTCACGTGTACGGTGGGCGGTATGACCTTCTTGCCACAAAAATTCAAGTGTACGTAAAAATGGTCGTGTTCTCATTTCCCAACGAACAA
>CAYSDC010000001.1:49929-51839 GCA_964429765.1 uncultured Pseudomonadota bacterium
GGTAAAACCATAGGGCTTAATGACAGCACAGCCTCTGGTTGGGCTTGCATCAACAACGTCTGCTGCAACAATGACTTCTTGATACCATTCGGCAAAATTTGTCTTTATATCTGGTAGTGTGCTCATCGTAACTCTTTCACGTAAATCACCAACAATGACGGTAACATCGGCTCAAGTATACACCATATAAAAAATATGCGTACTCCTGTCGTATCGGTAAAACAGGTTGAAAATGGAGGTTTTTTGAATGAAAAATACTAATTTTTGTAAAACATAACATTTTTTATTATTTTAAAAGCCCTATTTGACAATATTTTCATTCTGAAATAAAATTGACCTATAGATATTGATCCATAAATAAATGCTATTTATGTAGATAATTCAAAAATTACATACCAATTACATACCGACAATTGAAATGTATCACCTAATCAATCAAATAAATGTGAGGTTATCATGAAAAAAATAGTTACTCTTACACGTGCGTTAGCATTAACAGCAAGTATGTTTCAAGCAGTATTCGCCATGTACGTAGAAAGCAAGCCTATGATTTTTAATGGGAGTATCGAAGTAGAAATATCACCTTGTGGTCGAACTCTTTCTATTACAACAAATAATGATGAAATATTGTCGTATCAAAAAGAAGATGGAAGCTGGCATCAAGTTCAAGGTTTTGTTGGACAAAATTCAGAGACTCCTGATGTATCTCAAAATAATCAGACATGTTGGGTTAGAACATATGAAGATAATGTTTCTATCTTTGAAAAAGCGAATGATACATGGAATCAGGTTCTCGCTATCACCATAAGAAATTTAGAGGATTATACATTATCTCAAGATAGCCAAACCCTTTGTGCCCAAACAGATGATGATAATCTGTTTTTGTATCAAAAGGTACATGGTGCATGGGATAAAGTTCCAGCTATTACAATAACTGGATCAATAGATTATACAATGTCTCAGAATAGCCAGATACTTTGTGTTGAAACAGATAATGAGCTATTGATATATGAAAAAACGAATAATGTATGGAATAAAGTTTCAACTATAAGTATGACTGGCGAGTCTGCGTACAGTTTATCTGAAAATAATCAAATAATAGCTGTTGCCGCAAACAATGGCATTACAATCTATCAAAAACAAGATACCCAGTGGGTAATTACTTACCACAATCAAGAGCCAATAAGAGGCGCCTATTCAATACGAGTTTTTGATGATGGAAGCTTTATTATCCACAAAAGTGCACTCAATCAAAACATTATAAACACATTCACACACGTACAGCCGAAAAAAAGCAGTCGAAGCGGACAGGTTTGGAATGTATTAGAAGAATCTAAAGTAGAAGAACTTATGAAAAAAGAACAATGATATTTGTTTAATAATATTTAAATTAAAATAGAGGCTAACTCAATAAGTTAGCCTCTATTTTAATTTAAGGAATAAAATTTATACTACAGAGTTCTTTCTTACTCAATCGGATGGCCAAGAATAGTTTCAATAAATTGATCTAGATTTTCAACTTGATCAAAGTCAATTTGGTGCCGGTGATCAATAATAACCTGATGAATATCGAGTCTCAGAGCATCAGTTCGAATTCGTGTAAATAATGCAGTCATCCGATCACGATAAAATACAAGCTCTTGAGCTCGCTGCCCCTCGTCAGCAGCTTGAATACGTTCTATAGCTCGAGCAAGATGCCTTGTTGCAGATTGATAACGAGCAGCTTCTGTTCCATTATGAGCATCATTGTCAAGAACACCACCTGCGTTATCAAGCGGTAGGGTAATATTTCCCAAGCCATATTGGCTCTGAATGGGTTGATGAGCAAAAAGTTGAATGACTTGATTAACAATTTGATAATCGGTTATGTTGCTGAATTTCGAATTAACTAATATAGGCTGTAAAACACC
>CAYSDC010000002.1:0-9181 GCA_964429765.1 uncultured Pseudomonadota bacterium
TCGGACTCGAACCGACACAGTATCGCTACCGCGGGATTTTGAGTCCCGTGCGTCTACCAATTTCGCCACTTCGGCATAATGAATGTCAATCACGGTTAAAGGCTACCAGAAAGGAAGATTACGTCAAGATGTAGTAAGCCCAAAAGTGTTATTTTTTATATAATTTTAGAGTGGAGGGACGAGCGCCATATTAAAAATAGGTAAATAAATAGTAACCAAAAGGACGGTAATAACGCCGCCAAGAATAATCATCAATGCGGGGTTTGCAAGAGAGCTGGCAGTTTCAAGCCGTTTGGAAAGCTCGCTGCGTTGCCATGCGACCGATTTTTCAAGCATTGAGTCAATTGTTCCAGTTTGTAGTCCAACGCCAATCAATGAAATTACCGTCGGGCTACATAGGGCTGTCCAGCTTTGCTCGAGTGCTTGTTCAAGCGAATTGCCTTGTCTAACCATGACAATAAGATTACGGATGCTCGCATTAAATTGAGGATGAACAATGAGTATTTGTGCGGCTTCAAGGCTTTGGACGAGAGGGAGTCCGGCTTTAGAATATAAGCTGAGTATCTCTAAAAAAGTGAGCGATGTGGACATGTTTACAATATTTTTGAAATAAGGAATGGTAGATCCAACGCTGTATGCCCATTGCTTGAGATGTGAAGGAGAAATAAGCCGCGGTAGTGTTATAATTCCGAGCACTGCAAAACAGATTGATCCTATACCCAGCGGGCTTCTGATTGTGGAGCTGATAAAAAATATGCGCTGCGTGAGTATGGGTAAGTTGAGGCGCGAAGTGTGAAAGAGTTGTTCAAAGTGAGGAACAATAAAGACAAGAATAAGGAGCGTAACAATCACGGCAAAAATGCCGGTGATTGCAGGGGCAAGCAATGCGGATTTAACGCGTCGCTTAAGTGCTTGGTTGGCGTTTATATGCTCACTCAAATTTTTGCAAATAATTCCCAATGATCCAGTCTGCTGACCAACTGCCAGCAACGAACGAACATAAAAAGGGAGGTAGGGTGCATGCTTTTGAAAAGCGTGAGCAAAGTTTTTTCCTTCTTCAATGTCTGGAATAATAAGTGCTATGAGTCTCTTGAGCTCGGTGCTTGATGTTTGATTTTCACACGTCTGAAGTGCTTTGGTCAGAGGAATACCATGTTCGAGTAAAATGCCAATATGCTGAAAGAAGGAACCAAAGTCTGAAAGTGATACGTTTTTTGTTGTCATGCGGTAGGAAAATAATCTTTTGAGCCGTGGTTCTTTATGGTATAAAAGGGCTATGCCTTGTTCATAAAGATTTTTACGTAAATCTTCCACGCAAGGGGCGACGGTTTTTCCCTTGCACGACAAACCATTTTTATCAATTCCTTTCCAGTGATATTCAATCATGAATTTACCCTTAAATAGATGTTTGTGTTTCAATACCACATCGTATAAGAACTTCATTGAGTGTTATATCAAGATCAATTTTGAGTCGTTTTTTTCGAACTGTATGGCCTTGAACGATCATAACTTGAGTGGTAGGGACTCCCAAAAGCGAGCTTATAAGTTTAACGAGTTCGTTATTTGCTTTACCATTTTCCGGTGCGCTTTTAAGGAAACATTTTAAGGTTCCTGCTTTGTCGCGGACGAATTCTTGTTTTCCTGAGCTGGGAACGACCTTGCATTCAAGGATTACTGACATAAAGAGTCCTTAAGATTTTTTTTAAAACTGCATCAAAAAAGCGAGACATTTATTTTTATATGTTTTATACTAAACTCGAATTTATAGATATCATGTCTTTACATTCAAATCAACATGCGCCCATAGCTCAATTGGATAGAGTATCAGACTACGAATCTGACGGTTAGAGGTTCGACTCCTCTTGGGCGCACTTTATGACATTTGTCTTTGAAAAATTTGTGTGGAGAGATGGCTGAGGGGTCGAAAGCGCTCGCCTGCTAAGTGAGTATCTGGGGAAACCCGGATCGAGGGTTCGAATCCCTCTCTCTCCACCAGTTATTTCCTTCAGGAATGACTGGTAAGCGAATAAACACAAAAAATTCTAAAAAAATACATCTTTCGGAGAGGTGGCAGAGCGGTTGAATGCAACGGTCTTGAAAACCGTCATTCCGGGGAACCGGAATCGTGGGTTCGAATCCCACCCTCTCCACCATCTTATGCCCTACGTGGCTACGGATGGCAGGTCATACCTTTACATGAAATAAGCGTTTTCTAACTGAGCAGGTAGGAATCGATAAATCGACCCCCTGGAAAACGTTTTATACAAAACACTACTTTAGGTTTTTGTGTGCGTAAAACCTCATTGCCATGCCAATAAATTCAATCATTTGTGAGTGGTATACATCAAAAAACTTCTTGAAATCAGGGTGCTTGGAATAGAGCTGTGTGAGCCCTATGTATACATCTTTTGTTGCATCATAAAATCGGTTTATTACGTGATAATGACTCTGAATTACAGTCTGTATTTTACTACCAAGCAGTGAAAACTATCTGTCTACGGTTATCCAGGTATTACTTATGAATAATTCAGATTGAAATATTATTTTTAAATAATAAGCAATTTGAAATAATATTTCAATCTGATATGCTTATTTGGATACTGTTAAATTCAATCTGAGGGTTATTATTATGTTATTTCATATTCCTGATTACAAATTTATTTGTTTTATTGTTATTAGTATGTCATTGCTTTCGAGTACTTTTCCAATGGAGCCTATGGCGCCAAGCCTAGGTAAGCGCTTGCCTGGAGAGGCTGAAGAATCCTGGAATGAACCTGCAGCAAAAGTTCAAAAAAATGAGCATTCATCTGACGTAACATCTCACAAGATGAGAAAAGAAATTATTAACCAACTTGAAGAGATTGGAAGAGGATTTCTTGAATTAAGTGCCGATTTCCTTTTATTTATTAAGAAAAACCCCAATACGCGTGATGAACGTGGAAATACCCTTTTTCACTATGCTCTTTTGTTTGCGAATCAAAAACTCATTGATTTACTTATTGGTAACCCCAGCATAGATATTACCATTAAAAATGATGAGGGGTTGAGTTTATTGGCTTTGGCGGTTCAGCAAAACAACAAACGTGCTGTGTCTCAAATTTTGAGTAAAGCACCTAGATCTGTGGATATATTGAATGAGTTTATGCTCGATGTGTATTCTTTATTAGAAGAAACAGTTTATGTAATGAATGATGTTAGCATCATGAAGATGCTTGAGGATTTTGTAATAAGGAATGAGACTTGCAAAATAGATGCTTCCTTATCCGCGGCAATACATGGTATGGACCTACCTGGTTACCGGCAGCAGAGTGGAAAAAGTTTGACCAAACTAGCTACGCTTGATTCCAAAAATAAGAAATTGAAAGAATTTTTTGGTGCAAAAGAAGGCATTATTGAACAATCAGATAGGCTTGTTAATATTATTTGGGATTATGATCAACATTATAATCCAGACTTTAATTGGCAGGAGCAGTTTACGTTAGCAGAGCAAAATATTCTTTGTTCCGCATTTTCTCGAGGAATTGTAACTCTTTTACTGCATACCTATGGACAAATGTATAATCCTTTCAGATTCAGCAACCTTTTTAATTTTTTGTTTGATATTGATACCACTCTTGATTCCGAACTTAAAAATCGTCTTAAAATAATACTTGATTACGACTCAAACGATATGCAACACATTGATTTGCACCAAAAAGATAGAGAGAAGCTTCCTTTGGAATTATTGTTTTGCTTGTTATCTAAGGCAATTCAGGTCAAAGATAAAGAATTTTTAAGGACAAGTTTAAAAAATAACAATTCCTATCTTATTAATAAGCAAGATTATGAAGGAGATACTCTGCTGCATAGTGCTCTCAAATCTAAGGATTTAGAGATAATTCAATTGCTTTTGACTCATAGTCCAGATTTAAATGTGCGGAATAGTAAGGGTGAAACGCCTTTACACATAGCTGTTGAGTTTTGTGAATTGGAAACTATTCAAGCTCTTTTGGCTTGTCGGCCAAATGTAAATATGCAGAATAATCGAGGGAAGACGCCTTTACACATAGCTATTGAGTTCGAGGAACTGGAAACTATTGAGGCTATTTTGGCTTGTGGGCCAGATTTAAATATTCAAGATAATAACGGTGAAACGCCTTTACACTTAGCTATTGATTCAAGTTATCTGGAAATGGTTCAAGCTATTTTGGCTTGTGGGCCAGAATTAAATGTGAAAAATAATAAAGGAGAAACGCTTCTACATGCGGCCGTTGAGTCTTGTGAGTTGGAAATTGTTCAAGCAATTTTTGCTTGTAAGCCACAGCTAGATCACTATAACTGGTGCAGACTTTTGGGCATTGTTTTTAAGCGAGGAAGAATTCCTTTAGTAAAAGCAGTTTTAGACTACAAGCAGACTGGCGATACAATCGAGGAAAATGGGGCAAAAATAGCATTAGAAATCTTAAATTATTACCCCGATACTGATCCATTGTCCGCTTTTTTATATGCAGCAATTTGTTTGTCTGATGTTGAATTGATACAAGAAATTCTAAAATTTAATCCTCAAATGGATCTGAATAATAGCAAGGGAGTTCTGCTGCTTCATCGTGCTATTGTTTGCTCTGGCAATCTCGAGGTTTTAAAAATATTTTTAGATAAGAATCTTGCTGATATCAATATGCAAGATTCAGTAAAAATGTGTACGCTACTTCATATGGCGATGACAACGGGTAATATTGATGTGGTCAAAAAATTATTAGAATATAAACCAAATCTCAACCTTCAAGACTGTAATGGGGACACACCCTTGCATGTGGCTTTTAAGTGCTGTCAGCAGGTTGCATCCATTCCTGGAAAGTTTCAAATGCTGAACATAATAGAACTTTTATTAAAGTCTAGTTTGCCCTTTGATAAGAGCATAAAAAATAATCAGGGAAACACGGTAGTTGATTTAGGTCAGAATCTAACCGAGCTGCATTATAATCCTTCATTAGCTGCGTTGTTCTATGGCAGCCTTGCAATTACTGAAAGCTGAGGATCTTGATTTTTGCAAAGAGAGTTTTACAAAGAGGAGTTGCTCCTCTAGATTACGTATTTAGCTATAGCAATAAGTGTTTAATGAGATCGAGATAGGCACTTTGATAAGTGCCTATCTCATTTTTTCAAACGGACGTCTATCAAAAAAAGTTCGATATCGGTGATATACTTTTCTTCATTAATCCTTACGAGTGCTGCTGCATGACATTTTTCAAAAGGTCCGTGAAATTCGACGTCGTATGCCAGCATAACTTGATTTTCTGAGCCAAACAGTGCGCGTACAGTATAGGTCTTAAAAAAGTTCATATGATGGTTATTGAGCGAGGGTGGTCTCCTGATGAATATGAAAAATGGCTTGCTCAAATGCTTGTAAAGACATTGATTGGATAATACTGCAAATAATTTGTACTGTGTATAAAGTATAACTTTGTTACTCAATTAAGAGGAGAATTGAGATGTTTAAACATAATTTTGCTATTGCTATAGCATTGTTTCTTAGCAGTATTGGTATCGCGGACTGCAAAGATCCTGTTGAAATCATAGGTGTAGTTAACAAAGAGGAAAAGACTTTTTACTTGAGCGAAGTGGCTGAAAACGAAGTTTTAGAGATGATTTCACAAGCTCAGGTCTATTACACAGGCTTTCATAAAAAATGGCACGAAACAACGTACAAAGATATTCCGGTCCAAGAGCGCGAATTTCCAAATCCTGAAGCGGATATAAAAGCTCGATTTGTTCGTAATCTACCATTTATTCTTAATGGAACATTCAAATTTTTTGTTGTTAAAGATGAAGATGGAGCGCTTGCATCATATGCGATTCTTCATCTTATTGACGATACCATTTACAGCATCGAAACCGTTTTATATATTTCTGGTGTTAATGAGCAATTCCATAATTTTCTTCAAGACGAATTTAAAGATGCTCGACGTTTTGTTTTTTTTGTATGGAAAAAAACGCTCCCTTTTTATCCTAATATGAAAGCAAATTCTAAAAGTGAAGAATGCAGCGATATGCATTTAAGTATCACAAATCCCGCTGATTTTTACCAAGATGAAACACTCAAATCAAGAGGCGAATTTTATGAAGGATTTGAGCGATTATATGGTGTGTATGAAGAGAGTAAGATTCTGAGTGAGTAAATAAAATAAATTTCAGCAATAAGTGGTGTATAACATGGACGAATTGATTCTTTTATATCAACAACGCCTCAACCTTCAAAGTTCAATTTTTGAACGCATTGATCATGACGATGCGATGGTTGGAATTGTTTATAAAATTACACAACCCGATGGTACATCACTTATTTTAAAAATATGTACACGTGTTGGTGATTATCTGCGCGAACTCTATTTTCTCAAGTATTTTGCAGGTACGTTGCCAGTGCCTCAGGTTATTCAGATCATCCCTCCCGAAGAAGGGATTGATGGGGCTATTTTGATGGAGTGCTTTCCTGGAGAGCCGCTTAAAAAAATAGATTTTACCGATCAGCTGGCTTACCAAATAGGATCACTTCTTGCGCGCATTCATCTTAACCGTGTAATAAGCTATGGAGACCTTACGGATCCACATAGTCTGAACTCTGATCCTCGCGTTAATTTTACGTTAAAGTTTGAAGAAGGGCTTGCTGAGTGTAGCAATCATCTTCCTCAAGAATTAATTGAAAAGTGTCGAATCTATTTTTATGATCACGTAAATCTGTTGGCATCTGTTGATGGCCCATGCATAATCCATCGTGATTTTAGGCCTGGAAACATTATTGTTCATGATGGTAAAATTCAGGGAATTATTGATTGGTCATCGGGGCGAGCAAGCTTTGCGCAAGAAGACTTCTGTACCTTGGAGCATGGAAACTGGCCAACGAGTTCAAGCAGTAAAAATTCTTTTTTGGCTGGATACGCAAGTGTTCGTCAAGTTCCTGATTACAGCGAGATGATGCCTCTTCTTCGGTTGAGCAGAGCGATTGCTGCAATCGGTTTTACGGTTAAGCGTGAAACATGGGAAACGAGCAACGCTCGTGTGTACCGGTTCAATCGTCAATTTCTTGAAACGTTTTTTTAGCGAACTTAAAGATAAGTCGCTATCTTTTCTTTAAGCCTTGCATAAAACAAAACTATTTAGTAAATTTATATATAATATATTTAATTACAATTTTAAAGTTGACCAAAAGAGGGCTGTATGTGGGAACGGATCTATAGCAAGTTGTATCAGGGTATTAACAAAGAAGACATCTGGCGTCTGTGGACCGATGTGGATAACTGGCCAACATGGCACAATGACCTTGATTATTGCTCTATGCAAGGAGAGTTTAAGGTTGGTAATCACTTTATGCTCAAGCCAAAGGGCATCTCGCCGGTAAAAATTGTTCTTGTCGATATCAAGCACGGGTATCAGTTTACCGATTGCACCACCTTTTTTGGTGCCAAAATGTATGACACGCATATGCTGGAAGAGACTGAAAATGGCTTGTTATTGAGCAACAGGCTTATAGTGACCGGGCCGCTGAAATGGCTTTGGGTTAAACTCGTTGCACAAAATGTTGCCGATACGGTCCCGGGTGAAATGGATGCTCTTGTTCATTGTGCGCGAGGCAACCATGACTAATTTGCCTTTTGGCTTTGATAGACCTGAAGACAGTCCAGGGTTTTTGCTCTGGCAAACGACAATCACATGGCAGCGTCTGGTGAAAAAGGCGCTTGAACCTTATGATATTTCCCATCCTCAATTTGTGATTATGGCCCTTTTGCTTTGGTTCAAAGAACAGAGCTATGACACAACGCAAGTGCTGATTATTACCTGGTCAAAGCTTGATAAAATGACTGTTTCCCAATCGCTTAAAAAACTTGCGGCGCGAGGGCTTGTGGACCGCGTTGAGCACAAGTCCGATACACGGGCAAAAAGCGTTACGCTTACTGAGCAGGGAAAAGCTTTGATTTGCAAACTGGTACCGTTGGTAGAAGTTGTTGATGCACATTTTTTCAGTACAATTTCATCCAGTGAGCAACAGGATTTAATTAAAATTTTGAGAAAATTAGGGGGGAGTGAAACTCATGAATAGAGCTCAAAAATATTGGATTGGTGTTGCATCTCAGGAGCATGTTGCACGTGGTGTAGAGCTCGGCTTCTGCCAATTTTGTCATGGTAAAGCGGCGGCTGCAAAGCGGCCTGCAAAAGGCGATTTTGTTATTTATTATTCATCAAAGCGTACGATGAATGGCGCTGAACCATACCAAAAGTTTACCGCCATTGGCATTGTTCAAGATGACGTGCCGTATCAAGTTGAAATGGAAGGTGGCTTTAAGCCATTTAGGCGCAATGTCCACTACTTGCCCGCTCAGCATTTGGATATCAAACCATTGATTCATGAGTTACCGTTTATCAAAAACAAAAAATCGTGGGGTTATGTTTTCAGGTTTGGATTTTTAGAAATAGACCGAAAGTCGTTTGAAATCATCGCCACTGGCATGCTCGGCTCAAATCCTCTCTAAATTTTTCCGCATAATAAGGCTCTTGCACCCAAATAAATACAACATTTTTCTATCAAATTTATCAATAAAACTCGTTTTTTATATTCAGTTTGACAATTTACTATAATTCATTTAGCCTGAGTATTGAATAAAAAATTGATTTTAAATCTATGGGGTTATTATGCTACGTATTATATCATTTTTAGTTGTTATCAGCTGTTTTGGATTATCGAGTTCTCGTGCAATGCAATCGCAGCTTGGAAAACGTAAGAAAATTACCTGTTCAAAGTCAACCAAAACTGATGCTCAACAGCCGCTAAAAAAACAAAAAAGAAAATTTTCATCGAATGAAATAGCTCAACGATGTCGAGAAAAAATTATCGAGCTGTTTGAAGACTTAGCTCGTGGATCGAAGTCATTTACTCAAGAGTTGCAATTTTTTATGCATCAGAACCCAAATATTCAAGATGAACGTGGTGATACGCTTTTGCATGTTGCAATCCAATTTCATAACCAAAAGCTTATTAACAGACTTCTTAAGTTCCCAGAATTGAATATCAATATATGCAATGACCTAGGAAAGACACCGTTATTTCTTGCCGTTAGCGCCAATAATCAAGATGCAGTTGAAAAAATTTTACTAAAAAATCCTGACGTTTTAGATGCTGTATCTTGCTTGAAAATTGCTTATGTTATTC
>CAYSDC010000002.1:9374-35486 GCA_964429765.1 uncultured Pseudomonadota bacterium
TTGCTGAAAATAATTTATTTTGGCTCCACAACCTCATTTTTGGCAAGCTTAACAAGGAGCGTGAATTAATTGATGTGCAGATTTTTAACGATTTTTTAATTAACGTTGCCGTTAATATTAGTCAAAAAAATAAAGAGACACTTAAAAAATCTTCTTGTGGTATACCACTTGATGTAAGTAATTATGAAGAACTTCAATCTATTCAATCTATTCCGCCCGTTATTTTACCAATGCTAGAAGGAATAGTTGAAAGAAATGACGTAGCGATGTTTACTCGGTGCATGACTCAAGAAAATGCCTACCTTCTTAATGCTCAAAATGATTTTTCTAATCCTTATGATACAACTTTTTATCAAGCAATTATCAAAAGAAATTTTGAAATTGCATATGCAATTTTACCGTATCATCCTAATTTGAATATTAAAAATAAAGATGGGAACCTTGAATTTGTTAAAGCAATTTTACTTCGTAATCCAGACTTTATAGTTTTGGATAAGGATGGAAACACGCCGCTTGATCTAGCTGCTGCTTTAGATAGAGTTGATATTTTTAAGGCGATATTCGATTACTGTACTCAAAAACCCGGCTTGGATCTTGAAAGAATTCTGCATGATGCTTTTTTGTGTGCGTTTGATAATGAAAATTTTGAAATGATCAAAGAGATATTACTGTATTACAGTGCATTCGGTTTTAAAAATGAAGAAGGAGATACGGTTCTTCATCTTGCGGTTAATTCTCGCAATTCTGATGTTGTTAAGAAAATCTTGCATAATTGTTCTCCCGGCTCGATAAATATTAAAAATAACCGTGGAAATACACCATTTCATAGAGCAGTTGCTTTAGCAGGTCAGCTGAAAAATCCTAATGAGATAATTGATGTTATCTTAGATTATTATTCTGAGTCTAATTTCTCTGTAATCGACCCAAATATACAGAATGAACATGATCAAACGCCATTATTCATCGCCATTTGCAGTAAAAATATTAACCTTGTTAAGAGTATTTTGAGACTAAAACCCGATATCAATATTCAAGATCCATACCAGAAATGGACAGCTCTTCATTATGCTGTTCATAACGGCAATGGTGAAATAGTGAAAGAAATTTTAAAGCATAATCCTGACTTAGATTTAAAAGATTGTGGGGGTGAAACAGCATTAAGCTTGGCTCAAAAGCGTGAGAATCGGTTTATTGCTGAGATTCTTAGTGAGCATATTCGTCAAAATAATTAATTTTTTTACTCATCTTTTATGTCTGATATAATCCCCTTATAGGGTGTATTATCTCGGGGCTTTTACAGGTCCCTTCTTAGGTTAAAAGGAGAGTAGATGAATTTTTTGTCAAAGAGTTTAGTCGTTTTATGTTTATTTGGAAGAGCTTTTTGTACTGAAGATTTTACTGAGTTAGATTTTGTAGCACATCAAGTTATTATAGATAAATGTAAAAACGTTTTAATTAAAGAGCCTTTTTCCCCTGTCTGTGACGAGGCTGGTATTCCACTTGATACTGCTTATGCTCAGCACCCAGCGTATCAATCTTTTGCATCTTTTGATTTTTCAACAAATGATTTGCCTCCCTCAATTGATTTTCGCAATTATCCGCCATGTCCCCCAATTTATGCTCAAGAAGGCCTTTCATCATGTACTGCCTGTGCAGGAGCAAGTGTTGTGTGGTATTGGCTTTTAAAGCGTAATCCTGAAACAGCCTATAATCCATCGCGGTTGTTTTTATACTACAATGAACGAGTAATTAAAAATGAGATACATCATTTGCCAGATTCTATAGCTGACAATGGTGCTTGGGGTCCAGATGTAATTTTGGCATTGCACCAATACGGTGTTTGTCCTGAAAGTACATGGCCCTATGAACCAGCTTTATGCGATCAAGAGCCATCACCAGAGTGTTATGAACAAGCAAAATTAAGCCTTACACAGGGTGCGTTTGTGCACAGTTTTGTTCCTCGAGATCTTACACAAATTAAAGCGGTTCTTGCACAAAAAATACCAATTATTGTTGGTCTTGCTATCTATGAATCATCAATCACGCCGTATGCCTGGCGTACTGGAATTATTCCTACTCCAACTGATATCCCAAACGATACCTTGGCTGGAGGGCATGAGATGATGTTTATTGGTTATGACGATAACATGGTTGGTCATGATGGAACTAAAGGTTATTTTATATTTCAAAATTCTTGGGGTGAAGGTTTTGGAGATAAAGGATATGGCTATCTGCCGTATGACTATATGATGAATCCCAAGCTTGTGTTCGGAAAATTCTTTATTAAAGGTGAAGAATAAGAAAACTCAAATTAATTAAATATACCTAAAAGAGCTCTTTGCTTATTTTAACTTTTTCGCAAAGAGCTCTTTTCAATAAAAACGAAAATTAAAAAAAATATGATCGCCATCGATCTTCTTAAAAATCACCAAGAGGCTATTCCTAGCCTTGTACAAATTTGGCTTGCGACACTTGGATCAGGCTGGATGAGCAATGTCTCTGCATCACAGGTTGCATTGATTGCTTTTGATGGAAATAAGCCAGTTGGTATGTGTTCATTACAGATGAATGATGGTATTCGTCCCGATGTATTTCCCTGGTTGGGTGATTTGTGTGTTGATGCAAACTATCAGAATCAAGGCATTGGTAAAAAACTTGTTTGTGCAGCACAAGAAAAAATTCGCTCGCTGGGCTTTAAAAAGCTCTATCTGTTCATTTTTGAAGAATCTCTTTTAACCTTTTATCACAAGCAAGGGTGGAAAAAAATTGGGCAGGATGTGTATGAAGGCCATCCGGTGATTGTTATGGAATGCACCTTGTGAAATTATAGCCATTTTTTAGATGCTGATATTTTGGTCTAGAGTGCAAAAAGCTCATGGGCAAGTTGTTCGAGCGTCTCAATATCCTTCAGTGGGAATCGTGCAGCAATCGGTTCAAAAACCTCCATGCCATGATGTTGTGCAAGACCAATTGCCTGACGGCGTAAGGCTTGAGCCAGTGTTTGATGAGCAAAATTTTTACCAATAGGCCAATTGCTTGCTTCTAAAAATATTTTAAATAATTTTTTATCGCAATTGAATGTCCCTCGATAGAGTTGAATGAGCTCATAGTGACGATCGGTAACCATCGCATCGCCCCAATCAATGATGCCACTGAGTGCGCCATTATCGATAAATATATGTTGGTCGCACAAATCACCGTGCGTGAACACAGCTTTTGCGGGCTCTAGTTTGGCTAGATACGTATCAACTTGAGCAATCAAATGTGGAGGGAGTGAACTGGACTTTGCGGCCTCTGCTACGTTTAACCAAGACCAATCGGCATCGGTGCTTATGCCTGTGTGCGGAGTAAGTGCGTGGATGTACTGAACCTGTCTACCAAGTTGTAGTACAAGCTCTTGTTGTTGCTGGTCAGAGAGTTGGACATGTTGCGATGCAACTCCAGATATTTTGGAAGTAATGAGATATGGCCATGATGCGTTTGCATCATCGTATAATTTGCCAAAGTTTAAAAGGTGTGGTGCAAGAATATTTGGTTGAGTTGTAACCAATGCAAGGGCTGCGTGTTCAGCTGCGTACCGTTGTTGCCAAGATTTTGAATAACCAAATAGTTTAATAACAACATTTCCGTAAAGAAACGTCGGATATGTTGGGTTAAAGCCGGCTACCGGTTGAAGTTGAGCATCGACTAAACCATGTCGCTTCAGAATATCATTCAGGTATGGCCACCAGAAATTAACATCACCCAGACGAGAAATATGATCTTGAAGTGATATGAACAAAGGGGATGTTCTCACAAGAAACTCCGGTTATAATCAAAGAAATGTTTTCGATGTTACTTGATATTTCGATTCTTTGGGGAAATCGTAGCAACTATTAACCAAGAACTCAACCTAGATTAACCCAAGATAATAGTTGCGTTTATGCTTATTTAGGATAATATTTCGAAGTTTTTACCAGCATACTCAAAGAAAATAATTAAGGAAACAAATTTGAAAAAGATATCATTTTTAATTTATTTTCTCTGTACATTGATATCGTCAATACAAGCATATGAAGCTTCATTAACATCTCTTCAGCTTCATGAGCGACATTACTTTGTAAATAAAGAAGAAATGGTACGCTTTTTTAGAGATCCTCAAGCATCGCACATTGGCTATTCTCAAAAACCAACAAACTTTTATGCAGACATTTATAAAACAGAAACATTAAGCGAAGCAATTACAGCATGCAACTCTTCCAAGCTAGAAGATAGAAGTGTTTTGTATAAAATTCAAAAAGTGCATCGTAAAAATGTAGAAGAAACTCCATCAATAACCATGCAAACTGGTACCGTTGAAGAAAGAGAAATTGAGCGGAAGAAAAATGAAAATGCTCTCTGGTGGAAAATTACAGCACCCGATGAAAAAGAATCACATGTTTCTTACCAGTATTCGGACTTAAAACGGTTTTATGCAGAAGAACCAAAATTGTATAGCAGATGGGACTATTTTCAATCCAAAATAGGAAGCATTGGTGTTGACATTGTACAAGGGCCAGGGGGTAAGTATTCATGTGAGCTTGGGATTGGAGATCAAGACGTATGTACCCACTCGTTTAATTCTATACAAAGAATGAAAGATCGAGCATGGCGTGATCGTCAGCATTGTATACACCGCCTTACCACTCCTGTAGATGTATTATTCCAAGAAGCAAAAGGCAGACATCTCGGCTGGGCACGATGGTTGGTAAAAAAAGCTCCACAAGAAAAAGCTGGGTTATTATGCGAAAAGGTTCAGAAGCTATTACAGATCTCGTCACCAAAAAAAGAACTGCTGTGTTTGAACCAGGTGAGTTCGCTGTACAACGATAACATTATGAAAAATAATCTCTATTTCATGTATCAAGAAGTTGAGAGATTATCTTCTAACATAGAAGCGCACAAAGGAATTGTTTTTGGAGCAAGCAAAAAGAAGATGCATCGATTAGTTGATCAATATATACAAGAAGTAGATGCACTGTGCGAGAAATTTTATACCCACTATCCGGAGGCAAGACCAAAGAACTTTACAACCGTCATACTCTCTGAAATAGTTGAACCGCCGCGGTTTTTAGATCTGCAAAATAAGAAAGCAGTTGAAGAGTTGCATAATGCTTGGAAAAAAGAGCTTGAAGATGTTCAATCACAAGGAAATGAAGCACGAAATGCTTTGTTACGCAAACGGCAAACGGCATTAAAAGAGTCAACTAGCCAAGCTTCACGAACTCATCGTGATTATAAATATAAGATTATCAAGCAAAAAGAGCTACTCGACGATTATACAGAAGTATTTAGAGGTAATTGTTTTGGGTCAGAATTGGACTGTCTGCTGCATAATGAATTATGCACAACGCGAGCAGAGCTTGCTATATTGCAAGAAGAGTTCCCAGACAATGCGCGGCTTCAAGTTTTTACGCCGTTGATAAGTTCAATAACAGCTGAAGCAAAACAAGAAGAATCGGTAAAAAGAGCGTTTGCACTCTCAGACTTTGCTCGAGATGTAGTTGGTATTGTATGGGCAAAAGGAATTGGATTTTTACAGGCAGCACCAGAGGTTTTGGCCCAAGGTACTACTGCTCTTGTTAAAGGAGCCGTCAAAGGAGTTGCAACAACGCTTGATCCTCACCATTGGGCTGCAATGCTTAATCCTCAAACGTGGATAGAAGCAGCCAAAGGCGTGGCGTCATTAACAGGTTCTGTAAGTAATCTCATTGCAGCAGAAGAAGCACAAGGTGATGCTTTTCTTGTCAGCGCTGTAACCGGTAATGATGAACTCTATCTGCAAAAGCATCAAGAATTTATTGTTGCGTGTGATGAATTTGCTGGAGGGGCATTGCAACAGTTGCAGGCGATGAGTTGGGAAGAACTTCTGCAAGGCGGTGCTGAGCTTGCTACAACGTTTGTACTTGACGGCTTTGTTATGAAAGCCGCGACGCTGTATTGCACCAAAGCTGGTAAAGCTTTGATAAAAAATCTTGCAGAAGCTATCAAAGCGGACTCGGCACCTGAACGGATGGTTGAACTTGCCAGTGTTGGAAAGATTGCGCTTGAAAAAGGTGCTGAAGAAGCAATAACACTTTTAAAATCAACGCCAGAAGTTGAATCTAATGCTGCTATTATTCGTACAATCAACTCAGAAAAACTAAAAGTTCCGCTGTCTACAGTTAGTACTGAAATGACCAATTTATGTGAATGGAGCATGCAAGAAGGTGGTAAAATGATTAATGGTAGATGGTATACGCAACATGCACTTGAAAGAATGGCTCCAAAAAATCCTGAAGTAAGGGGAGTTTTATCAAGTAGAGCTATAAAAAAAGGGTTTCCTTTTGGCTCTGAAAAACATTTTGATTATACTAATTCTAGAGGTATTCCTCCGAGTGTTGTGGAAGATGTTATTCAAAATGGTATCAAGTCAATTGGTAGTACACAAGGAACAATGGAGATTATAAAAGATCATATAAAAGTTGTAGTAAGTGAAAAAAATGGTGCAATTGTTACAGTACATCCATATTGAGAAAGTGTGTGTATGATTCACATTGATCAAATATCAAAATTTTTTGAAACAAGTCCTAAAATTATAGATCAAGAAGTTGCTATTTATGAATATAAATTAACATCTGTAAATAGTTTCCGTATGGAATTTTTCATCTCAATTTGCGAAGGCTTTTTAGTTGTGACAATTTCTCATCCGACTCTAGAAATTCCGCTTTTTGAATTAGCCTTTCACCATGTTTTCAGTATTGAATGTTCTGATTGTAAAATGATTATTAAACAAGAAAGAAAAACGCAGCCAATAAATTTACAAATTAAACCTTCGTACTCTCTTGTGTTCGAATGGTAAAAAAATTATTTTTAAGGAGCTAGTATGATTGAGTACGATGAGTATGATTTACTTGAATTATTTGATTTAGAGTCAAAAATTTTTTGGAATGAAGACAAAGAGGCCTTTAAGTACGAGCACTCTCAAAAGAATGGATGGCGTATTGAGTTTTTCATGTCACCATTGAGTAACATGTGCCGTATTGTGATCTGGTTCAAAGAAAATACTGATCCAATTACAAACATACACTGCACATCTATTGAAAAAGTTCTTTGCAGAAACAAAGAGAACAAATTAATTATAGTTAAAAAAGATAATCCTAAAAAATTAATCGTTCTTTTTAAACCTCAATATGTTATAGGATTTGCAGAAATATTATTGACTTAATATACATTTTTTAAATGTAAAAATAATTTCCTAGAAAAGGTTACCCAAGCATACTCGGCACTTGCACAAATGGTTGAGCTTGCTGGTATTGGAAAGATTGCGCTTGAAGAAGGTGCTGAAGAAGCAATAATGCTTTTAAAATCAATACCAGAAGCTGAATGTAATGCCCTATTATTCGTACAATCAACTCAGAAATTGAAAAAAAATCACTTGCAGCGGAAATATCTCCATGTGAGACTACAAATGGTGTTAATCCATCAACACCTGACGGATGGTTGAACTTGCAGGCGTTCGAAAGATTGCGCTTGAAGAAGGTGCTGAAATTCTTATAACTAAGGCGTTAAAAATAATCCTGAAATAGTAAGATAAGATGGTAAGAATCTTGTTCAAGCGGTGCTAGAGCGTACCAAAAATGCCTTAAAGGTTGAATGATAATGTTTGAAAATATTTCCTTATGGCAACAGTGTTTTATTGCTTCATTTATAGCATATGCTTTTGGTGACCTGTTTATATATTCATGCTCTTGGGTTTATAAACAAATTTATAAGCAATGTTTTAAAAGATGATCTGTAATATTGTTAAGAGATTGGATGCATATGTTTGAGAATATGCTCGAGTGGCAACAGTGTTTTATTGCTGTATTTATAGGACGAATCTTTGGAAGTGCCTTTAAATATTCGTGTTTTTGGATTTATAATTTGTACTTTAAAAATCGTTCGCTTTAAACTCAGTATCATTTTTGATGGCGTCTCCATAATTTTTTAGGTGAGACGCCATCGTTATTTTTAAACTATTTCAATTATCGAGATTGCGTTATGATTAGTGTTTACATGTCTAATATTTCTGATATCCAAGATCTTATGTGATTGATCGCTCAATTAAGTTGTCCAGTAATGATTGATCAGCTCAAAAAACATTGCGAGTGCATGTTAAAGGATTGATAGTGAATGAAAAGTATCGAGGCTAAGGAGTTGGTGAAAATTAGAAAATTTCTGATGAAGGTAGATGCGTGACTCAGATAAGCAGTATAAAAAAATTACTACAACAGTCCATTACTATTCCTCAAGAAAGGCATTCAGCTTTTTTCAAAACAGGTGAGGGGCATTATGCAGAGCATGACCGGTTTATCGGCGTAAATGCGCCAACACTTCGTATGATTGCCAAAAAGTTTTCGGATCTTGCGCTTTGCGAAATACAAATGCTTATAAATTCTCCGATTAATGAAGAGCGGTTTCTTGCGCTGATTATTTTGGTTAGTCAGTACCAAAAAGCTGATGATCAAATAAAAGATGAACTGTATCAATTTTATCTGAGCAATTTAAAACAGGTGAATAACTGGAACCTGGTTGATCTATCTGCTCATTTAATTATCGGTGCACACTTGTTCAAGCGCGATCGAGCTTTACTTTTTAAGCTGGCACAATCAGACATCATGTGGGAACGGCGTATCGCTATTGTTTCAACATTGTATTTTATTCGACAGAACGATCTTCAATGTACCTTTAAGCTGGCTGAAATCTTGTTGAACGACAGTCATGATTTGATTCATAAAGCCACAGGATGGATGCTTCGCGAAGCGGGAAAAAAGGATCAAAGCATGTTGGTGGCATTTCTTGATCACTTTGCTTCTGTAATGCCACGAACATGTTTGCGTTATGCTATTGAAAAATTTCCTGAATCGCAGAGGAAGCACTATCTACTTCGTCGCAGTGTTTAGATGCTCAGTTGATTATTATTTGCTCAAAAAATGTTCTAATTTATTCAGTGCTTCGATCATGGTGCTACGGCCAAATCCAATACGAAAATGATTTCCTGGATAATCATAAACTGATGCAGGAAGAAGTAATACATTTTCTTGATTGAGCAAAGATGAACAGAAATTATCAACCGATTCATGGCCTTTATAGCGGACAAAACCGATACAGCCGCCTTGAGGCCTTACCCAAGAAAATAGATTTTGATGCTTAATGAAGAACTGATCCAGTACTGATAAATTATTATAAATAATATTATTGTTACGTTCTAAAATTGTATTCATATTTTTCAGCGCAATTAAGCTTAAAATTTCGGCAGGGGCACTATTACAAATTGAGGTGTAGTGTTTTATCGCTTCAATTTTTTTTAGGAGTTCTTGATCTTGACAAGCTACCCATCCAACTCTCAGCCCAGCCATGCCGAGTGATTTGCTCATAACGCCTAAAGATACAGCCTTGTGGTATATTTCAGCTGCAGGTTGAGCCCAAGCTTTTTTAGAAGCTCCTAAGAGTCGATAGACTTCATCGGAAAAAAGCCATATGCCGTGCTTATCAAGGAGTGTAACCAGTTCGCTTAATTCTTCTTGGCTTATGATTTGTCCTGTTGGGTTATGAGGAAAATTAATAACGACACATTTTGTATTAGGCTTTATGCTTTGTTCGATTTTTTTTATGTCAATGTGCCATTCATTTTCTTCTTGAAGCGCAACTGTTGAAATTTCACATCCATTTATCTTTGGAATTTCCATAAGTGATTGGTAACAAGGTGTTAAAACAATTACATGATCACCTGATTCACATAATGCATGAAGTGTACAAAATATCCCTTCTTCTGCTCCAGCAAAACAAAGGATATTATTTTGATTTAATGTTGGATAAAGGCTTTTCGCAATTTGTTCACGCAAAACAGGAAGGCCTTGAACTTCTGTGTACCCTAGCGATAAATTGTTCCACCTGGCTCGATCTTGTTCATCAGCAAGAGCAAGGATATCGTGCATGGAAAAACTTTGTGCATCTGATAAGCAGAGTAAGTGTTGTGCTTTAAATTCGTATTTGCCCAAATATTCTTCTAATTTAAAGGTATCAATTTTCATTTTATCTTCCATTCTTTGAGATATTTAAATATGGTAGCACGTCCCATGTTTAATATTTTGGCAACGTAGTCGACAGCATTTTTTTGATTAAAGGCCCCAGCAAAAAAGAGATAGTGAACAACCTGTTTTTTCTGAGAATTTGTCAAATTTTGGAAATTCAAATTATGTTCTGCCAAATATGTATGCAGATTTTTGTGTAACTGTTCTTGCCAATCATTTTTAAAAAAACTTTCTGGTTGTTTTGTTTGTGAATGGCTTAAAAGCTGTTCTGCCAAGAGCTGCATTTGGCTGAAGATTGATACATCACAATTGATGCAAGCAATAAAATTTTCTCCCAGTGGAACCGAAATTGATCTAATCAATCGTCCATCAAAGTTAATTTTAGGGTAGATAATTTTATCGATATCTTTTTCCATTTCATCGTCAGTTAATAGAGATAAATCATCAACCGAGCGATTCGATAATTTTCCATATTTATAGGCAATAACCCCTTTTTGCATGTCGTGAATGACTATTTCTACAAGTGGCTCCAGAAGGTGAACAAAAGCTTTGCAAAGCTGTGTAATAACCAATACATCCATATTTAAGTCCCTACTTAGATTTTTAGTTTAGATATAGTTTAAATATAGACTAAAAATCTAAAAAATCAACCAATATAGACTAATTAGTCTATATTGGTTCGGGAATAAAAGTTCTTTGGTCTATACTACTCATGAGTTTGGTTAATGATTTTTATGATGTTGTTGAGCCCAGCTGCAACCCATTGCACCGATGAATCTTCGCTAGCTTGAACAAAATAGGGGAGTGCTAGAATCGAATGATAGTATGCTTTAAAGCGCGCAACATTCATGGTTGCTTCATCTATTGTGCCGTACGCATCCGTAAAAGCTTGAAGTGCATTATCTGTGAAAATAATAAATCCAAGAGCAATATCAAGCGCTGGATGGCCAATGTGCATGTCACCCCAGTCGATAAATCCTACTGGAAGTTTGTGTTCATTGATCAAGATGTGCTTTGCGTATAAGTCCCCATGTAGATAGGAGTGCTTGGCAATGGTTGTATCCAGCATTTGAAATGAGTCCATGAGCTCAGATAAATATGCTGGATCAAATCCGCAAGATATAAAGCTATCATGATACTGAACAAGCGTTGTTTTAACTCGGCCAGTTCGTTGCTCTATGCTCAAGCGCCAATCATTTACCCCTTTAAGGTTTGCTCGATGTTTATCTAAAACTGGTAGTGAGTGAAGCTGCGCAAGCCAAGAACCCACTATTTGTGCAAAGTTAATATCATCAACCAGAGGTTCACACGTTTCGGCAAGCAATGTGCCAGGGAGCACTGGATATCCCAAAAAAACAAAAGGGTACACATCACTTGGCTTGCCAATAAACTGAGGTGATGGCACTGGAAACGGGAGTTTATTTGCAAGGTAAGGAAGCAGCATGATTTCATTTTCCATAAAATTCAGGGCTTGGGCTTTGTGTGGAAAACGAAACACAAATTGTTGGTTGACCAAAAATGCAGTGTTATCAAATCCCTGGCCAAGCAGTTCGATAGTTGTTGCTTCAAGATTAAACTGTGAGAGCAAGAGTGCTTGCACCATGTCGGGTGTTACTTCTATTGTTTTATCCCATATGTTGGCCATGCTTTGCATCCTTTATAATTTTGATAGGGCGATAGCGGTTGTTGGTGGTCATGTGATATAATGCCTCAAGCTTTAATTATGAAGCATAATCTTTATTTTAAAAAACTTAATAATCAAGAATAACAGTATGAAATTAGAAATTTTTGTTCCTGATAATAACCAAGAGCTTCTTATCACCCATGGCTTTGCAGCAACTTCTTTTGGACTTTGTTTAATTGGGCTTATCCAAGATAGCGTATGTCATCTGTCATTTTGGGATCAAAATGCTCAAGAGCAGGCGACTGAAGGACTTTTTCGAGAGTGGAAAAATGCACAGTTTGTGCTCGATACTTTAAAAATAGAACAGATGGCCCAACAGATTTTTTCTCCTGAAATTGGTAAAGATGTTTCGTTAAGCCTCGTGCTCAGAGGGACACCATTTCAAATTAAAGTTTGGAACGCGCTGCTTGCCATTCCATGTGGGCAAACGGTATCGTACCAAAGCGTAGCGCAGGCGATTGGCCAACCAACAGCAACACGCGCAGCAGCAAGTGCAATTGCAAAAAATAACATTAGCTACTTAATCCCATGCCATCGTGTTATTGCTAAATCGGGCAAGATACATAACTATCGTTGGGGAGCAGAGCGCAAGAGAGCGATGCTTGTGCACGAAAAGTATTTATAAAGGATGTTATGAATTCTGACCAAAAAAATATTATATCTTTTCAATTCTTTAAAGACTTAATAAAACTTGAATATATTGAAAAAATTTATCTTTATGGTTCTCGAGCTCGTGGTGATCATAAGAATAGATCTGATATAGACCTTGCAATTATATGTCCTGATGCGAGTGAAAATGATTGGTATGCGGTGCTTGATTTGGTCGATAATGCTGATACTTTGCTTAAAATAGATTGCGTTAGGTTTGATCAACTTACTGATAGTAATCCATTAAAAAAGTCTATCGTTCAAGATGGGGTGGTTCTTTATCAAAAGGAAAAAGATGAGTGATAATCGTATAGAGCAATCTTTGCAGCAGACAAAAAAAGCAATTCAAGCACTTGGCGTTATGATTTGTAAACCTATGGACGAAGATCGAGGAAACATCGATGCATCAATACAACGATTTGAGTTTACGATTGAACTTTTTTGGAAGTTATTAAAACGTATCTTGGAAACAAAAGGTGTTGAAGTCAGATATCCTAAAGATGTTTTACAAGAAGCATATGCGGGCGGTTTGATTGATGATGAAAAAGTATGGCTGAGAATGCTCAAGGATCGAAATCTTACTTCTCATACGTACAATGAAGATCTTGCAGATGAAATCTACGAGCATATTAAAAAATATTATCCCATTTTGGAAGAAGCTCTTCAGAAAATTGAAAGTATTCTTGGTCTTTGATTATGAAAAAATTTCCTCGTCTCAATAGAAGCGATCTAAAAATTTTGAATGACGCACTTCATTTCATGAACATGAAGGAGCTCAAGCTCACGAGTGCTGACCTCCGGCTTGCCCAAACCGGCATGAAAGCGCTGATGATTGCACGGATCATGCACTTCATAAAAACGGGAGAAGTTTTAGTTGAGCAGGAAGTTCCTGCAATTTCACGTGCAAAAAAGGGCCAAGTAATTTTACTCAAGCCAGAAAGCTTGATTCTAGATGGCAGCTACAAAAATGATTTGGCAACGCGTCTTTTTTTTAAAAGGTTGATAGGAACGCACTTTCATTTTGCTGTAGTTGGGCATGATTGGATTAAAGCTCGGTGGCTTGAAGGAAATCCGCCAACGTACCAAGAATTTGCGAATTTTTGGCAAGAAGCGAAAGCTCAAAACAAAGTATGCCCTAAGCAAGAATGGGCTTATTTAAGTTTTATACAGCGTTTTGTCGCTCAGAATCCAAATGCTTCACGGGCTCAGATTACTCACGGCTGGAATGTAGAGCGAGAGCGTAATGTGAAGCAAGCGCACATGTTATTGAAAAAAATCTGAGAGTTCAAGATTTTGAGTTATGATCAAAGTGGATAAAGTGCAGCAAGCGACCATCTGCCTGTTATCATGGATGTAGACGTACGATAACAAATGATTTATAGTCCTTGTTCTCAGAACAAGGACATTCCATTACGTTTATGAAAGAGCCTCATGAGCATTAATAAAAATATCCATACGCTTGCCCGTGCGGTTATTATTGATCAAGGACATATTTTATTGGCACATCATCCAAGCTGGAAGCAAGGCCATTACTATTTGCCCGGTGGACACATCGAGCATGGAGAAAGTGCTCAGCAATCTGTGTTGCGTGAACTTGATGAAGAGATGGGTTTATCTTTTACGATTCAAAGATTTTTAGGATGTTTGGAATATTCATTTCAAGCAAACCTAGGAACTAAGGTTTGTCATACGCACGAGTATAATTTTTTATTTTTGGCAACATCGTCCGAACTAAAAGCTGGCGTCATTCCTCCTCAAAAAGAAGAGCATGTCGCATTTGCTTGGATTCCTCTTGAAAATCTTGCATCGACAAATCTTTTACCAACACCTTTGATTCAACTCATTCCTGCGTGGTCTGAGCAGAACCTTATTCAGGCATTTATGACCGAGATGATTAAGCCATCCTAACTAGTTATTGGAAGGTTCTAAATTTTTCATTAAAAGCGTTTTGGATGGAACATGAACTCCATCTTCATCAATGCTTGCAAGAGCAAGCGTAAAGATAACGCCTCCCATGAACATGCCTGTAACGGCGCATGGTAGTAAAGATGAATTCCAAAATGATGATTGTGATGAGTAGTGCAAGATGCCAAGTTGCTTAAGCTTACGCTTAAGTTGTTGCTCTCGGTCGAGTAAAATTTTCATAATCTCTTTTTTATCATGACGGTCAAGATGGTTAATGCGTGCCAAATCGCTTTGAACATGCTCAAGAAGATCAATAACTTCAGCAATTGATATTTTTTGTTCAACGCCATCAACTGTCCAATTTTGTCCAGTAGAGGCATTGGTTTCATGCGTATCAAATGCGGTATAACGTGGTCCTGAGGGTACTGTCTGACCTATCTGGCAATGAATAATGCTTTTGATCGCAAAGAGTAAAAAGTAGCTTACCATAATCATTTCAAGCGTTGATGTTCGATTTAAATAATCCTGAATTTCAGGAGAGAGTTTTTGTGGTTTGTTATGTGTTAAGTAAGATAAGAGTGGGGTAAGTTGATATTTTAAATGAGTTTCTTGGGTGAAAATAAGTGGCGATAAAGGAAGTGTTATTGCTGCTTGATTACTTTGTTCTTGCTCAATAATGTCTGAAGACAGACGGTCTGATGTTGTGACAACATCAGAAATTTGAGCACTCAGTCCACATACAAGAAACAGAATGAGTGTTTGTGCCGGTATAAGATAAAAATGCCGATTCATGCAACACCTCATATGTGATGGTCGATTTCTTAAAAAACTTTTCATCTAAGTATCGTTTAGTATTTGGGATTATACCTAAATGTCAATCAAAAACAACGCCATGTATTCAATGTGAAATATTTTTATCAAAAAAATGTTCATACGCTTATTTATAATGTGTGTCAGAGTAGACGTCTAAATACTTGTAATTTTTTGCTATCTGCAGCTATAGTACAACCTATAACGGGGTAATTGATTTTTAAAAGAAAATGGGAGAAATAAAATGATTATTGTACGGTTTATATCACATTTAATGCTCATATCTATTTTATGCTTGTCACAGGCAGTAGAGCTACAGGCTTTTGGTGATGGTCCTGTGCGAAGTAGTACTGTTCTGGAGCCCAAATTTATTCCATTAGAAGAGGGGCAAGGGAGCTATGTTGTTAAAGTGTATGATGACAGCAAGCTTCTTACTATTAAAGATGCGTCATTTTCAGGGCGAACAGCAATTGGGGGCATCCGTTCTGAAAATGATGATTCAATTATGCAACTTAAGCTTTCAAAGGTAAAAGAGATTCGTATCATTAAACCTGTTTTTCAAAGCAAACGGTTTAGTGATCAAGAGTTTACGCTTGCAAGCATAACAACCAATAATAACACCGTCGTTGATAATTTGTTAATACCAAAAAACATTGTCATCTGTGGCATGGAAGAATCAACACAGATTGAGCGAGCATGGCTCTTTAGTAAGTTGAACAGGTTGGTTATCGAATCTGGTATTAAACCTCCTAAGGCATCAAAAATTAAAAAAGAATCAACTAAAGAGATCAATCAAAAGGCACTAGAGCAGCAAGTTGAGCTGTCAAAAAAAGCAAAGCAAAAGAGTATTCACCGCGGAATTTTGGATGCGGTTGAAGGTATATTTGGTGCATTTTATGATTTGATTGTTGCAATTGCACAGTTTTTTATTCGTTTGATTTCTTAAACCGTTAGCAGTGTTTGAATAATCATTCGTGCAGTGCGTTCACCCGATTCACATGCAGCTTCCATCGTTCCTGGAACGTCCATAAGAATTGAAGCATGCTCACCAGCAAAATAAAGCGTATCATCAACAGGGGCAAAAAGTGTCATGACCGTTTCGTGTGCATCTTTATGCTGTGCTGTTAAAACTTCTTCCTGTCCTGGTGCTATATAATGGTACGATCCCTTGATGTAGGGATCATTTGGCCAGCTGTGACCAACCGGTGTTTGGTACTCTGCAAATGTTTTGTCCTGTGCAATTGTTGGAGCAGCTGCAGGCAAGTTTTCATCACGGTAGACAAGTTTTAAATGAGCAAGCTTTGAGGTGTAGAGTTCAGCGATGCTTTGTTCTGTGTAAAAACCGGCATCTTTTGTGCAGTAGAGTGTAAGTACGGTTTCATCAAAATTAAAATGAGTTCCAATGCTGTCATCAAGAGTTTGGATATTTCTTTGATAGTTGCCGGCTAGAGGAACAAGGACTTTTGCGTTTGTTCCGTAGTGAACTTGACGAATTGCGGCAAGTTTATCAGCAGGCATGATGTCAGCTTCAAAATTAATGTCGCTATACGTTGAGCATGGATTTGCAAGGACAAGAAGATCGGCAAGAATCTCTTGGCCATCTTGAAAGGTAAGATGATAGCGCTGTTCAGCTGTTTTTTTAACTGCACATAATGGCATGCCGGTATGAACTTTATCGCCAAGCTTTTGCGTGAGTGTTTCAGGCAGAAGGCTGTTGCCACCATCAATTGTTACATGATCAAAGAAATGGCCGTCTTCATTTTCTTCAGATGAATGAGCAGAGCTAACCCCTCCAAGCATCATGTGCATGAGTGTTTCGTGATATGCAGTTGATAATTTTTTTGCAGGGGCTCCTTCATAACCTGCAATCATGGTGCTTAACGCTTTATGAGCTGGATCTTCAGGACTAAAAAAATGATTAAGCATTTCATGTACGTTGCTTGATGTTTGAGCGAGCTGAAGTATCGTGGTTTCAAGTTCTTCGTAACTAAAATTTTTCATAGTTAAAAGTTCAGTCAAAGAAACCAGTTTTTTCCCATCTACGTAATAGGGATTAAATCTGATTTTGCCGTAATTAAGTTTCAGCTCGAGTTCATTGATTAAGTTGATGATATTCTCTGCAGGTGCTCCATCTAGAATGCTTTGTCCGCCAAGCTCAGCGATATGACCATCAACGACTGCGGTGAGCACTCGGCCGCCAACGCGAGGCTTTGCCTCATAAACCTCAACATCAATATTTTTTTGAGCAAGGCGATATGCCGCTGTTAGGCCCGCAATGCCGGCTCCAATAACAACCACTTTTTTGGGTTGTGCAGATGTAAAGCTCTTGATCATAAAAACCATCAATAAACAAAAAACTTTCAAATATATCATCTCTCTCTTTCTTCTTTTTTCTCTTAAACCGTTGCTGCCTTGCCTATGGAGCAAAATCTCTTTTTTTATCGTATTTCTAAAATAAAAAGATAAAGAAGCAGTATAGGATGAAGAAAATTTTTTGTGTAGCCATTGGTTTTATCGTCTTGAGTATGCCAACAGTACTGCGATCGTTTAATTATGAAACGATGAAAAGGGCGATCTTATAAGACCGCCCTTCATTATTCACGGCCATTGAATGATCAAGAATCTTTTTTATTATATAGTTCGTCAATTTCTTGTATTTTTCCATTTTTATTAAATCTAAGGTAAGCGATAAATGTATAAGTTTCTTGAGATTTTGAAGATTTGAGATCATATCGCACCATACAAACATTCTTTTGTAAGTTAGCAATAACGCCCTCTTGATCTAGTTCGATAGTCCATGAGCCAAATCTTTCTTTCATATCCCTCAGCTGATCGTTTAATCCAAATTCAAATAAGGCTATGCAGTCTGCACCCCGGCTGACTATTCCACCATTGACTATCTTCAGACAAGAAGATGAAATTAATTCAGTCATTTCTAGATATGTTTCCTGCTCTCCCGGTTTGCCAAAATGTTGTAAGAATTCAATGTAGCGTTGTGCAGCCTGTTTAAGAGTGACTGAGTCGGTTTGAGAGCTCGGTTTAATTTCTTGCGGATCAGCAAAAAATGCATTGTCTGTTTTTGTGTTAAAGACTTCGTTAATGTTGGTTATCAGGCCATTATCATCAAAGGTAATGTATTTAGTGACAATCGATGTCTTTTGATCTGGAACATTTGCAACATCATATTGAAGAACGTATGTATTATCTTCAGGAAATAAAAAGCAGTTGCTTTGGTTGGGCTCTATGGTCCATGCACCATATACACATTGAGCTTCACGAAGTTGTGTTTCAAGTTCAACAATATTTTTGCTGCTTAATTTTCCATTGACCACCTTATGACAGTTAGGTGAGAAGAGCGATGCCATTTTAGGAAAAGCATCTTGACCACTTGATGGACTTACTTTATTGAGAAAATTAATGTAACGAAGAGCAATATCTTCATGCGAATTGCTATCGTGCATTGCGCAGCTTGAAGCAACAATAAGACTGATGCTTAATACTGACAATAATAATTTGTTGATACATTTCTTCATGAAAAACTTTCTCCTGATAGCAATAACATCACTAACTATTTTATTAACGCGATTTTATTGTATCAATTTGTCTGTTGCTTTCAATCAGTTTTCTCTTTTTTTGCAAAGGCGTTAAAGAAGCATCTTTTTGCATGTGCTTTGGAATAATTTTTAGATCTTGAAAAAGAGCATCCCAGTCTTTCCGTAATGTATGACTTTGCATAACGGCTTCTTGGAAGCCTTGTATACAGAAGTTTTTTATATGTTTGATTTTCCACTTTTTTTTAAAATCTTGAGTATCGCTTATAACAACTAACGCATAATTGAGAGTGGGAAATTTTTTTGTAATAAGATTGTTAAGTTGTATTGCCTCTTTTTTTGTTATACCCGTTCTGAAAAAATACACCTTTTCCCCAAGTGCAAGTGTTTGATAAAATCGATCAATTCTTCGGTAATATTTATTTCTGACAAATTCATAATCATGCAATGGTTCGTTATCAGGACTGAAGTCATGCGGATAAATTATTTTGTAGTGCGTATCTCGAAAGACACGGTTGTCTGACAGTTTAATGAGCTCTAACGTTCGTAAATTTTCCAACTTAATATAGTCTTTAAAATCTGTTTCCAATGCTTTATAAATTGATTCAAATTCTGTAATACACCAATCAAAGGGGAAAAATGCCTCACTAAGTTTTTTCATTTTAAATTGTTGAGCCGGTGCACAGTTTCCACCTAAACTAATACAAATTTTTTTTCCTCGTTCTACTTGGGCCAAAAGGATTGAGCTTGAAAGCAAAATAATCCCAAGTAAGAGAAGAAAGTTTTGTTTGTGATGTTGTGGTTGTTTCACCTATGCCTCTTTATTGTATGTGCTGATGAGCTAGTTTTCAAAAAAATAAGCATAAAATTTATGTTTATTTTTTATGTTTATGTTTATTTTTTGATTTTGATTTATGTTTAAGATTTTTGGTAGTTGTGATTTTTTTAAAAAGAGCATTCCAGCCATCTACTAATTCTTGACTATTCATTCCAGGGTCCTGAAAATCCTTGAGAAAAAAATTCTTTATTCGTTTGATGTTCCACTGTTTTTTATACTCTTCAGTTTGATCAATAACAACAAGTGTGTATTTGAGCTTTGGAAATTTTCTTGCAATAAGATTATTGAGCTGAATTGCTTGTTCTTTTGTTATGCCTGTTCTTAAGAAGTAGACTTTTTTGTTCAGTGTAAGCACGTGATATAAGCGAGCAATACGTCGATGATATTTATTTTTTACCTCTTCATAATCATGCAATGGCTCCCCTGTAAGGCTAAAGTCATGAAGATACATAATGTTGTACCCCGTATCGCGAACATAGTGATGGGCTGCCAGCTCTGGCCTGTCAAGTACAACTAAATTTTCTTTTTGTAGGTAACCGTTAAAGTCTGTTTCAAGAGCTCTATAAATTGATTCAAATTCTGAAATACACCAATCAAAAGGGAAAAAAGCTTCTACGAGTTTCTTTGCTTCAAGTTGAAATCCAATGGCGCAATTCATCCCCAAACTTATAAAAATCTTTGATTGTTTAAAGGTAATTGAAGTATCTTTTTGTTTATCATTCCAAGCAACAGCTCGGTCGTTAGTATCGCAGCGGCTTTTTTCTAGAGCATGGTAGATATCGCCTAGAGTTTTTATATCTGGGCTCAAGATTTTTTGTGTGGTATCACTATGAGCGGCTTGGCAGGCATAAAAAGAATAAATAACTCCAAGCAGCACCAGCGTTATGATAAATAATAATGAGGGTCTTTTAGAGTGGGGTGTATTTTTCACATCTACTCCTTATAATTTATCTATAGATTAATGTTTTATCAGCTTGATTTTCAATTTTTTATGTTTTTTAGTTTGATTAATAGAAAAGCAAAGAGATTTTATTTTTATAGAAGCATTAAAAAATGATAAAAGGAGTGAATGTAGATTCACTCCATTTATCGCATGATTATAGTAATAAGGCTTAAATATCTTTTTTTGATCGTTTTGGATTCCCTTGCTGATTTAAGTCCGTTATAGTTTGACGTTTTTTGTTTGCAAGTTGAGTATTGCTTAATGTTATAAGCCTTTTAACGTCAGGTTTAAACAAAGGATCTTGATCCCATTCTGTGAGCGTCTGGTTGAGTTCATCCAGATTATACTTGTTTATAATAAGCGCTTCTAAATAAGATTGGGCTCTATCATCCAGTGAAAAATCATTGGCTTGGTGCATAAATTCCTTGATTGTAGTCAGTGGAAACTCAAAGGCTGGTCTATAGTTTTGCTCGACAAGGCTTATTAAAAGTTTAAACCCAAGTTGCTTATTGTCATTAGACCCTTCATTAAGTAGTCGGTTTGCAACAGTATGAATGCTTTCATGATTCTCTCTGCTAGGTAGGAGTTCTCCAAAGAGGCTGATTATTGTTTTATGCAGCAGGGTGTCGTTGCTCTTTGCAAGGCGTGAAGCAATAGCATCTATGAGTTCAGGTGTTGTATAATCATTCATAAAAAGTTTTTTAAGGAGCTCTATCTCAGTATAACTTATTGTTCTAGAATGCGCGTTTATACTATACATAATAATTTTCGTGGCGCTTTCATGGCAATAGCCTTTTGCAACTAATTCCTTAGCAAGCGATGTTATCGGATACATATCTATTTGCAAGCAAATATTGTTATCAGATATAAAGTTTGTAATAAAATTAAGGTCGTTTCCAAGGTCAAGGCCCATCCCTTTTTTTATAAGTTCGATGAGAAGCTTGATAGCTTCAAACCTGTTTTCTTGTTTGGGGATAACTTTTTGAGCTGCACGAAGTGACTCAGGAAGGTATATCTCTTTTTCTGCAAAAACCCTAAATAATCTCAATGAGAAATCTATATCGAACCGATTCTCTTTTTCTAGATAGGCTTGGGCTATTTTCAATCCTGTTTCAAATGCCAAGCCTTTTTCTATAATTGATTGGAGAAGATTTTGACCAGTGGTCGAAAGGCTAATATTTTCTGAAATGCCTTGTTGTAATGCCAAAGTAATGCGTTCCAAGAGAGCAGGATAAGTTTTGTCAGATTTATTTTGCTTTTGATAAATTGCATACAGCAAATCTAGGGCAGCATTTTTTATAGTGGGATCCGAAGATGTGATTGTTTTTTCTACGCACTGCAAAGCTTCTTCATATACTTTATTTTTCTCTATAAGTTTTTTAAAGACAGATAAGGCTCCTCGAACAAGGATACTATTTTCACTATCAACTGCAGTTAAAGCTTCAGATTTTACAAAGTCAAAATCATTATCTAAAAGTTTATTCAAAGGGATTTCTGAATAATCATAACTATGACTAATTTTTGCTTCAGGTTTTTGAAATATCGCATACAAGAATTCTTTCCGTCCGTAGCCTTTTTCCAGGAGCATATTAAATATTTTCATAGCCGGTTGAACATTATTATTGATAAATAAAGTGGCAGCTGCCTGACATATCTGGTCGATTTCAAGATTTTTTTCCAGAAGCAGAAGGAGTAAGTTGATTTTTTTTAGCAAACAGGTGTTCAAATTAGAAAAAAAATTTTGAGGTGTGGCTAAGTTTTCAGTAATTTTTTGAGCAATTTGCGAAGATGCAAAGCCATTTTCTATAAGAAATTCGAATAGCTTTAGTGATAACGAATTGACTTTGCTGTCGTAATTATCAAAGGCCGATAGAGCTGCTTCGATGATCTGATCAACATGTAATTTCTGCTTGATTAAAAGAGAAAAGATATCATAAGCTTTGGGGTTCCCTTTTTCTAACCCCTTTATGGCAACATTGCAAGCTTCGGGGAGTTCTAAGCCTTTTTGAGCAAGCCATTTAAAAAGGCTTAATTCTTTTTCAGATACAAATGTATCACAAAAAAAATGAAGACTCTTTTTTTTTGGTAGAGCATGTTCAATGATCGATTCAACTGGATATTGCTTGCTGAGTAGAAGATCAAAAACATTCAAAAGCTGTTGCGTGTGAATCCTGAAAGTATTATCATTACAGCAGTATTGGAATATTTTTAATGCAATCTCGTCTCGAGATTGATTGTCCTGACATAAGGAGAGTTTCTCTCGATCAATTGCTATATTTAAAGAAGTTTTCGTTGAGGTTTCAAGTGCTTCATTTTTCAATAGCGAATCTATCTTTTTGAAAATTTTTTCTTTTTCTTGTTTGTTCGGGCATGCTTCAAGAAATTTTGATAATAATGTTCCAATCACATTCCTATCTTTGTACATTGCTAATGATTCGATAAGTGACAAAACAAACTTTTGTTCACTATGTTTCACAATATGTTTACAGAGAAATTCCCAATCTATATCTATTTTAGTATCGGTGGTTGATGCGTTGAGTAGTGCACTTATAATTTTTTTATCGTCATGTAACATTCCAATGGTAAGGAGTAATATTTTCACAGGATTATCCTGTTGGGCAAGCTTTTTGCATACATCAATGTTTGTTGTGAATATGGGAATAACCATGCTTCTATGGTAGTAATCGTCTATTGGGGAAGGGAAAAGGAGAATCTTTTTTGCAAGGGCCTGCTGGGCGGGTGTAATTGTTTTCTGTGTAACGATAGTTTTGAAAACTTCGTAACGATTAGTTGGATTTTCCATATCGCAAAAATAGAGAAGATCATTTGAAAATGGGTGTTCTGGGTTTTGATCAAACAGCTTTGTTTTGTCTTCATCACGTACGATACTTGCGCATGTTGCATAAGTAAAAAGTTTATTAACTGGAGCTATTTCAAAAACTGAAAGTTGGGTTAAATGTTCTTGTGAATTATTTTTAATTACTTTGTATTCAGTGTGTACGTTGTGATGGAATCTTATAGAAAACGAGTAATAACTATATTTACTTATCTTAACAGTCGTATCGCAATGAGCGCTTATCTCATATTGCCAATTAAACCGTTGTGCAATGCGCTCAAACTGTTTTTCTTCAAAATCATTATTCCAGTATATTTTTTCCAAAGTATTATTCGGATCAGTGAATAAATTGAGTTTTAAGAGCTGATCTAAGACAATTATAAAATTTTTGAGCGTTGATTTTACTTCATAAGTTTTATTTTCATTTTGATCATGAGCTGGTAATAAGGTGATATTCTTTACTTTACAGCAACCATTGCTATCTGACTGAATGTTTGATTCTTGAGAAGCTGCAAGAAATGGTTGGTAATCTTCATTTGAAGGTAGCTTTAAATAGATCGACTTGGAATTGTCTCCATTGATATGGTGTGCATAAGTAACCCAAGGGCGATTGCTGACAACGGCACTGAATGCATTATGACATGCCATATCTCCCGCTTGGGCCGGATCACATGGAGAGACGGTATATTTTTCAGTTGTAATAGGGAGAGTATAAAAACGTTTGAGCCCTTCATCGATGGCGTCAGGATTTATCCCATAATTTTTTAAATTTTCAAGTGAGCATAATCCAGTATTCGAGTCAAATGTCAGCGCCTGTAAAACGTTGCGTAATGATGTTTCAAAGCAGTCTGGATAGCCATGCTTCTCGAACATAACGCCACCGCAATAGCCAATTTCTTGAGGAAGATTATTGCCAGCTTTGTTTATTAAGAGCATCGAGCAGATTGCCTCTTCAAAGTTTAGTGGAGTTTTGGCAAGATTTTCTGCAAAATCGCTATTAATGAAGCTTGATTGTAAGCTTTTAAAGAGTTCAACAACGATATCATGACTATACACATTATTATCAATTTTATTTAAATTAAAAAGTTTATCCACTTCGATATTAAAGCCTTTTGCAAGACCTTGATAGTATAAATCAAGATCATTAAGCGAGCCCGCTTTTACATAAAGGAGTCCTAAAACTGCTGCATAGGCATCATAGTTATATTCTGGCTTGGCAAGAACAGTGGAAAGTGTTTTAAAAAATAGTTCAAGCTCTCGAGTAAAGCGCGTTTTATTTTTTTTGATTCTCGCTTGTGTTGCTTCAGCCAGCAAATTTTCGGGAGTAAACTCAGCAGCAGCCTTGGCATCATACAATTCTGTGATAGTTTTTTTCAGATCTTGTACGAGTAATTTGGGGAAATTTTGATGCATTGCGGCAACAAGTAGCCCAAGTGTATGAAATGATAAATACGAAGCAGGGCGGCTGATGGCTGCAGGTGGTACTAGTTGACCATTAATCTGATGAAAGAGTTGTTTAACAAGTTTTTCAATTTCCGTTTGGTTACTGTTAAAAAGAAAAAGGTTTGTTAATTTTTTCTTTGCTGCAGCGCCATGCAGTATAGAAAATTGTGTCTCTTTCAAGTTTGCATAAGAGCCGCGCAAGTAACGAATATCTATATCTGAATGAACAGATGCCACAGAGATAGCGAAAATAGTAACGAAAAGTCTGAAAAATAAGCGAAAAATCATGAAAACCTCCATTTTCAAATTGAATATCTATGTCGACTTGTATTAGTTAAGTAATAATAACAAATGGATAAAATAATTACAAATGGGCCATTTGGATGAGGAGGGGGGGCGAGGCAATTAAAGCATAAGCTTGAGCAAAAAGGCCCTTGTTTTAGATAGAAATAGGGCTATCGGGGTGTTCAATCGCTTGAAATGTTCCAAAAAAGAGTGAACGATTGTGTTCTTCACTCATCTCTTTCCATCTCGTTTTATAAAACGTTGACCAAAAATAATCATCTTGGATAGGGGTAAACTTTTTTGAAATAAGAATATTTTTGAGCATGAAATCCCAAAGTTCCGGGACATCAGTCGCAACATACAAGCGGCCATTGTGCTTGAGTTTTGTGTAAGCTAAGGTCAAGAAATCTTGATTAAGAACTCGTCGTTTATGATGAGTTCTTTTGGGCCATGGGTCTGGATGAAAGACAAAGAGGCGATCAATGCTTTTATCTTCGAACATATCGTGAAGTCCAAATGTACCGTTCCCCCATACTAAAAAGACATTTTCAAGTTTTTGAGCAGTGATTCTTTCTTGCGCCCAATCAACTAACTTTTTTCGTATTTCAAACCCAACTAAAGCATGAGTTGGGTTTGCGGTTGCATACTGGTCCAAAAAGCTACCGGTGCCAAAACCAATTTCAACATCAAGAGTACCGGTGAAGTTGGGAAAAATTTCTGTCCATTTTTGTTTTGAAAATCTTTGAGGGCAGCTTAGTGGATTTAATAATGTTCTGACGCGCATAGCTTTGTTTATTTCCTACTACTTGGTATGTTTGTATAGGTTTTATAAAAATTTACGACTATAGTATACCTAATAATTTTATACTCATCGACAATAATAGAACAAACAATAGGGTCAAAATTTTTTATAAAAAGGGTTTATTAATGAACATAATAAAACGTAGTTTGTTAGGAATAGTAATGTGTATGGGAATATTCGGAGCACATGCTTTGACTGTAGGAAGCGCAGCACCAGAATTTTTGTTGCCAGATCAAGATCATAGAATGCGTACATTGGGTGAATTCAAGGGAAAATATATTGTTCTCTATTTTT
>CAYSDC010000002.1:35496-37682 GCA_964429765.1 uncultured Pseudomonadota bacterium
AAAAGATGACACTCCTGGCTGCAGAAAGCAGGCATGCCAACTAAGAGATAATTTTAGTGAGTTGGAAAAGCAGGATATTGTTGTCCTTGGTATTAATTACGATTCACCAAAATCGCACAAAGCATTTAAAGATAAATATAATTTACCATTTACACTTTTGAGTGATACAAAAAAATCTGTTGCAAAGAAATATGGTGCAAAAAATTGGTTCTTTATTCCTATTCCGTACCGTATGACGTTTGTGATAGATCCTCAAGGAAATATTACCTCAATTTTACCAAGTGTTGATGTTGCAACTCATGCTGAAAAAGTTCTGAATGTTGTTAAAGAACTAAAAGCCGGTAAATAATTCGTTAGGCCACGTTTGGTACATGATATCACGTGGCGTTCTTCCATATTTATCCTGAATTGTAGTATCTGCTTGTGTCGCCAGTAAATGTTCAACAGTTATCAGGTGGCCGCGCTTTGCAGCTTCATGGAGTGCAGTTCTGCCGGAATTATCAAGTGCATTGATTGGAGCGCCATGTGCGAGTAAGAAATCTACAATATCGGTATATCCAGATCGTGCAGCTCTATCCAATGGTCGTTTCCCATCAAGATTTTTAATATTAGTACGAGCCCCACGGTTAATTAACCATGTAACAACATCGTATTGACCCGCACCGGCAGCGTAATTGAGTGCGGTTTCGCCAAAAATATTTTGGGCATTGGTATTTGCGTGTGCAGCAAGTAATTGTTCAATGATATCTTGATATCCCCACCATGTGGCAATGTGAAGTGCGGTCCAGCCATATAAATTTTTATCATTTACATGAGCGCCAGCTTTGAGTAATTTTTTAACAATCTTAGCATGTCCATATTCTGCCGCATTATGCAATGCTGTAAAACCATTGAAATCTTGTGCATGTATGTTTGCGCCGGCTGCGAGTAAATATCTCGTGGAGTCTGGGTATTCTGACATTGCAGCATAGTGAAGAGGAGTCATCAGAGCATTATTTTGAGCATGAACGTCAGCTCCATAGGTGCATAACAGTGCAATAACATCAGGTTTATCGGCATGCGCAGCGATATGAAGAGCTGTGCTCATATCGCCATTGCGTACATTAATGCGAGCTTTATGATCGAGTAATACGTTAACAATAGCGGTGTGACCACTACGTGCTGCATAGTGCAGAGCTGACCAGCCATAACCGTCAAGTCTATTAACCTCAGCACCTTGAGCGAGTAAAATTTTCACTTTTTCAGCATTTCCAGATTGTGCTGCAATTCCAAGAGGCATGAGATTTTTTCTGTCCGCAGTTTGTACAATTGGACGACTATTCATGAATAGTTTAGTCATTTGCTCATGAGGTTCAGCATAATAGAGTGCTGTTCTGCCAAGATTATCTCGAATAGTGGTATCAACACCAGCGTTGAGAGCTGCTTGGACAACGTCTTTAAATCCTTGTTTTGTTGCCCAATGAAGCATGCTGCTGCCATAACGATTTCGTGTGTTGATGTCAGCACCATGAGCAGTCAAAACGTTGATGATTTTTGGTTGTTGGTTGCGTACTGCTATGTAGAGTGGTGACCATTCATAAATGTCTTTGGCACTGACATCAGCACCAGCCTTAATGAGTAACTCTGCAATGTCAGCATGACCATATCGAGCCGCAAAAAATAGTGGCGTCCAGAAATCACGGTTATATGTATGGACGTCGGCTTTTGCGTTGAGCAATATTTTAACGATCTTTGCGTGCCCTTTCCACGTTGCAAGGTGTAACGCGGTTCTGCCGTAAAGATCTTGAGCATTTACATCGACTCCTTGCTTAAGCAACAATGTAACGGTCTTCTGTAATCCTTTTTGTGCAGCATAGCGCAGGGCGTCTGCTTGATTAAGTTTGTCTAAAATTCTTTGATGTTCATCGGTTATCCTTGAGGGTTGTGGTGTATGAAGATTATCTATCTGTAGTGCATACATAGTTGTCAATAATGGCGGGTTAATGCCACCAAAACAGCATGCGGTGATGAGCAGCATGCGGCCATAAGATAATTTCATCACTTCCCCTTTATAAGATATGAATCGGTAAATGGCTGACCTTCTATTAAGAATAGTACCCATAATGATAGCGTTGGAAATAGAATCCTGTAAATATATTATAGGAAAACATAGAATAAAAGGCCGATCAATGAGATGACCGGCCTTT
>CAYSDC010000002.1:37692-44194 GCA_964429765.1 uncultured Pseudomonadota bacterium
ATTATTTATCGTGATTCATCGATTCTTGTGGTTTATTTAAATCACCTAAATAGGCAGGCAAATTGATGCCAGACATTGCAGCAATTTCGTGCAATGGTGGTAATGTTTTTACCATACTGCTGACAAAGTTTGCGGTTGAACTTCCTTTGTCTTGAGAGCCGCTATCCCAAACGGTGATCTTATCGATCTTAAGATTCTTGATTGCTTCGGCTTGAATTTTTGCAATCTCTTGAAGTTTCTCAATCATAAGCATGGTAGCAGCATCTTGACTGTTATTGCCACATGCTTGCACTAAAAGTTTATAACCTTCTGCTTGAGCGGTGAGGACCTTACGAATACCTTCCGCTTCCGCTTCTTTGATTTGTAAGATTGCAGAAGCTTTACCTTCTGCCTCTAAACGTTGTTTAGCAGCATCTGCAGCCGCTGCAATTTCAATAATGCGACGTTGAATTTCCTTAGGTACAATCTCTTCCGCTTCGAGACGTTGTAATTCAGCCAAGCTTTTTGCTTTATTAATTTGGGCATACGCATTTTGTTGTGCAATCTGACCACGCTGTGCGGCTTCAGCTTCTTGTTCAAGGAGTGCGGCATTGACGCTTGCAATCTTTGCTTTTGCTTCGTTTTCACCTTGGACAGCTTGTGCATTATAAGTTGCAACTTGTGTCCTTCGTTCTTGTTCAGCCTCTGCTCTGCCAATTTCACCTGTCTTTTCTTGGTTAGCAACATCAATTTTTGCTTGGTTCAGCGCAGTAGCTACTGATTTGCGACCAATGCTTTCGATATAGCCGGACTCATCGGTGATATCGGTGATATTCACGTTCAAGAGCATGAGACCAATTTTTTTGAGTTCTGATTCAATGTGATTTCTAATTTCAAGCAAGAAGCGTTCGCGATCTTGGTTGATCTCTTCAATCATCAATGACGCAACGGTTAAACGCAATTGGCCGATAATAATTTCCGATGCCATCAGCTCAATATCCTTACGAGAAAGTGAGAGTAATCGAACCGCCGCATTATTCATTGCTTCAGGCGTTGTATCAATAGCAACTGTAAAAGTACTTGGTACGTTGATACGAATATTCTGCTGAGACAGTGCAGACTTGAGCGGAATGTGTAGCGTCATAGGTGTCAAATCAAGAAATGAATAGTCTTGAATAAGTGGCCAAATAAAAGCACCGCCTCCGTGGTAACATTTAACCGATCGCTCGCCAGCTATTTTGCCGTAGACCGCCAAAATTTTGTTTGATGAACAACGTTTATAGCAACTTGCAAGGAAGAAAAGTGTAAAAAAAATGAAGAGTGCAAAAAGCGCACAAGCAATTAAAATGTAATCGAACATCCTGAAGTTCTTTCTGTTTTATGAATTAATTTCTTGAACGAGCACAATTTCATGATCAAGAAATTTTATGACTTTAACCAACTTAAATGAATCAATTGCGCAATGATTAAGCGATTGAGCAAGTACTTCTCGAGTCACACCGTCGACAACGAGTTGAATTTTTCCCTGCCCAGTATTGGGAATGCGTTGATAAACTGTACCAACAAGACCAACTGTTTTTTTTATATCAAAATGAGTGCCGGAGCTGACCAGTAACATTGCACCTTTAAAAATGAGACCAGTGAGCACCATGGCGGTTGTTCCAGCCATCAATGCAATAAGAATAGAGGTTGGGTGACTATATCCCAACTGTTTAATGCATGCAAGTCCAACCCAGCCAAACATCATAAAAAATCCTGAAATTGAATGTACGGTAAAGAGCTTGAATGATCCTGTTGAGCTATGGTGCATTTCTCCATCATCAGCAAAAGAATGGTTAAATTCGGCCATATCATCAGTTGTACTGCCTATAAGTGTGGCGCATAATCGCAAGAAAAAAAGTGTGGTGCCAAAGAGCGCGGTTGCCCAAAAGACAAGGTCTGGCGTTTCTTTAATGAAAGAAAAGAAATTAAGCATAGAGGCTCCCCATTGGTTATTGGGATAATATAAATAAAAAATAGAAATAAGTACATTGTTACTTGGTACACTCATAGATCAGTATGTGTGTTGTACGATCTATTGCAGGGTTGAGCACATGATCTTGATATTTTTTGATAGAGTTAAATCCAGCATTTGCCAATAATTGATCCATTTCATCAAAGTGATAGAGGTATTGCTGAAAGTTTTCGGTCTCCGTTGTAACGATATTATTTTCAACAATTGATTCATAACGACAGAGCGAATTGAATATTTGTGATTCTGAATCATAGGAGGTCATTGTGGTTAAAGCAATTTTTGATCCATCAGTCCTTGTTTGTACGCCACGTCGTTCGATGCCACATGGGACAGGGAGTGATGCAATGGTCTCTATTTCGATAACAAACTTTCCTCCTGGTGCCAGATGATGGTGCATAGTTTCCAAACCTTTTTTGCAGTCATCAAGGTTAGTTATCAGGCCCCATGATCCGTAGGGGACAAAAATTAATTGATAGCGTTTGTGGCTGCTAAAATTTTGCACAAATTCTTGCCAGACTGGAGCCGGTTTATCACTGATAGCTGCAAATTTTTGTCTGAAGCATTCAAGCATATACTCTGAAGCATCAAAACCTTGAGCGTCATATCCAGCTTGGAGCATTGGAATAAGAAATCGACCTGTGCCACACATGGGCTCTAAGATAGGGCCATCTGCCTGTTTGGCATAATTCATGTATAGGTTAAGCGCTTGTTGGGCGTATGGATGCCGTACTAAGTCATAAAACTCCGTACAGAGCTTTTGATAGGTTGCTAGGTTTTGCTTGTTCATGATTTATTTTTGTGGTTTAAAAAAATTATAGAATTGATTGGTCTAGTGTTGTTGGATTATAGCATGTTTTAATAACTTATGGTGTAAGCTGTGCTTTGAGAGCTTTTAGTCGATTATTCAGCAATAAAAGTTTTGATTTTAAATACTCAAGTTTGTTTCTTAGAATAAGAAGTTGTGCCATCATGCCTGATGACAATTCATAGATTTGCTCGAAATCTTTTTTGCTATTTTTATCATGGATTTTTAACGTGAAGTTTTTAACATTACATTTGATTCTTTTCGCAATAAATCCATCATCTGTTATCACAGCTTTTATACCAGACCAGAGCGAGTTATGAGGAGCAATTGCATGATTTTTGAGCAATTGAGCATAAAAAGGATTTTCTTTTTCAGCTGCGTCTGGCGGGTATCTCATATTTCCGATAAGGCCTATCGAAATATGGGGATAAAATGGCTTATCGCTCGTCTTAATGTTTTGTTTGTGGATCATATCTAAGATTATTTCTGCCATTCTGTGCAGGTTTTGACAGGGTTGAGTTACAGGGTACGCTACCCAGCCATGTTCACCAATAAAGAAAGGCGATCCTTCGATATAAAAGTTTCCCAACCCGCTGGAAAGTTTTATTGATATTTGTTGAGCTGCACGTGTAAGTGCTTGTTTAAGTTCATTGAGTTTTGTTTCATCAAGAAGATCATCGATATAGGCTAATGTAATATGGAAAGGGGTTTTGGTTCTATTTAATGTTCCCCAACCTTTTTTTCCAAGTCCATTTTTTTCAAGTGCATTAAGAATAGTCTTTAGCTTATTTTTGTATTGCTGTTTTAAAGGTGTTTTTGGTTGAGCTATATCTCTAAAAAATTGTTTTATTGCTTGTTGCCTCTTTTTAAGAGGTTCGGTTATTTCTTTTTGATGTAACAAAATTGCAACTGAAACTCGGTATTCTTGAGCATTGAGTGATATTGCAAAAAAAATAGAAATGATGAATATGAGTTTATTCAATTTTTGCTTCATAGGTCTTCTTTTTTTAAGCGTATCTAATTTTTTAAAAAAATATTAAATATTGTTCTATTTATTCTATACTTACTCGTGGTTCTGCGGTATGCAAGTATTGTAATGCTTCGGTAGTGTTTTTGAATAACAAGTTGTTTGCTTCTAGAGTAGAGTATTGATGTGAAATTTTTTTGAGTAAATTTTCAATTAACGGATTTGCCTGAGCAATGAGAATTTTCTTCTTTTGCTTTCGTGCAATTTCAATAATTTCATCAAGTGCATCGATTCCATCGATATCTATAAAATAAACTTCACGTAAATTTAAAATGATATTCTTGTATTCTTTTAAATCTGTTTCAAAGCGTATTACATGGGCTTGGCTATTAATGTATGAGAGTTTCCCTCGTATAGTATAGATAAAAATATCTGAATCTTTTGCCAATAGTTCTAATGATGAATCTTTGATGAGTTCGGGAGATTTTTCGGCGTGTTGAACTGATAATTCGTAGTATCCATCTGATAATTTCTCAACAAATAAGAGTAACGAAATTGAAGCCCCAATTAAGATTCCAATAATCGGATCTTTATATATTGTAATGAGAGCAACAAGAAGTGAGATACAGAAATTGGTTTTATCATGAATAAATAGTCTTCCAAAGTGTTCCATTTCAACCATATTTACAGCGACATTGACGAGAATTGCTGCAATTACAGCCATAGGCATAAATTTGAAATATGGAAGAAATATGAGCGAAATTATTGCGATAAAAATGCTACTGAGCGTAGCTGACATTTTATCGGTGGCACCTGTTTTAATATTGAGTACTGTGCGCGCTAATGCTGCGGTCGCAGGAATGCCACCAGCAAGTCCTGATGCGATGTTTGCCATTCCCAATCCAAACAATTCACTACGGCTTTTATGTTTTGTTTTTGTTAAGTTATCGGCAATTTTTGCTGAAAGCATTGTTTCAAGAATAGCGATTAAGGCAACGGTGAATGCACACCATATAAGTTGCTGAGAGATTAAGAATGTTGGTACTTGAAAGAATTTTGCCTGTACGTTGCCATAACTACTGCCAAGCGTTGCAAGGTTGAGCCAATCGGCTGCGATGTAGCCGAGTATGATGCCCAGTGGAGAAAAAATTACGATACCAGGAATCATCGGCAAAAATTTTCGCATAAAAAAAAGAGCAACAAAAAAAATTATAAAAATGAGAAATGTTTCCAGAGATCCTTGGTGCATATGAATTACTGATTCCCACAGATTTTTAATCAACTCGTTATGCGTTGGTAAATTATATAGTCCGCAGGCAAAGTTTATTTGGCTGAGAGCAATAATTCCTGCAACACCAAGCGTAAAGCCGTGAATAACGCTTGAAGGAATAAAGATCAAATAGCGTTCAAAATGCAGAATGTATGCGCTTAAAATAATTACTCCAGACACAATTGCAAGCATGCTTACCGATTCAATTCTCTGAGTGAAAACATATGAAGCAATAATGCCGGATAGTGCACCGGTTGGGCCAATAATATTAAAATTGCTCCCTGCAAACATTGAGGCGATTAATCCTGCCCATACAGCAGTAATGATTCCTTGCACAGGGGAAACTTGCGATGCTACGGCTAAGGAGATTGATAGTGGAATTGAGATGAGGGCAATGGTAAAACCAGATTTTAAATTAGATTTAATTTTTTTAATCATATGCACTCAAACCATTGATAAAAAAGTTAACAGTTGATGTTATATTTAAGATCAAGAATATACAAAGAAATAATAAAAGTTCAAATATAAGCCTAGTATTTTAATATATTGAGTACATTCTCTTAAACGATTCAAAGATGTGAAAAAAACCTGGAATCATTGAAAATTAGAACTCAATAATGATATTTATAAAATTTACATTGCAAAATACAATACATGTGATGTCGGTGTTAAAAATATGAGAAAGGGCTTTTTATCATGACAGTATGTTTGTCACCAAAAAATATAAGAGTGCTTCTAGGGTTCGCTCTTTTGTGGTGCGGTTTGATGGTATCCGTTTGTTTACCTGAAACTGGCCATAAAATTGTTAGAAAAGCAGTGGTCATTGATTCTAATCGAGAAGATATTGAAATTGGTAAGTTGTACCATGCATTGGAAAAATTACGAGGAGAAGGCGATAATCGTGACCCGCTTTGGCTTAATGCTGAGAATGAAGATCGAGCGGAGTTTAAAAAAAATAAAGTTTTTATCAGTTTAGGAATGAATTGTGGTCCTGCAATTCAGTTTGAGAAGAAAAAGCTGGTCGAAGCATTTTTTCCCTTTGATTGGTGTGTTTCAGAGTTTTCGTCTATTTATAAGGCTTTAGAGACAGATTTTAAAGATTTTTTGGCATTAGAAAATTTAGTGGTTACAGAGCGACCTGCTTCTTCAGTTAACCACAAAGCTTTTGATACAAATTATAGAATTAACTTTGTTCATGATTTCAAAACTGATGGTAAGGTATTGGATGATTATAAGCGGGTGAGAGATAAATACTATCGCCGCATTGATCGGTTTTATAGGGTTCTTAAGTCAAAAAAGCATATTTATTTCTTCAGAACAAATATCAAAAAAAATGAAGCAATAAAGCTTAATTATCTTATTCAAAAAAAATTTCCTGAATTAAAATACACGCTGGTTGTTATCAATGATAGCGCAGAATTTAAAAGACCTTGGGCGGTAAAAAATATGAAAAATATACAGCATTTT
>CAYSDC010000002.1:44264-46412 GCA_964429765.1 uncultured Pseudomonadota bacterium
GCTCATAGCGCAATAGTACGCGATTTCAAATCCCGGCAGGATTGGGATAATGTTTTTAAAAAATTAAAATTAGTATGATTTTTTGATTGTATGCTTGAGTTAGAACTTCTGAAATATTGAGTTAATAAGATGGGCTCAGCGTTACAAGCTGAGCCCATCTTATTAACTTTGCTTGCTGTATGCAGCAGAAATTATTTCTTTTTGCGCAACATAGGTAAGCCTGTGCGCGCATTTTCTATAACTTCATATCCAGCAGGTAATGCATCAAGTGCATCTGGTCCTGCTTCCCCTGCGAAATAATAAATTCTTTGTTTACGATCACCAGCAAGTTTTACTTCTTTGGAATGCAAAGAGTACATCTTGCCACTCTTTTTAGATTTAACGGTATAAGCCATGGCTTAGGAGCTCCTTTAACGTAGTTATATTTTGGCTGTGTTTTCTATCTCTAGGAACAAAACTAATGAATTAATCTGAAAAAAACTAGAGGTTGTCTTTTTTTATACAAAGTTTTATTAAATAGAGCAATGATAAGCATCAAAATTTTTTGTAATGTGCAGTATAAACATGAAATAAATGGATGAAAAAGGTTGAAATCATATTACTTCAAGAATTTGAATCAAATATTAGTCCAAATAAAAGAGGTTGTAAGAAAATCAAAACCTCTTTTATTTGATCATGTTAATTTTAATCGTTAATTGATGTTCGATAATTTTATCAATTGATTTTTAAGAATCTTGACAACAATACCTTGTGCAACTTTGACAAGAGCATATTCTTCTTTGCTCTGATGATCGGTAATTTCTATCAGTGATGAGTCAATATTTCCAGCAATTGTTTTTTTATTTTTTTGCTTACCAGTCAATTTGGTAGAAGCTTCAAATAAGGCTACATGTAGTGCATCATACGAAAGAGCTACTTCTTCATAGAGTGGTTTTCCCTGTTGATCATACACGAGTCCTTGATCTGCATTTGGCATTCTCTTGTAATCAAGATAATTTGGTATTAATCGTGCCAAATCGTCATCACTGCCGATATGCTCTCCATTCAAAAGTAAATTACCATCCTTGTAGTCCAAACAATAAACAGCAAGAGGGTAGAGCGATATCAATGACCGTAAGATATTGTTTTGATCGTTTGGATCTCCAGTTATATCGATGATTTCTTCTCTAATGATAGCGGTAACATACATGGTTGAATTTTGATTGCATGGGCAGTCATTTCCGCTTTTACATCCAACATAATGTTCATGTTGAAAAACAATCATCCGTTTCCAGCTGCCATCTTGTTCTTTTACTCGTTTGCCAGAATCATAGCAACAAACATCTCGATCAGCCGAATTTTGTGCAAGGAGCCTTAAAACATATCGTGACCAAAACTCTACATTGAAGCAGGCTGGGAAAACGGTTGCATTTTTATGCGATGTATAATTTCCCACTTGATCATAAATAAACCAATCACGAAAGCTAACTCCCGTAGTTGGATTGAATACTAGATTATGAGCTTCTGTTACGACATGCTCATCAGCTCCAACTTTTACCGCATAAGGTAATGTGCGGTCCATATGTCCACCTCCAAGCTCATATTTTTGTTTAAGCTTGTGCAACTCGTATACAATGTTCTCAATGTGGTTCTGCTTGGCGACAATAATATTATTATCAAAGGAGCAAGTATCAAGAGATAGTGCATTTTTTATCATAAGTGCGATTAAAATTAAGTCTTTAAAATCATACGAACACACATTAAGATCAGCTTCCAGCATCAATTGATCTTCAAAGCATTCTTGTTGATGCGACCGAATAAGATAGTGCGTGATTTGGTCGAATGTTTGCATCAGTATATTACGAGCACATGCCATTTTGGTTAATAAACTGGAGTCTTCCTGAGATAGGCAGCTTGCAACCTGCAAACAATTTTTATATTCATCCACGAGATCTCTGACCAATTCTCCAAGCATTATAGAATTTTGTACCGTATTAACAGGCTCATAACGCCCCTGACAAATATTTTTTATTCGTTCATTTGAAGTTGTTGCTTTCATCGACACATTTAACTAATAGGATATTTTAAGATTCTTTTTTCCTTTTTTTCCTTCTTCTTCTTCTTCTTCTTCTTGCAAGCATGAGTAAGCTCTTTGAACACTATTTTGTT
>CAYSDC010000002.1:46422-46816 GCA_964429765.1 uncultured Pseudomonadota bacterium
TTAATATTACATCCCGCATTGCGGGATGAGTTGTTTATTCGTTCATTAATTTCTTGATGATGAATATTAAAACAGAGTAGATAATAAAGAGGTGAAGCTTCAATACAGTCTTCAATTAATTGAGCATTGCTCTGTTTCATCTGCGAGCCTATTTTAGGCAATAAATAATGAAAATGAGAACGAGAAGCATGGTAAGTTAGACGTTCCTGTGCGGCAGCAATGAGATTAAATGGTTTGTTTATCGATGATGAATCTGAATTTTGATCAAGGGAATTTTCTTCTTTGAAGTTAAAATCTAATTTACGAATTACTATTTTAGTTGAACTCTGCTGATCGACTGAATTCCAGCAATAAAGGTAAAATCCAAGAAGATAATACTACATGGTTTGGTAGC
>CAYSDC010000002.1:46852-48373 GCA_964429765.1 uncultured Pseudomonadota bacterium
AAATTAAATGAGTGAGTAATGTCTCAAGCCATTTTTTTTGAGTTGCTGAGAACTTGAATTGAGAACAGGTATTACAACGTTTTTGGTCAAGATTTTGATCACAGGAATTAACGCAATTTTTGAAACGGTATTTTGTTTCTAGAATTCTGTCTACTTTACTCAAAAACTCTTTTTTTGTAGCAGTCTCTGGATTGATTTTTTGAAACTTTTTATTGAAAGCGTTCAGCATTTCGTCAAGTAGTTCTTGGTCGGTAGTTTGAATGGAAATTTCGTTTCGAAGTTTTTTTTTGTCTTGAGGTGTTTTGCAAGCCCTCAGTGAGAAATGAAAATCTCTCATTGCGCAAGATTTTCTATAAAGCTCAAAAACGCTTTTAAAGAGCCCTTCATTGATTTCTGCCCATAAAAACTTAGGGAACAGCAGGTGTGGGTCTCTTTGGTGATCAACAACACTATCGTTGCGTTTCAATTTTCCATTATCATCTAATGAGAAAAGAAATTTAACCAATGATGTGAGAGGTGACTGCTTTTCATAATGGAGGAAATTCGTAACAAACAGATCCAAAATTTTTGGCGTTGGTGTTGAGTCGATGTATTTTTTAGGCGTTTTTAGTCCAACAGGCGATGTTAGTCCTACTTTGCTTAATGGTGATGTTAAGGAATCAATTCTTGGTGATACTGGCGCAGGCGAAGCTGGGCCGGTTGCGGGAGCCTCTTGTTTGACGTATTTTGCCGGAATTTCGGGGACAAGAAATTCTGGAGTAGTTCGCTTTCCCAAATTAACTTCATCCTCATTCTCTTTGTTCATACCATAAGCGGCATGGCTCGTTGAGAGTAAAAGGTAAAAAGCCATTAGGATAAAATTGCGAGTGAGTTGTCGAGAATTAAATAAAATCATAGCGCGCACCAATTCTTATTGCTTATTATTGAATTAATAATGTGACATTCTTAAAAACGCTGCTGGGGCGTTGTTTTTAAGTGGATGAGTAGTATAGTGCTCATATTCGACTTGTCAACGTTGGTGAGTTTGCTTTAAGCATTGTACGTTATTTTTGAGAGATTTTGATAGGTTGAAAAATAAAAAATTTTTCAACCTTAACAGCTTGTTATAGCGATTTTGAGCAAAATAATTGCTGGAGACGAGCTGTATCAACAGTCTTTGGTTGGATTTCAAGAAAGTATGCAACTTGCCACAATTGGGTTTTTCGAGCTTGTTGATTATCGGTGATGTCCCACGGTGGATAGATTCTCATAGCTCGCTTACCACCCAGTCCATTCTTTGACACAATACCTTTTTCATAAAGTATGGCTTTGGGAAAAACAAATTGCCCAAAATGTTTATCTTTGCGGACGCTTACAACAAACAAGTCGACAGGGTCTGATACATCGTAGGGCTGAATAGGTCCATTTCCAACACGCTTCCATAAGGTAACAAATTGACCAATTTTGGTAGGTGTAATTTTGCCAACACGAAACTTAACTCGTAAGTTATTGATTTCCAGAAGACATGCACCATACTCTTTG
>CAYSDC010000003.1:0-8339 GCA_964429765.1 uncultured Pseudomonadota bacterium
GTTGTTAAGCGATGCAAAATGTTAAAAAACGCACCAACCGATGAGTCGCCACTGCAAACCAAAATTCCCTGAAACAGAGTGTAAACCGAAACGATAATAAAGAATGATGTCAAAATGGCACGCGATCCTGCACGATGCCCACCCTTAATTTGATCAATAATAGCACAGCAAGCTTCAATCCCAATGTATGCAAAAAGCACAAATGGTATGCTAGAAAACAAGCCACTTATATCATACGAAATTTCACTCACCACCGGCACACTACAGGCTAAAGGAGCCGCTATTAAAAGCAGCACAAATGGGATTGACTTGATAACGGTAAATGCGATCTGTAACCGTTCAAAAAAAGTAACATTGAGTAAGTTGAAGAGTGAAAAGAGTATCACCAGCAATGCATCAACCCAAGTATCTGAAATATTCCACGCTGATAACCAAGCAGCAATGTTTGCTGATTCATGAAGCTGATGACTAAATGCATGGATCACAGCTGCATTACCTGCAACAGTTCCAATAAAATAGCCCCACCCACTTAAAAATCCCCAGACATCCCCAAGACGCTCTTTACTGTAAATATAAATGCCGCCAGCTGTTGGATATTCTCGAGCAAGCGAGGCAAGAACCAATACCAATGGGAGCAGGAGTAAGCCACACAAAAGCCATGCCAATGGCGCGAGCATACCACCAAGCGCTGCGATGCGCGGAGCGCCTAAAAAAAATGCACTTCCGATCACAATATTTATATTGATAACAACAGCTATCCAAAATGGAATTTTAGGTGTCTGCATTGCGCATATCCTTGAATTTAAAAATCTTCTTATTGCAATATTTTTTAAAGTATAGCTGAGCAGCCGATTAAAACAACAGCTCTTCAGTTGAGCTCAAATAGGGGAAAAACATTGACTTTGAATTCCTCTTTTTTAGGATAGTAAGAGTTATGTTTAATCATCATGAAAGGAGTTCTTATAATGAGCAGCGTCAAAAAATCATTTTTATTGCTCATGACTGCAACCTTTATTTTTTCACAGAGCACCATTAACGCTGAAACAGAAAATCTTCTTTTTGTTTCAGACAAATCAATTAAACGTGCACTCGCCTTTGCAAGAATAAACTTTGATGAGCGATGGAAAAATATTTTTTCATGGAGAGGCATACTTAACGAAAAAAAAGAGCCATGCTTGAAAGAGACATCAAACAGGCATTTGCTGAAACTCCAGAAGATAGACTAATTAAACTTTCAGCAACAAAAAATAGCCTCGAAGCAGCACTTGCTCTATGCAATTTCTTTCAAATGAATGAAAAGCGAAAAGAAATGTGCAACGAAAATCTTTTTAACGCTTATCAAAATGAAAATATCTATACGCTTGCTACTCTAAAAAAATATATAACAAACAACTTATGCAATTACATTTCACAGCAAGCGATAGAAAAGCGGCTGAATATTAATCCTGTAGCGACAAGATCATCAATCTATTGTTGCCTTCAATTTCAATTGAATGAAGAAAATAAGCTTGGCATTGTACCTCAAGCAGAAAATGATCTGTCTGATTATAGCCAAGAATATGATAAACAAAAAATGAAAAAATGGCTTAAGCAAGGAAAAAGTCTTCGTAAGGGAAATTCTTCGTATGTTTTGTATGCAACCGTTGGCGCTGTAGTTGCACGCGCAGGAGCATATGGACTTGGATACGTTGGCCCAGAACATTTTGAAATCTTAACAGAATTTGAAGCCCCATATGTTGATTACACATCACAGCTGGCTAAGGAATGCTTACATGACCTTAACCAGCTCTTAATACATCTTAATTTATAGAAGAAACATGTTTTGATTTTTTAATTTTAAACATAACATACCCAGCAAGGAGCCCTACCGTCAGTGGTGCTGAATATACAAAACGCATCATTGGGTCTGGGCTCAACGTTGTCCAGTTAAAGTAATTTAAGAAGAGCCATGACGCAAAGCCAAGTTTTACAATACACAGTTGAAGATAATTTTTATTCTTCCAGTAGTGGAAAAAGAGTGCAAGCAGCGTTAAGAAGAATGCAATGCTGATTCCAAGGCAGGTAAATGCAATAAGTGCCGCTTCTACCCCTACAAACATCACCAAGCAAAAAACTAAAATGCTGTGCAAGAAAATAATACGAATTGGTCGACCATTTGCATTGGTTTTACTCAACCAATCAGATCCAAATACCAATTTACGGCTCACAAGTGAACCAAAACTTGAAACGTTTGCAACACAAGAACCGTATGAAGCATTCATGTAAATAAGCAAAATAGCATATGCAATCAACGTCTGAATAACAAATGTGAGTGAACTATTAAGACCTAAAAAGCGTGGGAATTCAATAGCACCAAATGCTATAAGATTTTGTGTTCCCATGATATAGGTCATGCTCAAGTGAAAGAGTGTGTACAATGCTGCAGTGATAAAAAAAGCGGTCATCATAACGCGCGGAACGCGAGCAGTTCCACCTTCAATCAAATGGCCGATGCTTGTGCAGCATTCCCAGCCATTGTATGCGAAAATTGCAAACGGGATGGTTGAGCCAACACGCAATAAGTCTGACAATGGAAATGCAACAGATGGGGACCAGTAGAAAAATATTAATGCAACACCAAAGAAAAGTGGCATTATTTTAAAGATAGTTGCCCAACTTTGAATTCGGCTGATTACTTCAATGCTCATCAAATTAAGCAGCGCAAGCAGTACAAAAAATCCAATATAAAAAATAACGGGATTCTGCTCAACAAATCCGATACCTATCTGCCTAATAAGCACCTCTTTGATTACCATTGCTTGAGTGGATACCGCCCCTATGTACCCCAAAAAGAATCCCCAAATAGCAAGAAAGCCCGCCGTTTGGTTAATACCCTGAGAACAGTAGGTATAAAAACCACCTTCACCTGGAAATATGAGGGCCGCTTGCGAAACATTCCACATAATTGGAAACAGTAAAATAGCGACCAATGGCCAGCCCAAAAATCCCCACGAACCGGCATACTCAGCCATAAGTTTGGGACCAATAAAAATACCTGCACCGATCATGATGTTCAAACCCATCAAGACGGCTGCACTAAATGAAATCTTTCCATGCGATGACATAAAAAAACCCTTACCGTTTAAAAAAATTTTACTATTACTCATCTTTCAAAGTATAACTGAGAGCCCGATTAAAACAACTTATCACATGGTCTCTCAGGGTAAATTTGCAGCGCAGCAAAACACTTTTTCAATAAATACTCATTAGGCATGCATGTTTTATTTCAGACAGTGCTTATTTATTCATAAGAGATCTTAGTTTTATTGACACCATTTATGAGTAATTTTTATGATTATACCTGTAGATAATTGGCCTTAAAACCTTGAGGGGGGAATGATGGAATTACATTATTGGAAAGTTTTCTGTTTTATTACGTACTGCACCGCAATACTTGCTCCAGCGTCACTGATGAGCATGATGGATGGTGACAATAATCAACGTACTGATCCTGGTACAGCAATGGAACTGGATGAGATATTAACAGAAGAAGAGCAAACTCTCCAACCCAATGAAAAAAGTGCGATGGATTATTCTGAAAGCAATGGCGAGTATGAAGTCAGCGTGGAGCCTGAACCTTTTACAACTGAAAATACAAAAGTTTCCATTATAACAGGTGAAAGCATTGGAAAATTTATTCAAAATAATACAAAAATAACCACTCAAAATTGGAGTTGGGACTCTCTAGAAGATTTAATTGAAACAAGCGGTCTTGAGTATGCTGAAGATCTATCTGCTCAAAATACTCAAGCAATACTAGATGGAATAAACATTCTTTCTCGTGATTTAAACAAATTTGGTATTTATAGAATAGATCTAGAAAAACCTAATGCTCTTGCTCTTTATAAAACAGCCTTAGGCAACATACTCAAACAATATTTTGAACACCAAGAGCGTCGTTATGGTTTTAATATAATAGCTCTTTTAAGAAATGAAACTGAACTCTGGCTTGGTGAAATTCCGTCTAAAGAAAAAATGAGCAGTCCAAAAAGAGGCGGTGATCATCCACTTAATGAAAAACTTATGGCAACAAAAAAAGAAGTTGATACCGCTTTTGCAATATTCGAACCACTTCTTGATAAATTATTTATTGAAGGCAAGTCGGAAGCAACTCAAGAACGACGCAAAACCTGTTGGCTGTGCACTAAAGATTGCGTCCTTGTTCTAGTGATTTGTTATTTTATTCTGGGCTCTCTTATTGGCCTTGGAAGTGGCGCATTGCTGGCAATAGTAAACGTCCCGGGAATCAAGTGCCCATGAAACAATTATAAAATTTTCTACCACAGCTCTTTCTTGCAAAATTAACATGCTATGCTACGATAATTTGTGATACGAATTATCGTAGCATTCTTTATTTTTTCATACTGATTTTTGATTTTGAAAGTACGGGAATAAACAATATCGGAAGGATAATGACCCCTATGAAAACAACCAACATGTTACTTACCCATGGATCGGTAATGATCATTGCATTGTCGCTTTTTGCCGGCTGTGGTTCATTAAGCAAATCAAGCAAAGATGAAAAAATTGCCCCTGTTGCTCAAGTACCAAACGCGGATTCTGATGGAGGAACAACCTTGTGCAGCATTAATGGCAAACCGGTTATTAATGAATCCGATTTCATGAAGAGCATCACACAAGTTCTTCAAGCAAACCCTTTCTGGCGCGGCGCTGGCGGTGCTGATGCGCTTCCACTTGCAATCAAGCGCAAATTCCTTGATGAAATGGTCAAGCAAGAACTCATCATTGCTGATGCGCAAAAGAATAATGTAGAAAAAGATCCTGCATTTACTAAAGAATTAGAAGAGATGCTCAAGCTTGTTAAGCGTTCACTACTTGTCCAATTCTTTGAAAAGAGAATTTTTGACAGCATTGAAGTAACAAATTCTGACATTGAAAAACACTACAAAGAAAATAAAGACCGTTATGTGAAAGTTGCGGGTGGCGTGCTTGTTTGCTCCGTTGCATTTGATAGCGAATCCGCAGCCGATGAATTTAAAGCAAAAGCGCCTTCAGACATGCAAGCATTTGAAAAACTTGCAAAACAAGAAACAGCTGGTAGCTTCAATGACTATGGTCGCGTAAGCAAAGATGCACGTGGTGAAGCCGGTGTTGAGATTGCTCCAAAAGCACTTAAAAATGCTGCTCTTGGCTTAAAAGATTTCCCTGGTGTTGGAAAAGTTAAAGTTGGCAAACAGTTCCACATTTTCTGTGCTGCTGACCCTAAAGAAACAGAGTTCTTTGATCTTGATGAAATTCGTACACAAGTTGAAGGTATTCTGAAAAATAATCAATTCAGAGACAAACTTGATGAACGCTTGAAATCGCTTTCAGGATCTTATGAAGTATCAATTAATGAAGATTACTTCAATACAAAAGAACAAGAAACTCCTCAAGGCGACGCTGACCAAATGGACAATATGTCACTAGAAGACGAAATGGACTCAGTAGTCGGTGCATAAATTAATTCGATAATAACTACGAAAAAAGGCGAGCTTATTAATGCTCGCCTTTTTTCGTGAGCGAGCTTGTCAGGTGAGGCAATTATAACGTATGCTGTTCAAAGACTGTTACGCTAAAAAAGACTGATAACGATATAAAATCGAGGTCCATCATGAATAAAAAAAATGTAATTTTCCTACTTGCAAACCTAACAATATTTTCTTTAGCAGCTACAGAAGAAAGCATCGTAACTAACTTTGAAAAATCAAAAGTATCATCACGTTCAAAAAAAACTCCACCTATTGAACGAGTTGACATGGTGAGCACTGCGACAACAGCCCAAATGAAGAAAAGCGCTCCAAAAAAAGAGCCCTCACGTAGACGCTGGTCTATTGATGCAATTGTTTGCCGCGTAAATGGAGCTAATATTTTGCAATCAGACCTTACGTTGGCACGAATTTCAAAAGAAGGCGGAAACTACACACTTGATGAACTCATTATGGAAGAGCTTCTTATCCAAAAAGCTGGCGAGCTGCATATGCTTCCAACGGCAGCCGATATAGAACGACAACTTATTGCTTTTAAAATTCAAAATAACTTGACCAGCATCAGAGATGAAGAGTTTGAAGAGCAACTGAGAGAAAGTGGATTTTCTCTTGCAATCTATAAAAATCAACTTGGTCGACTGATTGCATCTGAAAATGTGCGACGAGTTCAACTGAGTGAACGACTGCTCATAACATCACAAGAGGTTGAAAAATTTCACTTTGATCATCCAGCCTACCTTCCAGAAGCATATCACCTTTCAATTTGTACAGTCCCGGCTCATAAAATAAAAAATTATAATGAATTCATTGAATCACATGATGCTTCATGGCATGATTTAGGACTCATTGAAAAAGAAGAAATTGGAACAAATTTTTCCTTCGTACTAAGCATGGAAGTGGGACAAGTTTCAAAGCCATTCAAGCTTGATCAGCAATTTAAAGTTATTAAGCTTTTAGCAAAACAAAACCGCCGACTCAAAACACTTGATGAACGCTATATTGAAATTGAACGCGAACTTCAAGACAAACGCAAGGCTGAGCACTTGCATCAGCTTGAAAAAGAATTAAAAGATAAGGCTGCTATCGTCTATTTGAACTAACGCAAAGCGCGCCTTACTTGCATTCTTCCCCCCCTTTGCTATCTTTGAGAGGTTATTTACTTCAAAAAAGTGAGAATGAGAGAAAGAGAAGATGAGGCCAATTATTATTGTGGTGGGCACTCGCCCTGAAGCAATCAAACTAGCTCCGCTTTACCTGGCATTAACCAGAGCGAACATTCCAACTTTGCTCTGCGCAACGTTTCAGCACTCTGAACTTCTTGCGCAGGTTTTTGATCTTTTCCACATTACTCCAGATATTAAGTTGGATGTAATGCGTGAAAATCAAGATCTTTTTTTTCTCACCTGCACTATTCTTGAAAAAATTAGTTCGGTTTACGAAAAATACAAACCAAGCCTTGTTCTTGTGCAAGGAGATACAACAACAACATTTTCTGCTGCCCTTGCTGCATTTTATCTCAAAATACCTGTTGGACACGTTGAAGCAGGACTGCGTTCAGGTAATAAATATTCTCCGTTTCCTGAAGAAGTTAATCGCGTTTTTACCAGCACTTGTGCATCGCTCCACTTTGCGCCAACGGCACTTAATGTTGCAAACCTCTTACGCGAAGGAATTTCGCGTGAATCTATTTTTTGCACCGGTAATACCACCGTTGACGCTCTTTTTTGGATCAGAGAGCGTATTAACAATAAAGAAATTAGCATCTGTGAAAAACTTATAAAACACATTGAAACGTGTAAAAAAAATAAACAACAAATTGTGCTTGTTACAGCACATCGTCGGGAGTCATTTGATGGTGGACTTGAACGAATTTTTTCAAGCATAAAAACATTTGCAGCTCAACATCCTGATGTAACTTTTTTCTACCCTTTTCATCCAAATCCGCACGTTCTTAAAGCAATTGAGCTTTCTTCTATTAAAGATATTCCCAATATACTTCTCATGCCTCCACTGCTCTACAAAGATCTTATTTATTTGCTCATGGCATGCGACTGGATAATTTCTGATTCAGGGGGAATCCAAGAAGAGGCAATTAGCCTAGGCAAATCAGTTATTGTAGTGCGTGAATATACAGAACGCCCCGAAGGAATTTGGGAAGGTATGCTAACACTTGCAGGCACAGACGAAAAAAGTATATTACATGAAATGTTGTCATTGTATGCTCGTCAACAAAACACTCATTCTCATTCCTCAATCTACGGCGATGGAAATGCATGCAATCGTATTGTAGCGATTATAAAAAACCTGATACAACCAAGCCTCTCAACATTGGATAAAGACAGTGGATTGAAAACGGCTTGTGCGAAGACAGAAAAAACTATGTGTAGGCACCAGTAACACTTTCTTTAGAGATGGAGAGGCTAATGAAGCGCGTTTCAGTATTAGGGCTTGGTTATATTGGTTTGCCGACCGCTATTCTTGCAGCTCAAGCGGGATACAATGTAAGCGGCTTTGATACCAATCAAGAAAAAGTAAAAAAAATAAACACTGGAAATCCAACTATTTTTGAGCCAGAAATTACAGAGCGCCTCTGGGAAACTCTCAAAGACAACAATTTTAAAGCCTACTCTGATCTTCAGTATGCCGACTATTTTGTCATCGCCGTTCCTACGCCGTTCAAAGAAAATAAAGCGGCTGATTTGAGTTATGTATTTGCAGCAGGAGAAGCAATTGCGCTTCGACTTCGCCCTGGCAATTTGGTTATCCTTGAATCGACCGTTTCAGTTGGCACAACAGAAAAATTAACCCTTC
>CAYSDC010000003.1:8349-27547 GCA_964429765.1 uncultured Pseudomonadota bacterium
ACTTGAAGAGCTATCAGGGTTAAAAGTGGGGATTGATTTTTTTGTTGCACACTGTCCTGAACGTGTTCTTCCTGGAAGAGTTTTTAAAGAACTTGTTGCAAATGACCGCATCGTTGGTGGAATATGTCAGCGTTCATGCGAATTGGCTCAGGCTTTTTATGCAAAATTTGTAAAAGGCTTCATTCATGTTTGCGATGATAAGACGGCTGAAATGGTAAAATTAATTGAGAACAGTTCGCGGGATGTCATGATTGCATTTGCAAACCAAGTTGCAGGAATGTGTGAGCAAGCAGGCCTTGATCCTCATCACGTTATCGAACTTGCAAATAAACACCCTCGCGTAAAAATTCTTAAACCAACCTGTGGTGTTGGTGGTCACTGCATAGCAATTGATCCATGGTTTTTAATTGAAACATTTCCTCAAGAAACAACACTCCTTAAAGCGGCACGCATCATTAACGATACAAAACCGTTTCAAGTATTGGAAACAATCTATACTAAAGCACAGGAGCTCAGAAATCTTGGCGTTGAAAAGCCGCATATTTTAACGCTCGGCTTAACGTACAAACCAGATGTTGATGATATTCGAGAGTCGCCAGCTCTTAAAATTGCTCACGAACTTTTGCAAAAAAGCTCACTCTTTGAACTTCAAGTCTACGATCCAAACGTTCCGCAAGCAGCTATTTCCGATTTTGACTTTAAGTCACCACAGAGTTTACTTAAAGGAATTGCATGGGCAGACATGGTTGTTGTGCTGGTCAAACACAAAGAATTCCTTCACATCAAAGAAGAAATCTTGTGTGATAAAGTTGTCATTGATAGTTGTGGATTACTCTACGACCTACGAACTCGCCATACTCAAGACTTTCTTGAAGGCGCAATTAAAACGAGTTACAACTTAGTGCGAAGCGATCCATAAAAACACCTTAATTGATGCAGAGGAAGGATAAATGAAACAAGTATTTCTTCAACGAGGCAAGGTTCAACTTCACGATATTCCCATGCCCCTTGAACATGAAAATAACATCATTGTTAAAGTTCATCACTCCTTCATCAGCACAGGGACTGAATGCGCAACGCTTGTTGCCTCAGGACAATCACTTTTTGGTAAATTTACTCAAAACGCACAAAATCATGCACAAAAAGTTCTTGGCGCTCTCAAAGAAAATGGAGTTGCTGGAACAATTGCGCTCATTAAAGAAAAAATTAATCAGGTCATGCCTCTTGGGTATTCATGCGCTGGCCAAGTTGTTCATATAGGAAAGAACGTTACCAATTTTCACATTGGCGACTATGTTGCCTGCGCAGGAGCTGTATATGCACATCATGCCGATTTGGTAACAATTCCACAAAATCTTGCTGTTAAAATTTATGATTCAGCAATTCTTAAACAAGCAAGTCTAACAACTATCGGTTCTATTGCACTACAAGGTGTTCGACGCGCTCAGCTGCAACTGGGGGAAACTGTCTGCGTTCTTGGACTTGGCTTAATTGGTCAGATCACCGTACAACTAGCTAAGCTTGCTGGTTGCAAAGTTATCGCTGTCGATTTAATTGATGCAAAAGTTGATCTTGCTCGAAATTTTGGAGCATCATTAAGCTTCAACGGACTTAAACATAATATCGTTGATGAAGTTGCATTTGCTACTGGACATAAGGGAGTTGATGCTACAATTATTGCTGCTTCTTCAGAGTCTGGAAAAATTATCGACCATGCAATGCATATTACGCGCCGCAAGGGAAAAGTTGTCTTAGTTGGTGATGTAAAAATAGATTTCAGTCGCGAACAATTTTATACAAAAGAAATTGATTTCCTCATCTCCTGTTCATACGGCCCTGGGCGTTATGATAAATCATACGAAATTGATGGGAAGGATTATCCATACGATTATGTTCGCTGGACAGAAAATCGTAATATGGAACTTTTTATCAAACTCTTGGAAGAAAAAAAAGTTAATGTCGATCCACTTATTTCACATGAATTTGATTTAAATAACATTGAACAGGCGTATGAATGCTTACAAAAAAGCGATGCACTGGGGATTGTACTTTCATATTCGCCATCTCCTGATCAACAAAACTTTTCTGCACTCGATAGACTTCTAGAGCCAAACCAAACTAAACAATTCGTCATTATTGATAAGAAAATTAAAGTTGGTGTTATTGGTGCTGGAGGTTTTGCGAAAGTTAAACTGCTTCCCATTATCAACAACATCAAAAATTGCCACATCCATACCATCATCGATTCTGATGCATCAACAACACTTAATGCAGCTCGTCAGTATGGTGCACATCGCATTAATAATGATTACAAGAAAATGCTTGCTGATGATGATGTCAATGTCATCGTTATTGCAACACCCCATGCACTGCATATGCAACAAACCATTGATTGCTTAACTGCAGGAAAAGCGGTTTTTTGCGAAAAGCCGGTCGCAGTAAATAGTGAGCAACTCAATCAACTAAACCAGTTTCTCAGCGCTCATCCCGATGCAATGTATTGTGCCGATTTCAATCGCCCTTTTTCTCCGTTTATGCAATCAACAAAAGCTGCTCTTGCTCAACGCAGTAACCCTATTCAAATTATATACCGCGTCAATGCTGGATATCTAGGACAAGATCATTGGATCCAACGCAAAGAACACGGTGGCAGAATTATTGGCGAAGCCTGCCATATGTTCGAACTTTTCTGCTTTCTTACCGATGCAAACCCTGTTTCTATTGCGGTATCTTCAATGAGCCCTCGCAGCAAAGACCTTGGACATGATAATTTTGCAGCACATATTACCATGAGTGACGGTTCGCTCTGCTCACTCATTTATAGCACTATTGGCAATAGCACGCTTGGCAAAGAGTATATGGAACTATTTTTTGATGGCAAAACCATTAAAATGAACGACTTTTATGAACTTACCGGGTATGGAATACCGCTCTCTTTCAATAAAAAATCGATCTCTCAAGATAAGGGGCATGATAATTTAATCAATGCTTTCTTTCAAGCAACAAGAACAGCTCCAGCCGCTTTACCTATCCCATTACAACGAATTATTTCAGCAACACACGTAAGTATTGTTGCAGATCGTCTGGCTGCTCGGGGTGGCGGATTTGAGTATCTCAATCCACTCCACACAGACAATGATGTAAATAGCCTGCTTGAACAAATATAAGTGATGAATTTCTAGGTTGGCCTGCACGGTCTGCCTAGAAATTTTTTATAGTCCGAGCACACGCTTTCACGCTCAATTTCAAGACTTCAAATATAATTTCAATTAATATTAATAAGTATTTACTGATTGACTTATTAATATCTTAATATACCATAAACTTCGATTATTTTTACTGTTTTTTTATTGCCTAAAACAAAGAGTCTTATCTATGAAACACAATAAACTGAGTCTGTTCTTTTTATTCAGCGCCTTTACCTGCTGTACAACAGCTACCAGCTCTGGAATGATTCAAGAAGAGCAACTTACTCCAGATGTCGCCGCTATAGCCGATACCAACGCAGTTAATGACATACCTGAAGCAGCTGATGTCAAACTTACAAATGACCTAGACAAGCTTATTTCATTGTTACAAAAGGCCTCTGAGCCAACGCGTGAGAATAAAATTGCTGCTGCGTGCACAGCGATTGGAATTGGCAGCATGACTGCATTTCTTACGGGGAGCATATATCGGCTTCATCAGAATAAAAGCGCCATAGATAGAAGAGGGTACTGTATAAAATCGTGCACTTGTGCAGTCTTTAGTCCGTTACTTCGAAACAACCAGGGCAGAGTCTGGCGAGAAAATAATATTCCATTGCCTTGTAATTGCGGATATTTCAAGATGGATGTCTCAGATTTTGCACGTGCTACTGCGCTTGTAGGAATTCCAATAGGGTTACTGACAGCTGGATTATCGTTCCTAGCTCTTAACAAAATAATTCAGCAAAAAGACAGCTCTGAGCTTAATACTTTTGCTGAAAAACTTAATACGTTTAAAGCTGCTTTATCAAATAATGAACCATTAAGCCAAGACAATCAAATCAAACTTGATAAAATTATTACGTTAGCTTTAGCTATTTTTGAAAAAAATAACTCAACTTCAACTACTGCCATCCTAAAAAAAATAGCATTGATATTAGGTGGAGCAACAACATTCAGCTTTTTAAGTACAGCAAGCTACGATGACCTCTTAACAGATCTATATCAATCCAATATAACAGTAGAGAACAACATAGACTCACTTAAGGAAGATCGCTCTAAACTCTTGTTGATTCAAACTCTTGCAAGCCTCTTAAGTGGTGCAGGATTCACTTGGTTGGTTACAAATAAATTAAGCGAATCAGAGTCACTCAACATGGATGCACTTCAAGAAGCCATCGTACATAAATTATATGATTTTTTACCAAGCGAACCATTAGCTGGGTAATCAAAAATTTTTATTAAAGAGCTACAATTACAATACCAAGCTCTTACTCTCTCCAGTTTTTCAAATTTATAAAGGCTTTACTTATGAAATACAATGCACATTATCTGCTCCTTATACTCGGCATTTTTACTCATTGTACAATCACTACCGGTCATGGAATGACACAAACAGAACAACATGTTACCGATCTTACAAATGCGACTGAGATAACTAACGAATCTCACGCAAAACCGACAGATGACATAGACAAGCTAGTTGCATTGCTGCGGAAATCTTTCCAACCAACATTTGAAGATAAAGCAGTCACAGTGTGCACTGCTGCTGGACTTGGCGGCATAATTGGAGTGCTTGCTGGAGGTATTTATGATAAACTCATTTTAGATGAACCTGATCTTATTCTTAATTCAAACTCCGGTCAATTTGAAAAAGAACAAAGGTCGATAGCAATAGTTAGACTTCCAGTTGGCTTACTCGCCGCTGGACTCTCATACGTAATGCTTAAAAAAATATTTCAGCCAAAGAATAGCTTTGCCTTCAAAGACTTTGCTGAAAAACTCAATAACTTTAAAATCATGCTGGAAAAGAGCGAATCGCTCAGTGAAGAAGATCAAATAAACATTAAAAAATTATCGACTCTAGCATCGACTATTTTCGAAAAAACCAACGACACTTCTATTGCTACTATCATAAAAAAAGCAACCGCAATGCTGGGCAGCGGGTTGATGCTGAGTATGTTAACATCCATGAGCCACAATGCTTCATTTAGAAACATATTGAATAAAAATCATCCCTATAGAAGCAAAAGCGCTTCGATGCAACGAATTCCAGCCTTCATAGCAGGCGCAGGATTAGCCTTGCTCATTGCAAATAAATTCCTTGAAGGAGAATCTATCAACATAAAAAAACTGCAAGAAGTTATTGTAAACGAGTTATACGACTTTTTGCCAAATGAAATATCAACGGTTTAATTAAACGTAAGAAGCAAAAAAACTACCTAAAGCTTTAATATTTTAAATTTTTTAAAGGATTTATAGATGAAACGCAACATACGTAATCTGTTTTTTATACTCTGTATTTTTGCATTCGGCACAATAACTACCAGTTATGGAATGATTCAAGAAGAGCGACCTGCTTCGGATCTAAGCACTACCGTTGATATAGCTGACACCAAAGAATTTGATGCAAAAATTACAGAAGATATCGACAGGCTTATTGCATTACTCCAAAAAGCTTCTCAGCCAACACTTGAAAACAAAATTGCTGCTTCTTGCACTGCAATTGGTCTTGGGAGCACAATTGGCTTTATTGCCGGAAGCACGGCTCGATTATCTTATGAAAAAAGAATAATCGCCAGCCGACGTATATTTGGACGCAGGAGCATTCGATCAGAAACTGATATATCAGACTTTTGGAGCTCAACGACAAAAGTAGGAGTTCCGGTAGCCCTGGTTACTGCTGGATTATTGTTTTTGTTACTTAAAAAAATGATACAACCAAAAAGTAGCTCTGAGCTTAATGCTTTCGCTCAAAAGCTTGCTGACTTTAAAGCTGTCTTGTCAGACAACGAACAATTAAGTCAGGACGATCTCATCAAGTTGGAAAAAATCATTGCCCTTACTTCGACTATTTTCGAAAAAACCAATACTACACCTAGAAGCACAGCCATAAAAAAGACATTTGCATTTTTAGGCGGAGGGATTACGCTTGGGGCTCTAGCAGCTGTAAGCCATTTCTCTCTCTTAATACTTATGAGCAAAGCTTTTGGTGACATAGAAGATAATCTTTCTGCAAACGAGCACGAACTTCTCTTTGCAATTCCTGCATTATTAGCTATTCCGACTTTATTAACTGGGACAGGCTTACCCGATTTAACTCCAAATAAATTTCTTGAAGAAGAGCCTATAAACTCTATTAAACTACACGACGCTCTTACAAAAGAGTTGGAAGAACTCTCGCCGAATAAAGCAACTATGACCGCTTAATCAAGAATAAAAAATTATAAATAAAATAAAGGTTTATTAATGAAAAACAACATACTTAACCTGTTTTTTATAGTGGGTTTTACGACCTGTGTGACAACTTCTACCAGCTATACACAAAAGCAGCCTACTTCAGACTTTGTCAACATAACCGAAACAGCTGATGAAGTTGATGACAATACAAAGTCTAAGCTTACAGAAGAGATAGAAAAACTTATTGTGCTACTCCAGAAATCTTCAGAGCCAACACTTGAAAATAAAGTTGCCGCCTTATGCACCGCTGCTGGAATTGGCGGTAGCATTGGACTGCTTACAGGAAGCACATATCGATTATGTCAAAATAGAACTCTACCCTATACTGGCCTGCCGATTAATTATGATATGTCTGATTTCTTCAAATCAAGCGCATTAGTAGGCATTCCATTAGGGCTCGTTGTCGCTGGATTATCGTTCTTGGCTCTTAAAAAAATGATCCAATCAACAAGTAAATCTGAGCTTAATTCTTTTGCTCAAAAACTTAACGACTTTAAGATTGATTTATCAAATAACGAACCATTGAACGAAGATGATCAAATCAAGCTTAAAAAAATCATTACCCTTGCTTCGATTATTTTTGAAAAAAATAACCATAAAGCCGCAACTACCGCTTTAAAAAAGACACTTGTTACCTTGGGCGGGAGCATTGCGCTAAGCTATTTGGGTGCTATGAGCCACCTGACTCTCCTCATGATTGTGGCAAACGCGTGCAAGATCGCAGAGGAAAATTTAGATCAGAATAAATTTGTCATGATGCAAATCTGTTTAATTCAAGCAATTTCAAGCTTCTTGATAGGGTCAGGACTATCCTCTTTTGTTGCAAATAAATTCCTGACACCAGACTCTATCAATTTAGTTGAGCTTCAAGAAGCTATTATACAAGAATTGCAGAACCTCTTACCAAGTGAAGCATCAGCAGCTTAACCAACAAATTCTTACTCAAGGGCTATGATTAAAAACCGTAGCCCTTGAACGACTCTTGTTTATTCCATACGACAAAGGCTTTATCAATGAAAAAAAACATACTCAATCTGTTCCTAATACTGAGCACTCTTACCTGCAGCACGACAACTACCAGTTATGGAATGATTCAGGAAGAGCAACTTGCGTCAGACTTTACCAGCGTAATTAACGACACTGATATAGCTGAAACTAAAGACTTCGATGAAAAAATTAAAGAAGACATCGACAAGCTTATTTCATTACTCCAAAAATCCTCGCAGCCAACACTCGGAAACAAAATTGCTGCCTCATGCACTGCAATTGGTCTTGGCGGCATAATTGGAGGACTTACTGGAGCTACCTGTAGACTAAGCCAAAAGAAAACTTACATCCTTCCTTGCTCTGGGGGTCTTGTTCTTCCTGACATGTCAGACTTTCTCAGCTCAAGCTCAATAGTAGGCATCCCCGTTGGATTAGTTGCAGCAGGATTGTCGTTCTTAATTCTTAAAAAAATAATCAAGCCAAAAAATAACTCCGTACTTAATGCTTTTTCTGAAAACCTTAATCGCTTCAAGACTGCCTTATCAAAAAATCAAATGTTAAGCCAAGATGACCAAACCAAACTTGAAAAAATCATTTCACTTACCTCAACTATTTTCGAAAAAAATAGTCCCACATCTAAAGCAACTATTCTAAAAAAATTGTTCTTGATCCTTATCGGAGGGTTAGCAGTTAGTTATTCAAGCGGTATTCATTCAGAAAATCTTTTATCTGAATTATGGAGAATGCTTGAAATAGGGGGGGGTGTTCGCTTTATACCAAAAACGCAAGCGGATATATTTTTCTTCACGCAAATATTTTCATTTTTATTGGCGGGAACGGGCTTTGTTGCGCTCATTACAAATAAATTGTTTGATGCTGAATCAGTCAATCTTGAGCTCCTTCAGGCAGCTATTACAAGAGAGTTACATGAATTCTTGCCAAGCGAAATAGCATTAGCAGATTAATCGACTTCAATTAAAAATCAAAAGTTAAAGGGCTATAGTTTAGAATTATAGCCCTTTAACTTTTGATTTTATTCTTCGCAAGCAAACAAGTTGATTAGATCACAATCATCAAACTCTGAAAAGCTTCAAGTGGTTATCAATACACTGTATACTCTGTTGGATAAATACATAAAAATAACTAAAAAGGGTTTTTCTTATGCTCGCTTTATTTGTATTCTTACTCTATCAACTGCTTCAACTCTTCATCTTGCCTATCGCCATTCCATACACATTTATCACACAAATTAACGCACAAGAGGTAAGCACATTAGTTAAAGAACAATCGGGTTTTGTACCGCAAACCGAAAGTTCTGAACATGTGGTCTGGATTCATGGATTGAATGCTGGCGAGATTTTATCAGTTCAAGCCCTCGTTGAAAAAATTAAACATGAAATCCCAGGAAGTGTCTGTTACATAACTGCAGGCACACAAGAAGGTAAAAATATTGCTGCAAAAACGATTAAAGCCGATTATGTCAGCATGCTACCTCATGATAACGCCGCTTCAATGGCACTGGCATTTGCTCGAATCAACCCAACAAGCATTATTGTTCTTGAACATGAAGTCTGGCCAACAATGGTCATGTACGCGAGCATGAAGAACATTCCAATCTACTTGCTCAATGCTCAAATGACCAGCTGTACAGCAAAGAACCTGAATAACAATAATGCTCTGTATCGTGATCTCTTTAACAATTTTTCTGAAGTTTTTACGCAAAGCATGCAGGACAAAAAACTCTTTGAAGAAGCGGGCATTGCAGCACATAATCTTACCTCGCTTGGCAACATTAAAGCATTTAATGTTATGCCAAAAAAAGCAGCTCTCTTACAACATCATCAAGGTGCTCTTGAACAATTTAACCAAGAAAAGAAATCAACCATCATGCTTGTTGGCTCTGTACACAAAGGGGAGGTTGATCATTATCTAAATATTTTCACTACACTTAAAAAAGAAAACCCTTCACTAAAACTTATTCTTGCACCTCGCTTTAATGATTGGCACGATGAACTTGTGCAAAAGACAACACTTACAAAATTGCCATTTTTTGTCTGGAGTAACGGTTCATTGAATATTTCAAACCTCAGTGAACTCGTTGCAGAACTCGGACAAAAGGTTCTTGCTGATAATGATATTGTGATTGTAAACACATTTGGCATGCTCTTCATGCTTTCTGCGATCACCGATCTTTACTTTCCCGGAGGTACTTTTGTTCCTGTCGGCGGACACAATGTTTTAGAATCTGCGGCATGGGGAAATCCGATGATTATTGGACCTCATGATGAAAACACGCGAGAGATAGTTAACGTACTTGAACAGCAGCAAGCCATTATTAAGGTTCAGACTCCTGCAGAATTGCTTGAGCAAACAAAGATGCTTCTCGAAAATTCAATAAAGCGACATACGCTTGGCGACCAAGCTCTTGCGTGGATTATGCATGAAGCGGTCTATGTTGAAGCTGGACTAGAGAGAATTGTTTCGTTGATACAGCATACGATTGCTCAAAAATCGCTAGAATACGCATAAATAATAATGTGTGTTTGATACAAGAACTAATTTTTAACGGCGACGAAAATTTTTCTCAATTGCTGACTTGCCCAGAGTCCACATAGTTGGACGCCCATGAACACAAATGAAGCGATTTTGAACAACCATAAGATCACTCACAAGTTGATGCATAAAAATAGGCTCTAGAACATCTCCTGCTCTTACAGCCGCTTTACATGCCATGTGGCTATGCGTAAATTCATTGAGCTTCTTGCGAAACAAATCACGATCAATTGTTTCATGCTCGCGAACGAATTCTAAGACTTCACATAAAAGATCTTTTAAATCGTGTTGAGCAATGAGCGGAGGACTCGTTTTAATGACAATCTCTAAAGCTCCAAATTGTTCCAGCATAATGCCTTGTTCTTGAAAGAAATCAATCACTGTGTGCAGTGTTATCATCTGTTCTTGAGTAACCTGTACAACTTCAGGAAAAAGCAATGCTGTGCCTTCTTTATGCTGAAAGTTTTTCAAGAATTTTTCATACAAAACGCGTTCATGAGCCGCGTGTTGATCGATGATAATAAGTTGATCATTACTCTGAATAAGAATATACGTTTTAAAGAGTTGGCCAATAATTGAAAAGGAGGAAACAACTTCACCAAGATCATCTTCTAGATCGAACGAAAAAAGCTTTTCCTGACTTTCTTGCACAACAGGTTTCTCTGGTTGCTGTTCATACGCGCATTGTTGCATTTCTTGAGCAGGAATTTGCGACGTAATAGCACTTATATTAAGTAAAGAATCCCAATCAACGGCCGGTTTTGGTACGTACATTTGAGATGGCAACCTATTTTCTGAGCTTTCTTTCTGCAGTGTAAACGGCTCAAAAGAGCTTACCGGTTCAACTGATTGACGAGAAGTAGGTGGAAGTGAAGATGACGTACGTAGCTCTGACTTTGATTCAAGCATTTGGTTAAGCCGTTGTTCTAATGTTGCTTTAACCCCATTAAAAATCTGCATCTCAACGGTTGCTGGCTTAATGAATCGAACTTCTTCTTTTTTTGGATGTACATTAATATCAACTTGATCTGAATCTACTTGTAAAAAGATGAATGCTGCAGGAAATTTTCCAGGAGGCAAAACATTCAAATATCCCTTCAAAAGAGCTTTGCTCAATTCTTGATTTTTAATCCATCGCCCATTTACAAAGAAAAAAATATGCGTGCGACCATATCGCCAAAACTGATGCCCAGAAATAAGCCCAGAATAGTTTAACCATGGTAACATTTTTTCAGCGTGCTCAAATGGAATAAGATGTTGCGCCAGATCATAATCCCATATCTGCATAACTCTGTCTTTCAACATGGTGACAGGAGGTGCATTGATAATGAGTTTTTCATCGTGAAAAAGCTTAAAGTGAACAGAGGTGTGACTCAAGCAAAATGCTTGAACAATGGCCTGGATCTGATTCCATTCAGTGCTATCAGCTTTTAAAAATTTCTTTCTCACGGGAATGGTATAAAAAAGGTCCGCAACTGCAAGGTCCGTGCCGACAGGGCAAGCAATAGCCTCTTGAGTTACAATGGCTCCTTGCTGATATTCAAGTCGAGAACCGAGCCCTGATGCATCATTGCGCAAGCGAGTGATGAGCGTAACTTTGCTCACAGCACTAATGCTTGCAAGAGCTTCCCCACGAAACCCATATGATTTAACACCATAGACTTCATCAAGTGAAGAAACTTTACTTGTTGCATGGGGTAGAAAACAGATACGAGCATCATCAATGCTCATTCCGCAACCATTATCAACAACTCTAATAAGCTGCTTACCAGCTTGCTCAATCCAAATGGATATTTGAGATGCACCTGCATCTATTGAATTTTCAAGAAGTTCTTTAAGAATATGAGCAGGACGCTCTATAACCTCACCAGCAGCAATTTTTTGTGCTTCATGCGGAGGCAGAACCTTTATGATATTCACGATTTTTTAACAGCTCCCTGCATCTGCTTCTTACTCTTTTTCTTATCAGTCTTATTTCTAATAATAGGATGATCTTGAAGATCTATAACGGTACTCACCGGGCTTTTAGGAGAACCGGCAAAAAGAATTTGCTGTGAATCAAGCCTAATAGTTGCAGCATCACTAGTCACTTGTATCGGAACATCTTTTGGAAAATTTTTTTTATGCTCAATGTGAACATTTCCACGTAAGGTACATAGGCGTTGCTCAACTAAAATGTCGGCATAATCTGCTGTTGCCTTAAATGCATCTTTGTTAATCACAACTTTTTTTGAGAATGTAATTTTTTTAAAATTTGATGAAGCTTTATCTGATTTTTTACTATTTTCTTGAGATGAATTTTTGACGACAATTTTTTTTGACAAGTCATCAGAAGGAGACTTACTAAAATTGCATACTATCTCAAGCTCTTGAGAGCTTACAGTTGAGCCATCAGCAAAATCAACGTGAACTTGATCAAGATATTTAAAGATAACATCACGTTGATCATTTTTATTTTTAGTGCAGGTAGCTCGCGAACTTTTAATCGTAATCTTACTTAAAGGGTCAACCGGAGCACAGAATATTGTTCCACTCAATAAAAAAATCACTCCAAAAAGCGTAAACCTATTCGTCGTAACCATTCTAAAAGCCACCGAGCCACCCTTTATTCAATTCGATTGTTATTTAAGCAGCCACTGCAACAACAGCAAAGATTTGTTCTAATTGCTCTTTTAACCACAGCGCACCAATGCTGCTCTGCTCATAAATTACTAAAGATCCTGGGACGAGTACTTCGCCTCCAACCCAACAGCTAATCAAGAGGAGTACATCGCACGCACTCAAAAACAGTTTACCTGATTTTTTCAAAATATTTTTTAAATTAACTTCGCTTCTATACCAATCATGAACATGATCTTCACCCTTAAAAAGCTTAAGTTGAGCCTTTGGATCTGTTGGCGTTAAAACACCTGTTTTAGGGTCAACATGGATGAGAATAAATGTAGCATTTGGATAAGTTTCTTGAATGAAAGACTCATCGCCCTTACTCATAAGATCAGCATAAGATTCCAAGCTCATTGTTTCTCGGCAAACAAAACCATGATTATCCACGTCGATAATAGCAACATATAGGTTGGTTTTTGCTAGACAACTGCCAAACAATACAGCTATAACAACCGCCATCATAGATATTATTCGTTTCACGAGCATCATCCTATCACTGAAAATTTGCTTCCATAACAATTACAGTACACCACACATCATTTACAATTTTCAATCTCTATCACTTTCATAGAAGCGAAAGGAATTGTAGATCTGATAACGACAAAAAGCAAGCTAAAAGTGAGAAAAACTTAAGCGGAAGTGCAAAACTTCCGCTTATCGAAAAAACCAATTATATGTAAAAGTTATTACCAGGCGTAATTCATGCTCAAATGGAACTCGTGTGGAGACTCGCCATCCTTCTTTTTACGATCAAGCTTAAAGCCCCAATCAATCTTTGCAGGCATTGGCTTGAGTAAATTTAAACCAAATCCAACTGAATGACGAAGGTCAAATTTATCACGTTTTATAAATGAGCGATCCGGAATATCCGATTTTGGAGTGTTCCATCCAGCACCAGAATCGTAAAAAACGTGAGCCTTCATTGAATAATCTGGAATAAGGGGGAAAACAAGCTCCATATTAAACAGAAGAGCATTTTGCGCACCAATTGGATCGCCGGTCGTCCATGCTGGCCCGATACTGCCCCAAACAAATCCACGAACAGTTGTCTGACCACCCATATGAAAGAGCTCTTTATATGGAATAATTTTGCCTGATTCTGGGCAGCGAATACCACCTGCTTTTCCATGCAATGCAAGGACAAGATAATCGGTACCAATTAATGAGGTGTAGTAACTCGCTTCAAATTCAGCCTTAATAAAACAATATCGTGAGTTAAATTCCGGAGGAGCTGTCTTAGTTGCAACCATCCAACGGTACCCTTCACTTGGATATACTTGGTGGTTACGGGTATCTTTTACCAGATCAAGTCCTAGCCAAAAAAGTGTACCTTTTTGGAAAATACGTTTTGTAATAACAGAAAAATCTTTCAATGCTTGAACGGGATCCTGTGTATGGCTAAATGCTCTAGGATCAGGCTGCGGATTATTATTTTTAATATTTTCAATACCAATATCAAGAACAAGCTGCAAGCGCTTATCAATAAAAGGTAACGCGAAACCAAAACGAGCATCAAAGCCAACAACTTTTTCTACGGGAGATGGGGTAACACTGCGCCATTCTTCAAGCTCATTCCAGCGCTTATAAAAGAAGTAAGCTCCTGAAATGTCACTATCAAAAATATGAGGATCGGTAAAACTTGCCTCAAGACGTTGAAGACGATGTCTACTTGCTTGAACCATGCCGCCTAAATCATAACCCAAACCAAAAAGATTCGCCTTGCTTAAAGTCAGCGAACCTCGTAACGAAGGCTTAGCTGTATAACGATCACTGCCATAACTCAGCATGAAATTAAAGTTACCGGTCTTTGCTTCTTGAACATTGAGTTCAAGGTCCGCCAACTCATCTGTAACACGATGAATCTTCCAATTTACACCCTCGCGCTCAAAAAAACTTAAATACTCAACACCTGATCGAGAACGGTTCAACTTCTTTGAAGTAATCAAGTCACCTTCAACGATATCGAGTTGACGCCTAATTACCTTATCTCGCGTGTAACTATTTCCTGTTATGTTAATGCGATTGGCATAAAGCTTTTTGCCTCGCTCGGTATGAAATGAAATGTCGACTTCATTAGATTCCTCATCCGGCTTGACCTGAGGGTAGACATCGGCATAGATATATCCTTTTTCACCCCATACATCACGTAAACGGTTCATTGAGCTCACCAGATTGCTTTGTGAATAAGGCTCGCCTTCTTTAATTGAAATAAGAGGAGATAGTTCATCTTGTGTAAAAATATCATCACCCGGAGCTCTAATGCTTCGTACAATAAACTGATCCCCTTCTTGGATATGAAAGGTAACCGAAATATCACGTTTATCAGCAGAATATTCAATATCAGCTCGCGGAACTTTAACCATCAAGTACCCATGATCGCGGTAGAAATACTCAATACGATGCTTGTCCATTTCGAGCATATCTTCTTGATAGGTGCCTGCGCCATCCAAAAAGCCAAAGAGCCAATTTTCTCGTGTAAAGAGAATAGAACGGATTTTACGCTCTGGAATGTTCTTATTTCGTAGATTGTGGCCCTTCAGTAATTGTAAAAATTACAGCCGGTTTATCAGGATTTTCATCGCTCACCTCAATGCGCGAGGCAATTTTGACCATATGTCTGTTTTCTTCTTTGTAAAGCTTGATAATACCAAGCTCTATCTTGCGCACAGTCTCTTCATCAACTGCAGACATTTTTTCAAGATTAAGCTTTTCTTTTATTGTTTTCGTTCGAACAGCCTTATTTCCCTCAAATTCAAATCTATCTAAAAGCTTTTTCTCTTCTACAATCACATGTAAATTCATGCTTTTTTTACTCAGCATTTCACCTTCAAGCTTAATTTGCCTGAAGCACCCTAGACCATAAATGTTATGAATAGCAATGCTACTTTTTGTAGGATCAAAGAATCCACCTTTTTGATAAGGTAGTCGCTTAAGAATAACTTCTGCTTTAATATGCTTATTGCCAGAAACAATAATATCGTGAATAGTAAGCCCGTCTTGGACTTGCGTGTTCAAACTATTTTCTTCGGATTCCTCTTTTTTTTGGTCTTGAGCCGTTGCAGAACCTTGTAAGAATGCCGCTGACACAGCGATAAACATACATACACGGAAAAAAAATTTCAGATTTTTAAGTGGCATCATTTTCTCCTGTAGCAAACCCTCTACTCTTAACACCGTATAGGGTGCTGCCTTTTAACAGTCTGTATAGGAAACTATGATACCCAGAGGCGAAAAAAAAGCAAAGCCATGTTTAATCAATCAGATACTTGTAAACAGAATCGAATTCTTCTTTTTTTGTCTTGAGAGCAGGCTTCCAACTACTCAAATTAACTTTTATCATATCAATCACATTGCGCGGAATTTTTTGCTCAGCGCGAATAACTGTTTGATCGTGATCAGCAACACATACCTTAACAAAAGAATTGTTCAAACGAATATTAATGTCAATGTCATGCATTTGTTTAAATGGCTCAAGAAGACGTAAAAACATTGGAGTAAAAACCATAATAGGTAATGGCAATAGCCCAACTTCATACTTAGCCCGCTCAGCCCATGTAATAAACCAAAACTCTTTATGTGTAGGATCAGCTGATGTTCGCTCAACCGATTTTTTCCCAAAAAAGACTCTTTGCCAGAAAGATGAAGAGGTCGATGAATCTGTTTGATTAGCAACAGTTGATGTCGTTTGAGTGTCCTGGATACTTGCTTGAGGGCGTTTAGTCCATCGGCGGCCAATCATGATGCGAGCTTGAATAATTTGAGGAAATTGCTCTTGTTTGTCATATGAAGAGGAAAATCTTTCTTGAGAAAGACGTTGATCGCTAAAATAGCGACGAGTAGAAACCCAATCAAATCGCTGAACAAAATCTTCACCTGAGTAAAAATTAAAAATCTTCTTAAAAATTGGAAATGAACAAAAACCTTGAGTTTCAGGCTGAATAGGGGTTCCAAATAAAATAAGCTCATCAATGACAAGATCCTTTGATTCTGGGACATAATCTAATACTTTTTGTCCCTCTCTTGGTGGCATATTTGCTTTACTTGGCAACCCTTTTAAAATTTCAAGAGTCGCTCGAATTGAACGATCTGTATCTTCATCTTCAGAAAATTTTTGCTCATGATTAAATGATTTAAGATTTAATATCGTACTTATTGCTGCAAGATTAAGACTCAAATTTCCACCATGACTATGAGTAATCAGTCTTATTTTGGGATTCTTCCCTTCACTTTTAAGCCTTAAATACTCGTTTAATAAAGCATTGTATAAGCGGATTGCCTCATAACGCCTACTGTTTTGACTCATCAGACCTGTCCAGCCAAACGTATAAAAAAACTGTTCTCCTCGCTCTGGAAAAATATGCTCATCAATGACGTCATAGGCCTTAATGAGAGGATAGGCGGAATGTTTTTTGCCTTTTGTTGCTCGTAAGTCAAATGAGGGAAATACACGCACAAGTCCGCGAGTAAGAACCGGTTGTTCACTGAAGAACATATCATCTTCTCGTATTTTACGATTCACTTCACGATAAGAAGAGCCACGAACATTATCATCAAGTACGCGCGGTATACTCAATAATCCAAGTGTTGAGCCAAATGAACCATGTATAAATACAGTCATCCAAGCTTGATTACTATGAATAATGGCTTGATCTTTCTGATCTGAAATATCTTGAAATACTGCAGGAAATTTTTTTGAAACAATGTGAAAAACACGATACCCCAAAAAGCTCAACGCTGCTATCAACAGTAGATAGCGAAGAAGCACTTGAATTTTAATCATGTTCAGCTTCCTTATTTTTGTACAATAAATAACTCTTTGGAGCTTAGCACCATTCATCGCCAAATGAAATAATGTACTCACAGGTAAAATAATCCATAAATGTCCAAGAGTCTTATTTTTTATATTACCAAATGGTCCACGCATCAGACTCTTTTTTGCAAATTGTTATTTTCTTGTGTTCAGCTGAAAGCATTTTTTATAGTAAAGGATGGGAGACTAATCGGCAGCCTCCTGGATGCTCGATTCGAAAAAGGGTGGGTTATCATGAAAAAAATATTTTACTTAATTATATGTGTTGTTTTAACGATAGGAAATGCGTTAAATGTTTCAAGCCTTTGGGCAAAGCGAACTGGAAAAAAACATAAAAAAGAAAATGCTCAACTTATTCCAGCAACGTCTTCACTTCTGAGCCCTGCAACCACTTTTGATAATGGAGTAATGACAAATCTTATGCAGGCAGCTCAAATCAAAGCAAAAGAGCTGGAAGAAGAAGTAAGCGAACAAACAAAGATTCTCCAAAAAAAAGCTGAAAAACGCTATCAACAAATGCAAGAAGAGGTGGCTCAACGAACAAAAGAGATTCAAGAACTCGCAAAAAAACAGTCAGAAGAGCTTGCTAATAAATTCAAAGAACAGGCTCAACAAGTACAAGTTGAGGTGCAACAAACATCAACCGCTTTGCGACACCAAGCGGCACAGCAAGTTGTGTCTCTATTAAATCAAGCTGAAGAAGAAGCTATTAGACGTAAACGTCAAGAAGAAGAAGAGGCTATTAGACGTAAACGTGAAGCAGAAGAAGATGAGCTTAGGCGACGCAGAGAAGAGCGAGCGCTCGCTCTTACGAACAAACTTGAACAGCCTTTCGAAAAGCCACTTTTTGTTAGTACAATGCTTCTTGAAACACCAGTTCTTTCACCACTCAGTTCGTCACTCACACGTATTGAAGATTCATGGAAAGATAAAACATCTCAAGAATTTCATAACAATATGTCACTCATGAAGCAAATTATATTAGAAGGCGAATCTGAGACAGAAGCACACGATTTTATGAAGCGCTTTGCACGTCAAAGTCGCTGGTTTGATACAACAATCAGCAATACTACCTACGTTTGTGATGAGTATTACAAAGAAATTGTAAAACGAACAACACGTCTGCGTAATGTTGCCCAAGCTCAAAAATGGGCTGATCAATTTCTAGATGACCTTGCAAAGGAAAAGAATCTTACGAGTAACGAAATAAAAAAAATTAGACTTGCAGTCCTCTATGAACTTAATGCTCAATTAAGCCGCATGACGGCAAATAATCGCAGCACAACCCCAAGTAATACAGAATTAAAAAAAATTGTTCTCCAAGCAATGAATGAAACTATTGGTGACCCTGAAGATCGGCCACCTCAACTTATTGCACTAAAACCACTTCGACTATCTCAACCATCGGATCCTTCAGTCGCAACTCCTTTGTCCGTTTCGCCTAATATACAAAGTAATCTTGACGTGCTTACTCAAGAGATTAAAGATTTAAAAGATTCACTCGCTCGTGAGATAAAAAAACGTAAGAAAACTAAACAAAAAATAAAAGATAAAGACTCTAAAATTATTGAGCTTGAACAACGACTTATACAAGCTCAAGCAGATATAACTCAATACAAAGATAAAATGCCTGGAGAAGAAAGCAAACTTGCTCTGGAAGTTCAACATACAGCACAAACTGAAGCTGCAGCTCAAGAACGAAAGCAGTTTCTGAGTAACTTGCAAAAAGAACTTGATCTGGCAAAACAAGATATTGAAC
>CAYSDC010000003.1:27557-29036 GCA_964429765.1 uncultured Pseudomonadota bacterium
AGCATCAACTCATTTATCAGAACTCAACCAAGAAATGAAATCTCTTACGGGAGCCGAATCCGAGCTGCGAAAAGAATTTGCGCAATCATTGGAGCAAGAGAAGAAAACCAATTTAGAACTTGAACGCAAAGCACGGGAAGCCTTAGAAGAAAATACAGCATTTCAAAAAAAACTTTCTCACGCGCAAGAAGATAAATTAGCCGCGTTGACTGAAGTCAAAAAATCAATTAAGAACAAGTTTGAAACGGTAAATAAAGAACTTCTGGACTCTCGAGTTGAAACACTTCAAGCAACAGAAAAAGCTTCGAAACTTGAAGGTAAAGTAAAAAAAACTGAAGAAAAAGTCCTTCAGTTAACCCAAGAGAAATTGCAACTCGTGCAAGAAAAAGAGCTTGCCATTAAGAGAACAGAAGAGACTTTAGCGCGAAAATTTAAAAGCAAAATTGAAGACACGCAAGCTCAAAATCTCGATTTGCAAGTAGATCAACAAAAAATACACCAAACGGTTGCTCATTTAAAAGATAAAGTTCAACAGGCTGAACAGGAGAAAAAACAACAGCTCATTCAAGCTCAAAAGCAATTAGAAGATCAATTTAACAAAACATTGCGTGAAAAAGAAACTGCTCATCAATCAATTCAACAAGAGTTGCAATCGCAAATAGAGCAATCCCGACAAGAACTTCAAGCCCAACAAGAAAGAGCGCAACAAGAAATTCAAACGGCAATTCAGCAAGAAAAAACCAAATTAACATCAGAGTTTAATCCGAAGCTTGAAGAAAAAGAGAAAACAAATCTTGAGCTTGAAGTTACGGCACGCAAAGCACTTGAAGAAACAAATGAACTCAAAACAAAATTAATCTCTTCGCTTGAAGAAAAAGAGCAAGCTGTTGCTCAAGTAGAATCTAGACTTAAAAATGAATTTAAGCCTAAACTTGAACAATCTTACCAGGGTCAACTTGGCGCTGAACTTAAAGCTTCTTTCTTTAAAGAAAAAAGTCGCAATCTTAGAGGAAAAGTTAATACATTAGAAAACAAATATGAACAAGCTGTTGCGCAGCAAACTGACTTAAAAAATATTATTGCGCGTCAAGAACAAGCTGTTACTCAAGTAGAATCTAGACTCAAAAATGAATTTAAGCCTAAACTTGAACAGTCATATCAAGATCAACTTAAGGCTGAACTTAAAACTTCTTCCATCAAAGAAAAAAATCGCACCCTTAAAGGAAAAGTTAATGTACTCGAAAATAGATATGAAAAAGCTATTACAGAACAAGCGGCTATAAAAAACAATGCTCAATCTCTTATCGAAACTGCCAATATGGAGAGTCTTGAATCTTCAATTCAAGCAAGCAACTTGCAAGAAAAAATAAATAATGTACCAAAGGAAATTTCAACTGACTATGTTGCTCTTACCAATGAAACTCTTCTTCCAACATTAGAAATGCTTGATCAAGATCTTAAAAGTATGTGAAATTAAGA
>CAYSDC010000003.1:29046-39678 GCA_964429765.1 uncultured Pseudomonadota bacterium
TTACAACTCAAGAAAACTGTTTAAACTAGATTAGGGAAATAGCCTTCTCAATAGTTAGCGCTGCTTTGACTTTTTTTGCAATTATTTCCTAAAAATGGGAAAAAGGCGAGGAGGAACATATATGAAATGCCCAAAATGCAGTGGCTTAATGGTCATGCAATCTTTTTTTGACCATTTCATTAACTTTGAGGGGTGGAAGTGCCTCAATTGTGGGAAAATTATTGAAAAACGTGAAAGGACTATTAGTGATGATGCATTTAGCCTTTTTTACAAACGACAAAAACTGAAGAAAGATTACGACTAACCGCTTATGAAGACAATTTACTTGGGAATCCAAGCAACTTACAATACGACTGATATTGCGCTTTTTGAAGATGAAAACTGTCTCGAGCAATTTTTTCACGCTGACTTAAAAGCATCTTCTCATCTAATACCTTACCTGGATTCTCTATTGCGTAACAACGGAAAGACACTCGCGGACCTTTCGTTTATTGCTCTAGATAAAGGACCTGGAGCTTTTACAACATTGCGCGTTACCATTGCAACGCTTAATGGGGTTGCATTTGCCCATAAAATACCTCTTATCGGTATTGATGGTCTTGAGGCGCTCACTCATGAACGCTTGCGCACATTGGCCGCATCTCAAAAAGACTCACCTAGCATCGTTGTTGCTCTTCTAAACGCGTATAGTAACGATGTTTATTTTATGATTTCTGAAGTTAACGATGGAGCAACAACAACAATCGACTACGGTTGCAAGAATATAGACATAGTACTTGAATTTCTTGCATCAAGAATTTCAGATCAAAAACTGTTTTTTATGGGAAATGGAGCGTTGTTACACCAAGAACGTATCTCAAAAAAATTCACTCTAGAAAATCTATCTACTTCCACAGCAAGCGCAAAAACTATTGCTCAACTAGGGTTAATTGATTTTATGCAGGAAAAAAACTGTACCGATAACTTTTTAATATAAAAAAATAAGTTATGTTGATAAGCAGCTTACGAATGAACCAAGCCCCACAGCAACTGCATCTACTGCTCGTAAAACAGTTGGGGTTAAAACAGAACATGAAAAACCGAGGTGATCGAGCGCAGCAGTTTCTTGAGGCAAAAGCCCACCTTCGGGCCCCCAAAATAATGTAATTGATTTGGGCTGCGCTGTTTTATACTGATTAAGTTGCTTGAGCAAGGGTTGCCCATGAACATCAAAGTAGACTCCACTCTGCATTTGAGGAGTACAGAAAGAACTTAAACGAAAGTGTTCAAACGTTAAAGGTTCCTCAATCTTTGGCAAAATAAACTGTTTCGATTGTTCGGCGGCAGCTATCATAATTTTTGTTAACCGCTCCAGCTCTTTCTCCCCACCCCAAGAGCGCTGAACCTTAGCTGTGATTACAGGGACTAGATGAGTTGCACCCATGGCCGCTGCATAATAAGCAATTTCTTGAAACGGCTCTTTCTTTAAAAGACCAATGCACAAGTTGACACGCGGTTTAAGCTGTTTATGTACAGTCCGCTCAAGAACAGTAGCGGTAATTATTTTTTTACTTTGAAATGTTGAAGCTTCTAATCGAAGCAGTTGTGAATAAACGTCATCAAAGATAATAATCGTTTCACCAGCTCGCAAGCGTAAAACACGGGTAATTCGTACAGATAAATCTTCATTATATATTTCAACAACTCGCCCAACTTCACTATTTGGTAAAGTATGTCGACTATAGAATGAAAAACAGTGTGACAAGCTTTTCATACTACTGAGCTTGATCTCTGTTATTGTTCATACAATATTTGTAGGCAACATAAGCAGTAATTAACGCAGCTGTACTCAACACTGCTGCGCCAGTGATGATACCTGTCTTATGCTCATTCATTTTAATCTTTAAAAGCTCCCACGCAATTTTAATTTTTGTCTCAAGGGGTATATCCTGTTTCGGGTTTTCTTGTTCAAATTCCTGTATTTGGGCTAAAAGATCATCGGGGTTAATTCCATCTAAATCAAAAGAAGAATCAGATAACGATTCACCTGTTTGACCTTGTTGGTCCAATTGATTATTTTCAGTAGCAAGATTTTCTTCATAAAAATCTTGTGCAATAACTTCAACCTGAGTTTCTTCTGCACTGCATGGGATGCTGAGTGAAAGTCCTGCCAGTGCTCCCAGTAAAACGATTATTCGAATATTCATAAATTACCCTTTCAAAGGCAGATCTCTTTATCATGTAAAAGCTTTACCACGCATGGAGCGTTTAAGTAAAGTTAACGCATTGTAACTCAAGATGATAATTTTGTAAAAAAGGGGGCCTAATGCCACATAATTATACCAATAACCCTGCGGCTCTTATTATCCTTGATGGCTTTGGCATAAACCCCCTGCTGCACGGCAATGCTATCGCAAGTGCCTCTATGCCAACCTGGCAAAAACTCTTGCAAAATTATCCTCATACCTCATTGCAAGCATCAGGAGAAGCTGTTGGTCTTTTGCCTGGATTTATGGGCAATTCAGAAGTGGGACACCTTACCCTGGGGGCTGGACGAATTATCGTATCCCCGCTCAAAGAGTTTCATCAAGCCCTGCTTGATGGATCACTCTTTTTTCACCCTATCATCAATAAGCGCTTTTCTGCCATCGCCCATAAAACGGGAAGGCTTCACCTGATGGGACTTATTTCTGACGGCGGTGTTCATAGCCATGAAATCCATCTTCACGCACTCATCAGACGAGCAGCTGAATTAGGCATACAAGATATTTTTGTTCATGCATTTCTTGATGGCCGAGATGTCCACCCTCAATCGGCATCAATATTTCTTGAACGACTTGATCATCTTTTTGCTGAAATTGGGAAGGGGCAACTAGCAAGCATTCAAGGTCGTTTTTTTGCGATGGATCGTGATAATAATTGGGACAGAACCGAACAGTGCTATCGTATATTTACTCAGGAGAGTACAATAACTCAAAAATCGTGGTCTCAGGCTCTTGAATATTATTATGCGCAAAATATTACCGATGAATTTATACCACCAACATTACTCATAGCACATGGGGTAATACACCCTCATGATGGAGTTCTTTTTTTCAATTTTCGTCCAGATCGGGCTCGTCAACTAACGCGAGCTTTTCTAGATCCAAATTTTAAAGAATTTAAACAAACAATAACAGGTAATAATCTTGCATGTTTTATTACCACAACCCGTTATGACTATCAATTTTGCTACTGGAACAATGATATTTTATTCCAGGATCCATTAATACAATCAACATTGCTTGATGAACTACATGGGCAAACGGGTGGAAAATTAAGAGTATTTGTTATTGCTGAAACTGAAAAATATGCCCATGTTACCTATTTTTTTCGAGGTATGCGTGAAACATTCAAGCCTCAAGAAACATATATTTTAGTCCCATCAATTAAGTCAAAAAATTATATCCAATATCCAGCTATGTCTGCTGCAAAAATTACTACACAGATTGTTACATCTTTAAAAAAAGAACCTGCTGATTTTTATTTAATTAATTATGCCAATCCGGACATGGTTGGACATTCTGGAAATTTCCAAGCAACGATACAGGCTTGTGAATGTATTGATCAACAGCTTGATATTTTATATGAACAATTTGTAATCAAACGGAATGGAACACTTTTTATTACCTCAGATCATGGAAATGCTGAACAAAAAATAGATCTTGAAACGGGACGACCACTCACCGCTCATACAACAAATCCAGTTCCATTTCTTATCGTTAATCAATTATTACAAGGACAATCGATTATCCAAACTAAAAACCTTGGTTTGAGCAATGTCGCACCAACTATATTGCAATACCTTGGACTGCAAATACCTAAAGAAATGGCAGCTCCTATGGTTGTAAGCAAAGATCTTCAAGTCTAGACAAGACCTTGACATCTAGGATGATAATTCGCAATCCTTGAATAAAAAGGAACTGCAATGTTTTCATCAATACTACTACGGGTAATTACCTCTTTGGTCTTTGCTCTCAATATTTTTACATTACAAGCACTTAGAACAACAAGTATTCATCAGAAAAAAAATCTATTCAATCCAAGAGAGCAATCAAAAAAAAGCCCTGCTGTATGCGTAATAGGAACCCCAAAATGTGGAACTCATTTACTCATGAAATGTATTACAGAGCTGGACATTAAAGGCCTTTCTTACAACTACGCCAAAGAAGCAAAAACGACTTCAATTAAAAAAATAAGACGAATTAATCAAAAACAGCCTCCAAACCATTATAAGGGTGTCTACTATCCAACACTCAAAGGAATACTCCCTCGAATACTTACGAGTAATTTAATAAATCGCACTACCCAAAGACTATTTTTTACCCATTGCCCATACCTTGCTGAATTTGATCGTTTTTTACAATCACAAACTTTCTCTAATTTCTTAATGATACGAGATCCTCGAGCAATGGTAGTATCATTTGCATTTATGGTTCACAAAAGCATAGAAGGTAGAACCGCTGACCTTGAGAAAACAATTTTGAGCATGATTACTGGAGGTCAGAAAGATTATGTCCCTTGGGCTGTGGAACAACACGAAATGTATCCGCTTATTTGGGAAATTGGCTTATATAATTTTTATAAAATGTATCTTCCTTGGGCAACCGCAAAAAATTTCATGCTTATTAAATTTGAAGATTTAATAGGAGAAAAAGGTGGTGGTTCAGCACAAAAACAGTTCCAAACGATTATGAAAATTGGGCAGCATTTAGACTCAAAAATGACGTCTCAAAAAGCTCAAGCAGTAATAAATAACCTCTTTGGGGGAACGTGGACATTTAGAGAAGGAAAAATCGATTCCTGGAAAACATATTTCACTCCAAAAGTTCAACAAGCTTTTAAACAAGATATCCGCCTCACTAAGCTTTTAATTGAGCTAGGATATGAAGAAGATACCAATTGGTAATAAAAAAGGGAGAGAGATGTTTTTAATAAAACTAAAAAAAGCAAGCCAAATTTCGCTCTTTAGTTTGAGCTTTACGCTCAGTATTTTTGCACACAATCACAAGCAAATAAACGGCAAATCACATAATAATTCATCTATAAAAAAAGATAAGGTGATGTGTATAACCATCCCAAAATCAGGAACACACTTACTTTTAAAATGCTTAACACTCATGCGAGTAAAAAATATCGCATACAATTACTGGGAAAAACCGAAATCTCATTCGCTCAATGATTTAAGTAAGCCTATTCCAGATAATCTGAGAAACTCTTTTGCATCAAAGAATCAAAAGAGTTTCTCTCGACATCTTGCACATTCTTCTGAGCTAGAGAATTTTTTGAATGAGCACTGCTTTGCGAACTTCTTTATGATACGAGACCCTCGAGCACAACTTATTTCTCAAGCAAAAACGTACCAAAGATCTCGCATAGGTGGAAATAAAAGGTCTGTTGAAGACTTTGCTCTAGACATGCTTCTCAATCGAAAAGAAAATTTTCTTCCACTTAAAGCTCATTTAAAACATAAAAACCTACCTGATCACATTGTTGTGATAATGGCAGACTTATTTGTGAAAATTGGGTTTCAAAAATTTTATCAATTATTCACCCCTTGGTTGAAAGCAAAGAATTTTTACACAGTTAAATTTGAAAAGCTTGTTGGAGCTCAAGGCGGCGGCTCCTTTAAAGAACAAAAAAAAGAAATACAAGCTATTGCTCGACACATCGGAGTAGCATTAAATAAGAAAAAAATTACCAGAATAACCAAGAAGCTCTTTGGCGATTCTGGAACATTCAGCCAAGGCCAAATTGACTCTTGGAAAAAATATTTTACACCTGCAGTAACACGCGCATTTAAGGCACAACCATTCCTCATGCAGCTTCTTATTGACCTAGGGTATGAAAAAGATAACAACTGGTAACAACACTATCTTTTTTAAAAATAAAAAATCTAAAAAAAGGTACTACTATGTTTATATTTAAACGATTTAGCTCTGCTTTTTTGCTTATTTTTGCTTCAGCATCTTTTATGCTCCAAGCACAAACTCCTTTTGTCTCTAAGAAAAAAATAGAACAAGATAAAATTGTAAACGTAAGTATTCCTAAAAGTGGAACGCATCTCCTTTTGAAATGCATAAGTCTTTTTGGTATCAAAAAGTTTTCACATAATTATGAAAACACACCAAAACCAAGACCCGAACACCTAAAAAAAATTCGTGAAATTAACAAAAACCTGCCACCGAATCACTATAAAGGTAATCTCTACATACCAGTAGAGGGACCTCTCCCAAAATCAATAATGCCTCAGCTGACAAGCAATACCTCTCGAAAGCTTTTCTTTACACATTGGCCATAAACCAAAGAATTAGAACAAGTATTGCAAAAAAATACTTTTGCTAATTTCATAACAATTCGAGATAATCGAGACATGGTCGTCTCTTTTTCTTTTATGGTTTATTAAATCAGAGAAGGTAAAACAGCTGATGTTAGCAAGATAATTCTAGATCTCATTACTGGTAATCAACAATATTATGTTCCTTGGGCTGTTGAGATACACGAAGCTTATCCTGTTCTTTGGGAAAAAGGGCTTTATAGGTTTTATGAAATGTACAAACCTTGGATCAACACAAAAAAATTCATGCTTGTTAAATTTGAAAATTTAATTGGTCCAAAAGGTGGTGGCTCGTATGAACAACAATTAAAAACCATTATGAAGATAAGCCAACACTTGGGAATACCTTTATCGCTGCAAAAAATTCAAACAGTTATTGCTGATTTATTTGGTGGCACATGGACCTTTAGAGAGGGGCAAATTGGAGGATGGAAAAAATACTTCACGCCAGAAATAAAAAAAGCTTTTAAACAAGACCCTCGACTTATTCAGCTTTTAATTGATTTAGGCTACGAAAATGGCTCCAACTGGTAAAAAGGGTAGAAACATGTTTTCAATAAAAATGAGTACATTAATCGGACATATAATTTTAAGTGCCACAGTATTTCTCTCTCTGCGCGGAAATGCCGATCAAATAGCTGCAGATAACCTGCATATAAGAAGTATTCCAACAACGAAAAATACCGTAATGTGCATAACTATTCCAAAATCAGGGACACACATGCTTATGCGTGGAATATCAGCTTTGAACATCAAAGGACTTTGGTATAACTGCAAAAAAGATATAGCATCGTCAACCAAGCTTAATTACATTAGGTCTATCAATAAAAATCTTCCTCCCAATCACTACAAGGGACTTTACTATCCGATACTCAAAAAGATATTGCCAACCTCTCTGATTAGAAACATGATCAATAATAAACCTAAAAATCTGTTTTTTTCGCATTGCCCTTATATCCATCAGTTTAATCAAATATTACAATCTAGAACCACCGCAAATTTTTTCATGATACGTGATCCTCGAGCTATGGTCGTATCTTTTGCATTTATGATTCATAAAAGCTTTGATGGTCAAGAAATTGATCTTGAAAAAATAATTTTAGATTTGATTACTGGTGATCAAAAGAACTATGTTCCGTGGGGTGTAGAACATCATGAAGCATATCCGCTCATCTGGGAAGTTGGTCTGTATAAGTTTTACGAAATGTATCTCCCTTGGAAAAAAGCAAAAAACTTTATGATCGTAAAATTTGAAGACCTCGTTGGCAAAAAAGGTGGCGGCTCTAAGGAAAAGCAACGAGAAACAATTAAAAACATAGGATTACACCTCGGTGTCAATATGACTAGCCAAAAAGTTCAAGCTGTTATTAATAATATTTTTGGTGAAACATCGACATTCAGAGAAGGAAAAATTGATTCTTGGAAAAAGCACTTTACGCCAAAAGTTGAAGCTGCTTTTAAGCAAGACGCTAACCTCATGCAACTTTTAATTGACTTGGGATATGAACAAAATAAGAACTGGTAAAAAGGAAAAAGATGTTTTCATTAAAAATAAAAAAAATAACTTGCCACAAAATTTTTTTGCTAATCGGTTCATTGAGCCTTTTCATAAATAATCAAGCACAAATTAATAAAAGCTCAAGCAATAATGCGCTCATAAAAAAAGATAAAGTAATGTGCGTAACTATACCAAAATCGGGAACACATTTGCTCCTGAAGTGCTTAACTCTGATGGGAGTTAAAGACATTTCATACGATTATTGGATAGAACCCAGAGTTCGTTATTTTAATGATCTCAGTCAACCTATTCCTGAAAATCTCAAAAAAGCATTTGCATCAAAATACAAAAAAGCTTTCGAACGACATCTTCCTTATACACGTGAAGCGGAAGAATTTCTTAACAATCAATGCTTTGCAAGTTTTTTCATGATACGTGACCCACGAGCACAGCTTATTTCTCAAGCAAAAACATTTCAAGGAGCACGCATTGGCGGAAGTAAAAGATCTATTGAAAATTTTGCACTCGATATGCTCCTTGCCCGAAAAGAAAATTTTCTGCCACTTAAAGCACATTTACAACATAAAAATCTTCCTGATCATATTGTAATATCAATGGCAGACTTATTCATCAAACGGGGATTTGAAAATTTTTACAAATTATTTACTCCTTGGATGAAAGCAAAAAACTTTTATACCGTCAGATTTGAAAGGCTTGTTGGAGAGAAAGGCGGAGGATCGCGTAAAGAACAGATAGAAGAAATAATGACTATTGCTCAGCGAATGAATGTAACTTTAAGTCCTGCAAAAATCACTGAAATATGCAATAACCTCTTTGGTGATTCAGGAACATTTCGGCAAGGTCAAATTGATTCTTGGAAAAAATATTTTACACCTAAAATAAAAACCGCTTTTAAGGCTCAACCATATCTCATGAAACTCCTTAAAGAGTTGGGCTATGAAAAAGACGATGCATGGTAATTGAAAATAAAAGCCCTCATTTCGATCAATACTTAGTTGATCTTGACTATGAAAAAGTAAGCAACTAGTGAAAAGTACTAAAAAGGAAATTTATGAAACAAGAAAAAGTTCTTTCTATTTTATTTATAGCAAGTCTCAGCTATTTCCAGCTCGCATATTCAAATTATGACGTTAACCTTATTGGGTTTCTAAACGAAATTAAGAGTATTTCCAACCATACATCGGGGATTATTGATTGCTTGCCAGAAGATACTACTATTAAACTCTTTCAAACAGGAACATGCTCTCCAAAAGACTTTACGCAAAGACATAAAGCTATATTACAAAATAGTATTAATTTAAATGATCGATCTAAACTGATATATCATATTCAAAAAGGCCTTAGACTTTCCGGAATAACTATTTATACCGATAGCCAGTGGTACGATAACTCATGGTACAACTACAAAGCAATTCCAAATAAAAGCTTGGTTAAATATGCATATTGCGTAACGGAAAGAACAGCAATCCCTAAATGGTTGGCTTTTAAATTTAACACTGAATTTGATGGGGTTATTGTTGTAGATGAGTGGCTTGTTAATGTATGTAAAAACTCTGGCGTAAAAGTTCCTATTTTCACACTTCCACTAGCATTAAATCTTAATTCTCTTTTATCAAAACCGGTTAGACCAAAACCTGGAAAAACATTTACATTTGGCTTTTCTGGAGGATTTTGGCCGCGAAAAAATCATGAACTTTTAATAAAAGCGTTTGATGCAGAATTTGGAAATACTCCAAACGTAAAACTGATTATGCACGGGAGGTTTGAACAAAAATTTGAATCCATAAAAAAAATGATTCACCATAGAAGTAGAAATATACAAGTAATACAACGAGGATTTAACAGTAGTGAGTATGAAAATTTTATAGCTTCACTTGATTGTTACACCATTCTTTCAAAAGGAGAAGGATTTTCAATAACCCCCCGAGAAGCTCTTGCTGCTGCTGTTCCATGCATTGTTTCAAACAATACTGCACATAGAACGATTTGTAATAGCAAGGTTGTTTATGCGGTACCTTCTAATATCGTGCAGCCTTCCTTTTGTAAAACAGAAAACGCCTATCTTGGCAATGAATTCAATTGCTCTATTGCTGACGTTAGAAAAGCTCTGCGTGATGTTTATGAAAATTATTCACAATACAAGGAAAAAGCACTGCGAGGACGAGAATGGGTTAAGCAATACTTATCCAAAAATTTAGCCCCTAAATATCTCAATCTTGTGAAGCCAAAAAAAGTTGTTCTTGGTCCAAGAAATGAAATTACTAACAATTATCTTATGACAAATTCAAAAATTCTTTTTGAGAAATATAAAGAATTATGCAAAAAAACAGCCACAAAATTTGAAATAGCAAAGTCTTAAACAGTTCAAATAAGTTATACCTAAAATGAGAGCACCAATGAATTTCAAAAATTTTTATTCAATATTTTTTATACTTGTTTCAGGCTTATCACATACAGCATATTGTTATGACCTTAATCTCTTGGGGTTTTTAAGCGATATACATAGTATCTCACGGCACACCACAAGCTTTATAGACTGCTTACCGGATGATATCGAAATAAAACTTTTTCAAACAAAACAATGTTCACCAAGGGATTTAAAACCAGCTCACAAAAAAGTACTCCATGAAAGTATTAACATCGAAGATAAAAATCACGTATCAAACTTGGTAAAAAAGGGACTTGTACTTTCTGGAATAACAATTTATACAGACAGTCAATGGTACGACAATTCATGGAAAAATTATAGTTTGAAAAA
>CAYSDC010000003.1:39688-41822 GCA_964429765.1 uncultured Pseudomonadota bacterium
AATTATAAATTGATTCCAAATAAAAGCATCCTCAAATATGCATACTGCGTAACAGAAAGAAGTGAAATTCAAAGATCCTTAGTTTCAAAGTTAAATAGCAATTTTGATGCGGTTATCGTTGTTGATGAATGGTTTGTCGATGTTTGCAAAAAATCTGGTGTTACTATCCCTGTGTTCGCCCTACCTCTTGCTCTTGATCTGAATTCGCTTTTATCAAAACCAATCAAAGAAAAACCAGAAAAAAACTTTGTTTTCGGATTTTCGGGGCTTTTTTGGCCACGAAAAAATCATGAACTTTTAATGAGAGCATTCCACATGGAATTTAAAAATAACCCTCATGTTAAATTGATAATGCAAGGCAGATTTGAACAAAAGTTTAAGTTAATTAAAAAAGATTCCCAAAGACTGAGCAATAAGAATATCACACTCATTCAAAAAGGGCTCAATCGACAAGAATACGAAGACTTTCTCACAAGTCTTCACTGCTACACAATCCTTTCAAAAGGAGAAGGGTTTTCTATAACTCCACGAGAAGCTCTTGCAGCAGGCATTCCTTGTGTTATTTCAAATAACACAGCTCATAAAATAATTTGTAAAAGTGGTCTTGTTTATGCTGTGCCATCAAATATAAAAGAGCCGTCTTTTTGCTATACAGACAATTGTTATCTTGGACATGAATTCAATTGCACAATAAAAGATGTCAGAAAGGCATTGCGAGCCGTTTATAAAAATTATGAACACTATCAGCAAAAAGCTCTGCTTGGACGAGAATGGGTTAAGCAGTATTTGGCCGAAAATTTGGCGTCAAAATATCTCAATCTGGTAAAACCTAAAAGAGTAGTTTTTGGACCAAAAAACAAAATTACTGACGAATATCTCATGACCAATTCCAAAGCTCTTTTTGATAAGTATCGTACATTATGTAAATCAACGGATACAAAATTTGAAGTATTCAAATAATAAAAAGAGCTCTTCATGATTTTATCAAAAAAAATATTCTTATGTATCGGGTTCATTATTACATCATGTTCTGCAATTCCAGAACCTCGAGTTTTGCTTATTCATACGGTTCCATGGCTTGGTGGCGACGGTATCCACACGTTCAATTTCTTAAAGATGCTGCATGAACGTGGATACCATGCTGATATTTTAGTTACCCAAAACACCAAAATGCACCAACTCCTCAAGAACAATAACGTTGCTTGTTATACAACACCCCATGAACAAACAGGAGTGAATCCACAAATTACCAAAGACGTAGCCCAATTAATCATAAAAATTTGCGAAAAAAATAAGATCTCACTGGTTCACTGTAATTATCGATCTCAAGTCCCATCGCTGATACAAGCTGCAAAAAAAGTTCCTATCAAAACCATTTTGACCTATCATTTACCGTATCAATTTAAAGCAGAGTCACTCTTTGGTCTTGATGGAGTAATAACAGTTGACCCGTTTATGAAAGATTTGATTGCAGAAACAAATAGACGCTTTGGCTCTAAGATTAAAAAGGTTGCTCATATCGCCCCACTTTTTGATGCCGAAAAGTTTTTATCTTTAAAATCAAGCAACCAGACGCGTTCTATTTTCTTAAAAAATCAATTTAATATAACACTGGATAAAGAGCCTTTGATTGTAGTGGTTGCCAACATGTATACAAACCTTCAACATAAAAATTATCCACTTTTATTTGATGCTTTGCGCGATCTAGTTATAAGAAAGAAAAAACAAATAAGAGTTATCGCCGCTGGTGATGGACCATCTCGAATAAAAATTCAGAAGCTCGCTGCAAAAAAGGGGCTCAAAGATGTAGTCTCATTTGTAGGATTTACCGATAAAATACCTGAGCTTTTACGCCACGCTGATGCGGTAGTTCTTGCAAGCAGTTACGAAGCATTTGGCATTATCTTACTTGAAGCTGGGCTTATGCAAAAACCAGCAATTGCAGCTCATGCCACAGGAGCTCAACAGATTATCCAAGATGGAAAAACTGGCCTTTTATTTAAAAAAGGTAACGCTCTTGATTTAGCTTTAAAAATAGACCAACTCATCTCAAACCAAGCTTACGCACGCACTTTGGGCATGCAAGCATACGATCATATTTTAAAAAACTTTTTACCAGCAATAACCTTTACAA
>CAYSDC010000003.1:41840-46748 GCA_964429765.1 uncultured Pseudomonadota bacterium
GAATGTAGCAGCCGTTTTTATCATGACAAAAGAATCAAATGGGAAATCACGCCCTGGATGTTGTTCAATACCACAAAATGTTGTTGATGCTGTTCCACAAAAAAGCGTATTTACAAGGCCGTTCCAAGATCGAACAAGGCCCTTATTATCAACAATCTCTTGATAAAGTCGACCATGATGCTGATGCCCACGCATAACCGCATGAAGCCCAACAGAGCTGTCTTTGCAATCTAATAGAGCACGTGTTATATGCTCTCCAAGGGTCCATGAACGGGTCATGCGCACAGCATTTGGATCTTGTGCATAAACATCAAAGTCGTGCCATAGAAAGCCAAATTTCTTAAGCCACAGATCTGGCGACATATTTTTTTCATCGATCCAGCGCACACCCTTTTTTAAGGCTCTGTTTTTTTCAAGAACAAAATCTTGTTGCTGTCGTGTACTTAGCTGCAAGGATTCAATCTTTTGACCAAAAAAACTTTTGTATCTAAGCTCTTCAATTTTTTGAAATACAACTTGATCAGATGCTCGCAATAATTCTGATGGGTCAAAACCAACATCAGGCCCACCATGACAGCAAAGAATAAAATCTGTTACGTCCTCATTATTTTTACAGCCAATATAGTTTGCCATAGGGAGTACGTTAAAGAATCGCTCAACAGGAGAAATATCGGATGATTTTCCGTATTTAGCCAGCACTTCTTGTGCAAAGCCCCAAATACGATTGACGGCCACATTTTCGTGATTTCCACGTACAATAAACACACGCTCGGGATTGGCAATTTTAAGTCTCATTAAAATATATACAACTTCCAAGCTATAGGCTCCGCGGTCAACATAGTCGCCCAAAAACATAATATATAAATGAGGATGATTTTTATGTATTGAAAAATCATCCTGTACATATCCTAAAGCACATAAGTGCTTGAGACACCGCACCAATGAATGCGCTGATCCATGCAAATCTCCCCACAATGCAATTTCACTGCCCTGAGGAACAATCGTTTTTTGAACATAGGGAAGAAAATAATTATAAGCGCTGACGTTATGCTCAGATGGCGACATACGCTTGTGCAGCCATTTCTTTTGTCTGCACAAATTTTGTACAAATACTGGAATACATTTTTTCGTTGTTGCCAAAAAATCTTGCTGCGAAATAGTGGGACGCAATATTTTATGTCGCTTAAATGATACACGCTCTGGCTGCTGCATGAGCATATGTTCAAAGCTTGATAGCGTCAGTTGAGCTCTCAAAGAACATATCACAAGGAGGAGACATAAAGCTCCTCCTTGTTTAAAAAATCTTGAGCTTATCAAGAGCGTCCCCCTTTACTTACCCGTATCATCTTTGCATAAATCTTTGCAAATGCTTCAAACGCAATAGCCTTAACCTTTGCAAAGTCTTCAGCATTCACCAAAATTCCTGTAAATCCGGGCTGTGATACTGAAATCGTTTTATGTTTTTCTGTTAGGGTGCCGTTATCACTTAACGATTTGTGAGGAATTTTCCAATACGCTCCAAGTATATTTATGTATACTTTACCTTGATTATGACGTGCAACCCAGACGATTCGCATAGAGGGATCATAAACTTTGTCTTTTATTATAAGAGGTTTTGACGGTTCATAGGCTTCAACCATAAATTCAGTATTGCGATCCAAATTCCAATACCCGTATAACTTTGTTTTAACAGGCATAATGCCAAGATTTTTTCCATTATTAGGCTCTTTTGAGGTGCAGCCAAGTAAAATTTTTCTCAACTCTTTATCCAAATCATTTTTATCGGTAATAATGATTCCATTACTTCTTCCAGAATTAACCGGCTTGATAACGAACATGCTTGATCCAAGATCCTTACAAATTTTCTGAGCAAGATTTTGAGTATACTTTTTCTTGTAAACACCCCATTTAGGCTTGTATTGAGAAAGCTCTTTATCAGACAACAGCTCCGCTAGAACTTTTTTATCGGCAGCATAAGTCCATGACGCTTCATCCAATACCAAAAAATCTCTATGTTTTTTCTTGAACATATTCAATAAGTTTTGGTGAGCACTTGATCGATTATCAAAATAAACATAGATAATAATCCCTTTATAGGAGCTTAAATCACTCACGAGTCCGCTCTTTTTAGTTGCAGCAAGCTGCGTAAAAAGACGATCTTTTTCTAGCGCACGTAAGTTGGATACATGGCGTCCCCCCATAGCAATAAACTGCTGCCAAGCATACGATTTGCCAGGTATTGATTCACCCTTTAAATCTGCTTTTGTAAATCGAGGCTTCATACCTACAAACCAAACCGGTAAGCCTAATTGAGGAAGAGCATTCCAAAAAAGGTTCCAATAAGGCTTCACCATGCGCTCAACTTTTCCATCAATTAAAATTTCTCCTGGAGCTGTACCGGAGTTTTTTGCCTCTCCAAATTCGCAAATTTTAAGAGCACCCTCACGAAATTTAACATCTGCAAACATGTAGGTAACATCTGCTCGAGCGTTGACAAGATCTTTGCTCTTCAAAACATACGTTTCATCTAAAAATGATAGATACTTTTTATCAACCCCTTTAAGAGAAAAAGGGCGATTGTCACCTGATAAAGATAAACAACTAAAAAGTGAAGCCCAAACAAATAAACGGGCGGTAAGAATAATTTTGCTACTCATGAAAAAATCTCCTTTTTTACAAACCTCACATTACTCTTTTATGAAAAAAGTTTTGATCATAAAAAGAGGAGAGTCAACAAGCGTCTATAAAAAAGAAGATTTTCGGAATTTATTAAAGTTACCGCGAATACAAAATCATGCAGCTTTTACAAATCGACGTACCGCCATACTCACAATCCCAACTAATAAAATTGCTGCAAATGAAAATGAAACACCAGAGTTAATGATGCGAAGCAATGCAAGAGACAACACACACAGTGAACTTGCAATTCCTAATTGAGGAATCCATGTAGGCATAGGAGTAGCTTTAAACCACTTTACTGCGCTCAGCGCAGCAAATGTCGTGAAAAAATATGAAATAACTTGCGCAAAAACAGTCATATTTTGCAGTGAAATTTGGTCAGTTGTAATAGCAAGAAAGGTACATGAAATAGTTCCGTGTGCTAATAAACTTCCCCAAGGAACATTATTTGCACTTACTCGAGTTAAAAATGATTTAAATGGTAAATGATTATTACTTGCCAATGTAAAAAGATTCCAACAATTACTGGTCAGTATTCCAAAGCAGGTACCCAAAATTGCAACAAATACCATCGCTCCCAAACAAGAACCAAGAATTGGAAATGTAGACATAGCTACTTCAAAAAGCTTGCCCAGAGGAGATTCAGTCGATTGTAGAGATAAACCTAGTACCCCAAAGATTGCCAATTGAAAAAGTACACTCAATGTAGCAACAATCGCAAACGACGACAAAATCACACGCTTAATATTTTTTTTAGAATCTTGAATAAGGTGACCAACAGCACAAATCATTTCAAAACCAAGGAATGCAAAGACCGCTATAGGAAGCGAAAGGAAGACGTTTCCTAGGTCTGAAAAAACGACCTGAAAATTATTCCCATTAAATAATGCAAATCCAACTGCAAAAGCGGCCAGTAGGGGAATTATACGCATAGCTGTAAAGATATATTGCGAGCGACCACCAATAAACATCCCTGCAAGATTAAGTCCAATAAGGGAGAAAATAAGAATAAAATCACATAACAAAATTGGAACGTGTTCAAGAGCAGGAATAGCTCCTTGTAAAAATTGCATAAATTTATGAGCCATCAGTGCGGCCGAACTTGTTTTGCCAACAAAATAACTCCAGCAGCTCAAAAATCCTGCAACTGGACCTAGATATGAACGAGCAAAGACATAGATTCCACCAGAAACTGGATGCAAGCTTGCAAGCTCCGCAGTACAATAAATGATAGGCATTAAGACGATGGCGCCCAAAATATAACCGATAAAACCAAGCGGCCCAGCAATAAGTGTTAAGGGCTTTGGATTAATAAAAAGCCCTGCTCCAATCATTGAATTAAGACAAATGAGCGTAGCAATAAACGGCCCTATTTTATTTTTTGCATGCATAACTGCAAGCCCTTTCTAATACAGTATGTCTGTACGTAATGGCGTAAGATGAGTAGAAGTAGTACTCCTACAAAAAAGAATACGCGGTGCTGTAAGTGAGAATTTTAATCATTTCTTGCTGAAAATATCATGAGGGCCAACAGTTTGCAAGCATCGCCAATTATAAATGGATAAAGTCCCATACTTAATACTTGATGTGTTGGCACAAAGAGCCACAGCTGAGCAAGTCCGCATCCAAAATAAATAAATGCACAACAGATAAATTTACTGAGTAAAACAAGGCGTGAATTTGGAGCTATTGGTCGTATTACTGCAAGCAAAAGCATGGCTATTCCAAAACCAAGAGTATAGCCTCCAGTGGGACCAAAAAGATACCCTATACCATAGCGTAGTCCAAGAAAAACCGGCATCCCACAAGAACCCTGTATTAAGTACAATCCATACGCATACACAGCGTGAAGACCTAAGAAATGAGCCGCTAAGAGCAATGGAAATGGATTAAGTACTAACGGTACTACATTAAAAGGAAGAGGAATAACCACTTGTGCGCCAAGCGCAAAAACCCATGATAGCGCCAGATATCCTAAAAGTCGCTGAAATGCTGACGTTTGGTTAAACCATTTTTCTAGCGAAATATTTTGGCAAACTGCAAAAAAACTCTTAACGCTTGGAACCACCATTATCTCCTTGAAAAAATATCTACTGTTTTTTATATCAATTGTGCGCAAGAGTACCATAAGCAAAACGCTCCTGCAAAAGGCTTGCCTGTAAGAGAATAACAGGCTCTTCTTTACAAATTTCAATTCCCCTTTTAAAATCGAATGCATAGTTTTTATTA
>CAYSDC010000004.1:0-6660 GCA_964429765.1 uncultured Pseudomonadota bacterium
ACGGCTGGTGTAACATTCAAATGAGCCGTAAAGCCCCTGTATTTACCACCAGTTTGGGATGCAGGACGTCCAACAAACTCAACAAGACCTGAGCCACTAATTTTACCATCAACCGCACGCCATATAAGCGTACGACCTGTTCCAACCTGGAATGTTGTAGGATTAATTAAATCTGGATTAGCTACATTCAATCCTAGACGCAATGTTCCATCAATGAACATAGACCCACCGTTGCTAACATCAAATTTTTGTAAGTACCCACGTTTCAGTATCGTCTGAGAGTTCGGTCCAATACGTGCCGGGCCTTGAGCATTAATTTCAAGAACACCTTTTCTACCTACAAATAAACGACCACCTTCTTCAAAGTTCAATGATTCAGTACCACCATGGAATCCAAGTCGTGCAAAACCGGCACCAAGTAAGCCCGTTTCATCATCGATATGAATTTCACTACTGCCATTAACAACTAATTCGATGTTATCAAGATTAATATCTTGACCTATCAAAAATCATTTGGATACAGTATTAAAGAATCCAATAAATCCAATGCCTCCCATTTGCGCTGTAGCGCCAATCTCAACTGTTAAGACGGCTTCATCATTAAAAATTAATCGTGGTCGTTGTAAAATAATTTGATCTTGAACAAGCCTTGTAAGTTCATCTGCTTCATTACCCTTAAAAATTGTACAGTCAGGGCTTGGAGGAATAATATCGGATTGTGCAATCCCACCAAAAAAGAAACCTGCTCCATCAGCAAGAATCACTTGGCCGCTACCTTCAAATCGTAACTCACATCTTTCAGCTAAGCCCAAAATGACATCTTGAGGAAGAATAACAGTTGGAGTCGTCGTTTCATTTCCATTATTTTCAAACTCAACAACAAGCTCACTATTCTTTTCAAAACAGAAGCCATTACTCAAGGTCATGTGACCCGTTACTTTGAGCCTATTATCTTTACCTCGAATATTGATAAAGTGGCCTGATCCAAAAACAACATCCTCGGTTCCCTGATTAATAAAAGAACCTCCCTCAAGCGTAATATTTGTAGGATCTTCACCGAGTGTAAAGTTTGTTATACCACCATTACGAAGGCGTATATTACCAACTACACCAGTTGATCCATCAAATGTTGCATTTTCATAGGTTGTATCAAAGCTTGCTGGAATGTTTGGACAAATATTACGATTTTGAGATTTCGATTGTTTTCTCTTGCTCTCTGGCTTACGCACATCAACATGATCAGCAGTTTCATGATCATCAAGAATCTTAGTCGATAAGTCAGACGCTTCTGAGCGATCGATTTTTAATGTTTCTTCAGCCAACTCATCGAGAGCACGTTTTTTTCTACGTTTATGTTGTTGTTTTTTGCTCAGAGGTCGAAGTCTTTCGCTATTGATCTGATCGAGTACCGACTGTTCACTTTCCATGAACATTTCCCGTTCTCGCTCACGAGCAAGATGAAGAGCTGTCATGGGAACATTTCCATAGAATGCTCTACTCAAAGGTGACCGAATAAAGCTTGGATCAATCTTTTGACCAAATAATTCAACCGCTTCAAGCCTAAAATCTATTGATGACTGTTTGATTGGATTGTCTAAAATCTCAAGGCGTTTGCAATGAAGCTGTGATTGATCATCAACAATGAAAGCATTACCGTTTGCATTTCGAACAGAAAGTGAAAGATCATCGAAAATGACGCTCGCAATTCCTAATTCAGAAGTAACAAACAGACCTGGATTCCCGGCTAGAACCAAGAGTGGATTTCCAGATGTAACACCCGGTTTATCGGCAATTGCATCAATTTCTGCACTCTTAATATTCAACGTATTACATGGACAATCAGCAAACAATATTGCCCCAGAAAGCGTTACACCATCTTTTATCAATACAATATCATTTTCAACTGTTTCCACAACAAAGTTCATATCTGTGTCAACATCAATATCAACGGCAGATTCGCCAGACAAGGCTATCGCTCCTGCAATTTCTGTATCTTCATGCGAAATTGCACCAAGACCATTAAGCTCAACTGATTGAAGCAGCAAGGTATTATCTTGCAAATCAAGCAACGTTGTTAATGCAGGGTTAATTGATCTAAACGAAATTTTCTTACGTCCAGAAAGACCTCGTAGTGAAAAAATATTGAATCCTGTCTCATCAACTAACTTAATAAGATTTGTTGAGAAGGTAACATTTTCACTAAATTCCCATGAGACACAGTGTCCAATATTAATGCGAGCACCGGGACGCAAATCAAATGTTGTATCATTAATACGAGAGAAAGTAATGTTGTTCAAACATACGGTCACATTTTCTGAAACAATAAATTGTGGTTTCTTTGTATTTGCAAAGAAAATTGTTTGACCACAGCCGTCAATACAAATATTTGCATCAATTCTAATAAGATCTTTGCATCCAACAAAGAAGCTATTATCAAGCACAATTGTTGTTGTCACTGGACCGCACGAGAAAGGATTCATCGGATCGCTTGTTAATATTGGAGTTTGATCCGCCAATTCCCTGATCGTACCCGTTTCAAGTAATGTTAATGTTCCAAGAGCAATATCAGTAAAAACATTTGAATCATTCCAAGCATGGCCAACAAAGATTGGTAGCGGTGCACGTAGACCTCCTAGTGTTCCTGATGATGGTGATAGCGAACAGTCATTTCCTCCACCTGGAACATCAAGCCAAAGAGTTGAACGATCAATAGTTAATGAGGCCCTTTGGTCAAATAATAAAATATTATTTCTGAGAACAAAGGTTGTTACACCATCGACGTAGATGCCACCGGTTGTAAAATTATAATTTGTATCAAATTCAAAAAAAACATTTGAAGTACGAATGCAAGCGGTTGGGCCACCAAAAACAATCTTACCCAACGATCCATTACCCAAACCTCTAATATAAAGATCATTGATATAAAGAAGGCTACCATTTGGAACCACAAGCTGACCACCCAGTGATAGGTCAAGAATCGCGCCATTACCTTGTAAGTTATTGGTTCCTAAGAAGGTCCATCGCCCACTTAGTTCAACACTTCCTGTCAAGTTCAAGTCAGTTGCCGCATCAAAATGAAGCGATGATGCCCATGGTTTTGAATAAAATCCACCAAGCTCCAATGTGCGCCGATTGAGCGATATAGTCCCAGGACCATTAATCTGTGTGTCATCAGCTAGAGACAAGTCATCATCAAGCTTAAGTCTGCCACCGGTTAGATTTATATTTCTATTAAGCGTATTTTGAATAGCAATCGTAAGAGTTGTAGTAGAATCATTAAGGTTAATTGGGTTAGCAAAAAGAGGCTGTCCCTCTAAACGATTATCTTGCCCGAACACAGTTAACTGATGAATTACAGTTCCTGGTTCAACTTTGAAACGTCCATTACCACGAAGTTCTAGGCTATCGTTTCCCGTTGGTACGTACGTTGCAGTCATAAGTATTTCAGTACCATTATTTTCAAGAATTCCATCTGAGAAGAAAAAATTATTCCCCTCAACAGAAGCTCCTTGCTTGGTTACTAAAGTACCATCAACATCAAAATTTGACGACGACACATTAAGGCGACCATTATTGCCCACTTTCAATGCAGCATCTCTGCTGCTGAAATTTATCCGGCAGAACACCGGCTCGATTGAACTCAATAACGTGCCAAAGAGTACAAGCGTCTGTAACGCTCTCTTCATCCTACTCCCTTCCTTTTTTTTCAGGCAGTATTTACTACGTACCTTTACTCTCCTTCATCTTTCAGCACAGGCAGCTTTTTTTACAAAAAATAAGCACCTTTCTCCTAACAATGCTGAACTTTGATTCTAGTCACCACTTTTATCTTTGTAAAGATTTACAAAAATTTCATCCAGATTCCCATTGCTATTTTTTTATATTCTTTTTTTCTTACAATTCTTTATCATTCAATCAAAGCCATAGCTGCATCAATTTCATTTTTTACTTTATGAGCAGAGGTCCGAAAAAAATTTTGCTCCTGAGAATCCAAATCAATTTCCAAGCGCTGACAAATGCCACCACGACGAACAACTGTCGGGACACTCAAAAAAACATCATGCACCCCTGCATAATGGTCTAAGTAAGTTGAAACAGTAAAGACTCGTGACTGATCACGTAAAATTGCTTTAACAATTTTACAAACGACAAGGGCAATGGCATAACTTGTCGCTCCTTTTTTAGCAATAATCTTGTACGCAGCGTTTCGCGTTTGTTCATACATCATTGCAAGACTTTGCAATGAATACTCTGGCAGTTGATCTAACCGTACACCTGCAATATTAGCACGACTCCACCATACAAATTCCGAATCGCCATGCTCCCCCAAAATTGAAGCGGTAATATCTTTGGGACTCATGTTAAAATGTTGCCCCATTAAATACCTTAATCGTGCTGTATCAAGAACTGTTCCGGTGCCAAATACTTGGCACGATGAAAGTCCTGAAAGCTTCCAAGTCACATACGTCAAAACATCAAGTGGGTTAGTCACAACTAGTAAGATTGCTTGGTCATTGTATCGAATAATTTCTGGAATTATTTTTTTAAAAAGCTTTGTATTTGTTTCAAGTAAGTCAGTTCGTTTTTGATCTGGCTTCTGAGCTATTCCCGCTGCAATGACAATAACTGCCGCATCTTTAACAAGCTCAAAAGAATCACCGGCTGTAATCGAAGTCTGTTGAGTAAACTGCATACAATGAGCAAGGTCCAATGCCTCGCCTTCAACTTTATCTTTATCAATGTCAATCAATGCAATTTCAGAGGCTACTCCATCAACCATAAGTGTATATGCTGTTGTGCTTCCTACAGATCCAGCACCTATAATAGCAACTTTTGCAGATGGTCTACATGGGCTTTTACACTGCATACAGGTATTCCCTCTTATAACGCTCCCTCTAATGCTTGCCTTGAAATTGTTTCAATATAAACAAGATTAGAAGAAATCAATATTTTCTATAAAATTGCTTATTGTTTTCTGATAATTAGGAAAAGCTTACTGAAGATAATAAAAAATATTCAACAATATGAATGGGATGCTCTAAAAAGGCAGCTGTGGTTAGGTATTAAGCAAAATAAAAGCACCACGGTTTAATAAACCGTGGTGCTTTTATTTTGCTTTGGAAAAATGAGATCTTTTATTTAAGAGATCACACCCATTCAAGGCGTGCAATTGGCGCAGTATCGCTCTCACGTCTGCCAAGCGGAATTACTCTGGTATACCCACCTGGACGGTCGATATATCGTGGAGCAATTTCCTTGATCATCTTAACAACAGCTGTGCTGCTGTAAGGCAATAGGCTTTTAACACGGCGAATGGTATTGAAATCATAACCTTTACGGGAAATGGTAACAATTTTTTCAACAATTTTTTGAACTTCTTTAACACGAGGCTTTGTTGTCTGTAAAGAACCATAATTAATCAAATGAATAACTTGGTTTCTCAACATAGCTTTTCGATGGCCAGATTTAAGATTTAATTTTCTTCGTCCATTTTGATGCTTCATTTGGCACCGCCTTCTTGTTCTTTAATAGCTTTCTTGAGGTCTAATTCTTTTACATTCATACCAAGATGTAAACCAAATGCCGACAAAATCTCTTTTACCTCACGCAATGATTTGCGACCAAAGTTTTTAATTTTGAGCACATCTTCATCAGTCAAATTGACTAAATCGATAACACGCTTGATACCTGCTCCAATTAAACAGTTGTGAGCACGAACTGAAAATTCAAGTTCATCAATTGGTTTGAGGAAAAGATCAACCGGAAGACCTCGAGTTGGGCCTTCAATATCGACTTTGCTTTCTCCAGCTACACCTTCTTCTTGGCTTTGTGAAATTTCATTAAATGGAATCTCTTTTGCCATCAAGAAATGCTCAAGCTGTGTTCGTAGTACTGAAGTACCATAGTGAATGACATCACGAGGATCTACAGCACCATTAGTGAAGACTTGAAATGTTAGCTTATCATAATCAATTTCTTGACCAACACGTGTCTTTTCAATGCGATATTCAACACGTTTAATCGGTGAAAACATCGCATCCAGATAGATACGTCCATCAGCTTGAAGAGATTTACCATGTGGCCACTGTGCAGCAACATATCCACGACCCATCTCAACTGAAAACTCAATTTCAAGATCTCCATCAACCGCCAAATGAGCGATAACATGATCTTTATTAATAAGTTCAAGATGATCGTCCGCTGTAATATCTGCTACACGAGCAACACCCTCACCTTTGAGGTTAAGGCTCATCTTGCCGGGAAGCCCGGTTGAATTTTTAATAACAATTTCTTTGATGTTCAGCAATACTTGCAAAGTGTCTTCGATAACACCTTTGATGGTTGAAAATTCGTTGTTTACACCTTTAATAATAACAGATGTTACAGATGCACCTTCAATCGAAGACAAAATAACCCGTCGTAATGCGTTACCAAGAGTGATCCCGTAGCCTGGTTCAAGTGGCCCTACGATCAACTCTCCTTCAGTATCTGACGATACTTTTTTATCCCAACTTAACTTCGGAAGTATCAACGGCTTATAATTCATCTTCTGCATCCATCATTAAAAACAACAATCATTACCATGTACCACACGAATATGAGCATATAACATTCATATTCATCATGCTGTTATTTCGAGTATAACTCAACAATCAAGTG
>CAYSDC010000004.1:6938-7526 GCA_964429765.1 uncultured Pseudomonadota bacterium
GACGAGCTTGCACACGAGAAATTGCCATCTTTAAACGAAATATAACGTTATCAAGACGACGTTCAAGTAAAGCGAGCAAGTTATCACCAGTGACACCACGTTGTTTTGTAGCAACATCAAAAAAACGATGGAATTGCTGTTCAAGCATACCGTACATTAATTTAACTTTTTGCTTTTCTTGCAACTGTTTTCCGTACTCGGAAGTCTTCTTTGATCCAGGTTTTTTAGGATGCTGGCCGGGTGTTCCGGTTCTTTTTTCTAGTGTGCATTTCGCAGACCGACACTTAGCACCTTTAAGGTAAAGTTTTTCACCGGCTTGTCTGCATTTACTGCACGCTGCATTCGTTGACATAGGTCCCTTTAATATCTTTAATCAATGCGAACAAACATTCACGTATCCAAATAACTTAGACTCTTCGTTTCTTTGGTGCACGGCATCCATTATGAGGCAATGGTGTAACGTCACGCAACGTCGTTACATTAAGCCCTGAAGACTGTAACGCACGAACTACAGAATCTCGTCCTGACCCAGGACCTTGCATGTTAACTTCAATAAGCTTTACACCCAACCCCACTAACTCTTTAGCT
>CAYSDC010000004.1:7536-15881 GCA_964429765.1 uncultured Pseudomonadota bacterium
GCGAATGGAGTACCTTTTCGAGCACCTTTAAAACCGTGCTGTCCAGCGCTTCCACGCATAAGAACGTCACCATCTGTTGTTGTAATAGCCACAAGTGTGTTATTAAACGAAGACTTAACGTGGGCAATAACTGTGCTCACGTCACGATGGTTCTTCTTTTTACTTTTCTTATATGCCATAGTTACCCTTGTTCAACTCAATCTTTTATTTTTTTGAAACCAGTTTCTTATTCGGAACAACGCTACCGGACTTACGTGGACCCTTACGAGTTCGCGCATTCGTTTTAGTACGCTGACCACGACATGGAAGCGACTTTTTATGACGCAGACCACGATAAGAACCGATTTCCTGCAACCGCTTAATATTCATGGTAACTTCTTTACGCAATTCGCCTTCAATTTTCAAGCTTTGCGTAATGTACTTTTGAATTGCAGCAACATCTTCATGCGACAAATCTTTTACACGCGTGTCTGGATTTACTTTTGTGTGCACAAGAATTTCTCGAGCACGATTAAGGCCAACACCATATAAATAGGTTAAACCAATCTCAACACGCTTTTCATTTGGAAGGTGTACGCCTTCTATACGAGCCATTAAAAACCTCTCTACGATAGATTTGCAAATAGTTCAAACTTGTTATGCAGCGACAGATCGCTCTTTTAGCCTTGTCGTTGCTTGTGCTTAGGACTCTTTTTGCAAATAACCCTAATCACACCTTCACGTTTGATAATCTTACAATCGCTACAAATTTTTTTAACTGATGTTCTTACTTTCATGATCATTCCTACAACAACAGATTGAGTACTTTAAATCACCATTTACATCTTATGTCGCGAAATAATTCGCCCTTTTGTCAAATCGTAAGGAGACAATTCTACAGTCACCTTATCGCCTGGCAAAAGCTTTATATAATGCATTCGCATTTTCCCCGATACATGAGCAAGGACTACATGGGCACTGTCGGCAAGTTTTACCTGAAACATTGCGTTTGGTAATGCCTTTTCGACAATTCCTTCCATGACAATAACGTCGCCCTTCTTTTTCATAGCTCCCTTTTCATAAATCTATATTCCTTATGGCCTTGTCAAAATTTGGGCACCATTGCGTGTTATAAGTACCGTATCCTCAACATGCGCTGCAAGTCCACCGTCAACTGTTTTTGCAGTCCAACCATCATCCATAATTCTTACTGCTGGACTATGTTGAGTAATCATTGGCTCTATAGCAAGCGTCATGCCTTCCAATAAAACTGGTCCTGTTCCAAATTTTCCGTAATTTGGGACATCAGGGGCTTCATGAAGACTTTTTCCTATACCATGACCTGCAAAATGCTTTACAATTCCAAAGCCGTCTTTTTCAACTTCTTGTTGTATCGTTGCAGAAATATCATGCAATCTTTTACCTGCAACTGCTTGTGCAATTCCTGCATCTAGAGCCCTTTGAGCAGTGCGAGCTAGCTGTTTTACTACTGGTGAAACTTCACCAATGAAAAAAGAGCGAGCCATATCTGCACAATAGTCTTTAAAAGATCCCACGATATCTATTTTAACAAAATCTCCAGATTTTAAAATATCTTCTTTGCAAGGAACGCCATGAACAATCACATCATTAATTGATATACAAGTAGCATGCTGATAACCTGCATACCCTTTACACTCAGGCTTAAGCCCAACTCGCTTCATTTCAGCTTCCATAAGGGCATCCAGCTCAAGCGTGCTTACACCCTCAACAATAAATGGAGTAATATAAGTAACTACTTCTGCTAAAAGTGCTCCAGCAGCTCGCATGCGATCAATTGCTATCTTATTTTTTATCAAAATTTTGCTTGCCATACCGTTTTATCTTTAAAGAATTGCCTAAAAACGCTTAAAATCTTATATGATGTAGCTTCACCAAAATTCTTCTGGCAATCCCTATTCACACACGAGACAACAGCACAACTGCTGTTCACGCTCGCCAAACTTATTTCAAATATCAATTACCCCAAGCTGATTGAAATAACGTTATGCTGAAGAATATATACAACATGCAGTTATCTATCACATTAAACGTTAATCTACAAGCTTCTTTTTGCTAAATTTTCAAGGGCCTCAAATTGGAAAATAAATTTTCTTTTTTGGGCCCAAATTTTTACTTTCACACTTTTATCGACTTGTGCGTCCCTTCAATCGACCACTTGCCAAAAACTTTTCATACCCACGTTCAATGAGGTGAGATTCTATTTGTGATGACATATCAAGTGCAACACCAATAACAATCAAAAGCCCTGTTCCACTAAACATAACGGGAAATGAGAAAAAATTCTTTATCATAGTTGGCAATATCGTCAACGTTGCAAGATACACCGCACCTGGAAACCCAACGCGCGTCAAAAGATAGTCAAAGAACTCTGCGGTTTTACGCCCTGGACGAATCCCTGGAATAAAGCCACCTGATTTTCTAATATTATCTGCCAATTCAGCTGGATTAAAAATAATTGCGGTATAGAAAAACGCAAAGAAAATAATCAAACCGGATTGAACAACGTTATAGAAAAGCTTCTCTTGATAAAACCAATCCATCAACAGGCGATTTAAGGCGGGCCAATATGCTGCAAGAAATCCTGCAATTGTCATAGGCATACCCATTAAAGCCTGTGCAAATATAACTGGAACAACGCCAGCTGGATTGAGCTTTAACGGAATAAAAGCCGTTTGTCCACCGAATACTTTACGCCCAACAACTCGTTTAGCATACTGTACCGGGACTTTTCGCTCACCTCGTTCAAGAAAAATAATACACCCAACAAGGAGTAGTGCAAAAAATGCAAGCAACGCCACCATGAGGATATCAGTTTGACCTAAACGTACGTTTTCAAAGATCGTAAACAACGCCTGCGGCATACTAGCAACAATACCGGCAAAGATTATCATGGAACTTCCATTCCCAATGCCATACGTATTGATCTGTTCACCAAGCCACATAACAAAAAGAGAGCCGACGCTTAAAAATAGAAGCGCTGTCAGGCGAAACCCCCACCCTGGAGTAATAACTAAACCAGGCTGTCGCTCAATATACACTGCGATACCAAGTGCTTGTACAACACCGACAACAAGCGCCAAGTAGCGAGTATATTGACCGATAATGCGCCTTCCATATTCACCTTCTTTTGACAATACTTCAAGCGTTGGTACCATCACCGTCAACAGTTGCATCATAATTGATGCACTAATATACGGAGACATGCCAAGTGCAAAAATCGCAAAATTCTTTAATGCACCACCTGAAAACAAATCAAGGTATGATAAAAAACCACCTGCTGAGCCTGAGCTAAACAACTGATTTAGCGCTATAACGTCAACCCCTGGAATTGGAACATGTGCTCCAAATCTAAAAACAGCAAAAACGCTTAACGTCACCATCAATTTTTTTCGTAAATCAGATACGAAAAAAATATTCTTTAAATTATGAAGTAGTGCCACCACTTCCGTTCTCCCCTATCAGCTGTATTGTACCGCCAGCCTTTTGGATAGCTTCTGATGCAGACTTGCTGCAAGCATTTACATGCACAATAAGATTCTTATTTAGTGACCCATCGCCCAAAATTTTAATGTGGGCTTTGCGGCTACCTTTAATAAGGCTCTTTACGCGCAGAGATGCTCCATCAACCTTCTCTCCTGATTGATAGCAGGCTTCCAATTGGTCTAAGTTCACTGTAACAACTTCTTGCTTCAACGGGTTGTTAAACCCTCTGCGAGGAAGTCTTCGAGACAAAGGCATTTGTCCGCCTTCAAACCAAGCTTTTATTTCTGAGTTTGAACCTGAGCGAGACTTTTGACCATCTTTACCTCGTCCAGAATGGCCACCGCGCGATCCTCCGCGGCCTCTTCGCTTACGTTTTTTCGTAATTGGTTCTAATGAATTAAGCTGCAACATTCTTCTTTACCTCAAACAAATCATTCAATGTTTTTCCGCGCATATTTGCTATTTGCTGAGCGGACTTCAATTTCTTCAGACCATCAATGGTCGCTTTAACTACGTTTTGTGGATTTGAAGCACCAAACGCTTTCGCAAGTACGTCACGGACTCCAAGGGATTCCATAATAGATCGAACAGCACCTCCAGCAATTACACCGGTACCTTTTGATGCTGATCTAATAAGAACCGTGCTTGCGCCATGACGACCAACAACTGTAAACGGAACTGTTGTTTTATATAATGGAACTGCAAACATATTCTTTCTTGCTCGACGTAGCGCTTTTGAAATTGCAGACGCAACTTCTCTGCTTTTTCCAAGTGCTACACCGATACTGCCTTTTTTATCCCCAACAACAACGAGTGCTGAAAACGCAAATCGTCGTCCGCCTTTGATAACTTTTGCAACTCGACGAACACTTAAAACAGACTCAGAAAATTCTTCTGTCTGAGGAGCTTTCGCCTGGCCCATAGATCTTTTATTTTTTTCTTCTGCCATAATCATTCCAAATAATCAAAATAATTGTTAAAAACTCAAGCCGCCTTCTCTCAGGCCGTCAGCAAGGGCTTTAACCCTGCCATGATATAAATAGCTGCCACGATCAAAGAAAACATCTTTGATCTCTTTTGCTGCAGCTAGTTTTCCAAGCTCGACACCAACTTGTTTTGCAACAAGTTTTTTGTCTCCAGTCAGCTCGTTCAAGCTTAGAGATGAAAAGCTCAACAATGTTGAGTGAGTTGCATCATCGATAATCTGAGCGTAAATATGCTGCAAGCTTCTGAAAACAGTTATGCGTGGCTTAAGGCCTTTACTCGCAAGTTTGTTACGCACTCTAAAAGCACGACGGCGTGTTCTTAACTTAATATCTCTTTTTATACTCATACAAAAACCTTCCTAGGTCTCTTAAAATATACCAATAATTATGAAGACTTAGTTTTTCCTGCTTTACGTCTTACAACTTCACCGTTTCTAACAATGCCGGTGCCTTTGTAAGGCTCAGGTGGTCTAAATGATCTGATGGCATCACATACATTACCAAGTATAAATTTATCAGCTGATTTAAAGGTCAAATTTTGACCGGATTTATCAACTTCTAAAGAAACTTCAGCAGGCAATGTATATTCAATTTTGTTGGTATAACCAAGAGAAAGAACAACTTTGCTTCCAGTCACTTGCGCTTTAAAACCAAGACCCACAATAGTCATTTTTTGCTCGAAGCCTGTCTCAACACCCTTAACTTTGTTTGCTAATAGAGCACGATTAAGTCCCATAAGCATACGGTTCTGGCGAGTGTTTTCTAGCATTTCCAACTGCAATACATTACCGGTAAGACTTGCCTTAAGGCTTGCTCCAGGTATTTCATGCAAAAATTTTCCTTTAGGGCCAGCGATAGAAATCTCATTGCCGCTGAATTCAACTTTTGCTGTAGTAATAGCAATTGGCTTTCTTCCAATCTTTGACATACGCCGCCCCTTTTACCAAATGTGGCAAATAATTTCGCCACCAACAGACTGTTTGCGAGCTTGAGCATCAGTTATAACACCCTTACTGGTTGTTACAATTGAAATTCCCAAACCACCAATAACACGCTCAAGATTATTTGAACGTTCGTAATGACGACGCCCTGGCGTACTAACACGAGTAATCTCATGAATTACAGACTCACCCTTAACGTACTTCAGATAAACTGTTAGTACTGGCTTGCCATCATTATCACTCACTTGAAAATCTTTTATGTACCCCTCAGCCTTCAAAACACTAGCGATATTCACCTTCAGTCCTGAAGATGACATCGTTACTGAGCGCTTTTTAACCATGAGCCCATTTCGAATGATTGTTAAAAAATCTCCGATAGAATCTACTGACATCGTCGTATTCTCCGCATTTACCAACTAGCTTTTTTCACACCAGGCAACAAACCTTCTAGTGCATATTTTCTAAAACATAATCTGCACATCATAAACATGCGCATATATCCACGAGGTCTACCACATAATCTGCAACGGTTTCTTAACCGGGTTGAAAACTTCGGTGGTTTGTTTGCTTTTTCAATTAACGCTTTTCGTGCCATACAAAATCCTTAAGCAAGCCTTATCGTCCTTTTTGAAAAGGCATCCCAAACTTCTTCAACAAAGCGAACGCATGGGCATCAGAAGAAGTTGAGGTTTGGATTGTAACATTTAAGCCACGGCTCTTACCTACTTTATCATAGTCAACTTCTGGAAATACCAACCAATCTTTTATACCCAAATTGTAGCCACCACGACCGTCCAGTTTAGTTTTTACACCCTGGAAGTCTCTCACTGCAGGCAGTACAACATTGATGAGTTTATCTAAAAAATGATACATACGCTCGCCACGCAAGGTTACCATAACACCAATGGGCATACCTTCGCGAAGCTTAAAGCTTGCAATGGATGTTTTAGCAATTGTTCGCACTGCTGATTGACCAGCAATTTGACTGATAACATTTTTTACTTCTATAAGCACTTTGTTATCACTCACAGCGTCTTTTGCACCCACATTGATTACTATTTTTGTAACCTGAGGAACTTGCATAACATTTTCTAGGTTCAATTCTTTTTGCAGCTCAGCACGCAATTGATTTTTATATAAATCTTGCAAACGTGATTTCATAAACCTTACCTACTTATCTAAAAAGCTTCTTTGCAACGGTGACAAATTCTTACTTTTTCGCTATCTTCCAAAAATCTAACTTGAACACGGCAAGCTTTTTTACATGAAGAGCACACTGGCATAACTTTACACAAAGGTATAAAGCTTTCTTCTCTAACAATTTTACTTTTATCCCCCGCTTTTCTGGCCTTAACGTGACGCGTTACAAAGCCTACGTCTTTTATCAAGACTCGATCATTTTTATGATCTACGGCGATTACAACGCCATGTTTTCCCTTGTCCTTTCCAGCCAGAACATATACGGTGTCATCTTTTTTAACACGGCTTAACATTTCAACCTCGTACCTTACAATACCTCTGGAGCCAAAGAAATAATTTTTGCATAGCCCTCAGCACGAAGCTCACGTGCAACAGGACCAAAAATTCGTGTACCTACTGGTTGCTTTTCTTTATCAATAATAACAGCAGCGTTATCATCAAATCTGATGTAGCTCCCATCTGAACGTCGTACTTCTTTTCTCGTACGAACAATCACTGCGTCCATAACGGCACTTTTTTTAACTGTTCCACCAGGGATTGCTTTTTTTACAGCAATTTTTACGATATCCCCCAGGTACGCATACCGCTTACCTGTGCTTCCGCAGACACGGATTACTTCGGCTTCCTTAGCGCCAGAATTATCGGCAATCTTTAATCTTGTGCGTTCCTGTACCATAGTAATCCCCTCTACTGAGAAACAATTCGACTCAACATCATATGTTTAGTCTTAGACAAAGGCCGACATTCAACGATCTCAACGAAATCGCCAACCTTTGCTTGATTGCTTTCATCATGTACCTTGTAATTTTTTGCTCGTCGCACAACTTTCCCGACCAACGGATGTGCAAATGTTCGTGTCACTTTCACAACCACTGTTTTCTGCATTTTATCAGAAACAACTTCACCCTGGTACACTTTACCCTGAGGATTGGTCTGCATATTTTTTGCATTTTCTGCCATTGTCACATTACCTCTTTAACACATCATTAAGCATTTGACTTATTTGCATTCTTGAGCTCTTTTTGCTGCAAGAAGGTCAACGCTTGTGCAACTTTTTTCTTTAATTTTTTGAATTGAGAAACATCTTTAACTTGGCCGGATATTTTAGCAAAGCTTAAATTAAAAAGCTCTCTTCTTATCATCTCAACTTCAGTTTTTAATGTTACCGCATCCAACTGTTTCAATTCAGTCTTATCCATTATTCACCTACCTGTGCTTGAGGCTCTAATTGAGCTTGCACAGTTGCTAATAACTCTTCCCTTGTAACAAACTTGGTTTTCATAGGAAGTTTATATGTGACACCTTTTAAAATTTCTTGAGCATCTTCTTTAGCAAGTCCGCCACCAAGTTCAACTAAAACTCGTCCCCGTTTTACAACAGCAACCCAGAACTCAGGACTTCCTTTACCTTTACCCATTCGAGTTTCAGCAGGTTTTTTAGTAACCGGTTTATCAGGAAACAATCTCAAAAAAAGCTTACCGACTTTTTTTAATTTCCTATTTGCAGTTACACGAATCGCTTCGATTTGTCGAGCAGTAACCCAACAGTTTTCAAGTGAAACGAGGCCATAATCGCCAAATTGGAGCGTTGTAGCTCCTTTAGCGCGTCCTGTCCGACGTCCTCGTTGAACTTTTCTAAATTTTACTTTTTTGGGCATTAACACGGCTATATCCTTCTAGTATTCGCCTTTGCAAATCCAAACTTTTACACCGAT
>CAYSDC010000004.1:15891-16643 GCA_964429765.1 uncultured Pseudomonadota bacterium
ATACCATATGTGGTTAATGCTTCAGCGAGAGCAAAGTCAATATTAGCACGCAATGTGTGCAATGGAACAGAACCAAGTCTCAACCATTCTGAACGTGCAATTTCTGCACCGCCAAGTCTTCCAGAGCAACAAATTTTGATCCCTTTTGCTCCACTCTTCATTGCTGTGAATCCAACCTTCTTCATAACGCGCTTAAAACTTGCTCGTTTTTGAAGTTGCTCGGCGATACTCTTAGCAACAAGCTGTGCATTCAATTCATATGCACGTACTTCCTGAACAGAAATATCAATATTCTTCTTAAATCTTTTGTAGAGATCATATTTAATTTGCTCAATACCCTGGCCTTTTTTCCCGATAATCATACCAGGACGCGACGCATGAATAGTAATACGAATATTGCCAACTGCTTTTTCAATAACAATTTTTGCAATATCCATATTATTCAAACGATCTTTCAGATATCTGCGAATTTGAATATCTTCAATAAGCTCATCGCCATATGATTTTTTTGCAAACCATCGGCTGTGCCAATCTTCGAAAATTCCAAGTCTAAATCCTAATGGATGAACTTTCTGTCCCACACAACACCTCAATTAACGGCTATGTTTTTACTAACTTTTCTGTCTAATATAATTTCAATGTGGCTCAAACGCTTACGTTGAGGATTTGCTCGTCCTTGCGCACCAGGCTTAAAGTACCGAATAATCGGACCTTGATCAACGCGAATTTCTTTAATAAAAACAGAAGCCATT
>CAYSDC010000004.1:16805-24142 GCA_964429765.1 uncultured Pseudomonadota bacterium
GCGCACGCTGCAACCCACAAGTTTTCAACCACGAAAAAGCTTTTTCGACCGTAGAGCCACGGATTACATCCGCAAGCAAACGAAGCTTATATGGAGAAATTCGTATGTATCGACTCTTTGCTTTGGAAACCATAATTACTATACCCTATTTTAATCAAAAAGCCTACTATTTAGCACCGGATTTCGCACCCGCTCCTGACTTGCCACCAGCGCCGGGTTTAGCACCCGCTCCACCTGGTTTGCCGCCAGCTTTACCACCAGCTTGTCGCTGACCACTATGCATACGGAATGTCCGTGTAGGTGAGAACTCACCTAAAACGTGTCCAACCATATTCTCTGTCACAAATACAGATGTAAATTTGCGACCATCATGAACTGCAATTGTCAAGCCTACAAAGTCGGGGGTAATCATGCTTGCGCGTTTGTAAGTCTTTATGACTTCTCGCTTACCAGAGCCGTGAGCTTTTTCAATTTTTGCAAGCAACGATGGATCCACATAAGGACCTTTTCGAATAGATCTTGCCATATTTTTTTCCTAACCTTTGCTAAGCGCTTATTTTCTTCTCTTCAAAATTGCAGAACTCTTGCGACGTCGTGTACGAACACCTTTACAGTTCTTGCCCCATGGAGTCGTTGGGTGAGATCCTGATTTTGAACGCCCTTCACCACCACCATGTGGGTGATCAACTGGGTTCATAGCCATACCTCGAACTGTTGGTCGAATTCCCATTCTTCGTGATCGACCTGCTTTTCCAATGACCATGTTATGGTAATCAGCATTAGAAAGAGTTCCAATAGTCGCCCAGCTTCCATGGTTAACAGTACGAAGCTCTCCAGATGGCATTTTTAAAACAGCAAGATTATTTTCTTTTGCTACAAGCTGAACTGCGCACCCTGCGCTACGAGCGATTTTACCGCCTTGGCCAGGAGTAAGTTCAACATTGTGTACAAAGAAACCAACCGGTATATTTCGTAAAGGAATACAGTTTCCAACTTTTGCTTCAGCTTTTTCACTTGAAACAACGCGGGCCCCAACATCCAAGCCTTCTGGTTTCAAAATAAAACCATACGATCCATTGAAATATTTAATCAGAGCAATCGGAAGATTTCGATTTGGATCATATTGCAACGAAACAACTTCGCCTTCAACATCACGCAAATTTCTTTTGAAATCGACGATTCGATAGGTTCTCTTCGCGCCACCACCACGATGTCTTGAAGTAATACGACCATATGCATTACGTCCGCCAGTCTTTTTCAGCGGCGCAGTCAAGCTTTTTGGCGGTTTATCTGATGATAAATCTTTATCAACAATATACTGCTGTGTACGTAACGATGCGTTTCGAGGTTTTCTATTTACAATCGGCATATTACTTTCCTTCAGATTCTGTTACAGGAGCTTCAGAAGGCATAATCCCCTCGAATAATCCAGGAAGGTCTATTTTGTAACCAGGCTTTAATTTTACAACAGCCTTTTTTATGCCTGCTGTTGTAAATTCCCGGCGTGCAAATATTTTCTTTTTTCCTGGGGTTCGAGATGTACGGACATCAGCAACTTTAACACCCCAAATAGCTTCAACTGCTCGTCGTATATCAACTTTGTTGGCTGAGAGAAGTACTTCGAACGTAATCTTTCCGAATTTTTGATATAATTCAGCACTTTTACTCGTCACCACTGGTCGCTTGATGACACCATATTTACTTAATTCCATCGCGCAATCATTTCTTTAAAGAGGTCAATGTCTTTTTTTAGAAACACCCAATGAGGAGCTCTGCTTAAATCATAAGCATTTGGCTCATCGAATGACAAAATACGTACATTTGGAATATTACAAAATGACAAAAATGTCACTTCGTCACCAAATGGCACGAAAAGCACAACGTTTTTATCAGTCAAACCAAGCTTTTTAAGCATTTGTACAGCATTTTTAGTACTTGCTTTTTCACCTTGAGGAAGATCAAAGCAATAAATACTATCGCGCTCAATCGCCGTAAAAAGTAAATTATTAAAAACTAATAAACGCTGACCAGCATTCACAGAGAGTGTTCTTGTACGAGCTTGCGGGCCAAATGTAATACCACCGCCACGCCACAATGGTGAACGAGCAGATCCTGCTCGCGCTCGCCCTGTACCTTTTTGTTTCCATGGTTTTTTATTGGCGTATGATACCTCACCACGGCTTTTACAGCCAACAGTACCCTGTCTCCAATTTTGCAACAATGCTCTAATTGCTAGAGCAAAAGTTTTGGGACTTGTATCTTTTTTAGTTACCGCTACAGCAACGTCTAATGATTCAATTGAACTGCCGCTGTTATCAAATATACGAATAGCTGCCATAATTATTTCCCTTGTGTTTTAATCAAGACAAGTGAGTCTTTTTTACCAGGAATTGCACCTTTGATAAATAAGCAACCATTCTCTTTATCAATGCGGATAACCTTAAGACCTTCTACCGTAACACGATCAACACCCATGTGTCCTGGAAATTTCTTTCCTTTTAAAACTTCACCTTGGCGTCTCATGTTACCAGAAGAACCTGGTTTTCTATGAAACTTTGAACCATGGCTTTTTGGACCACCTGCAAAGCCCCAACGCTTTACGACACCCTGGAAACCTAATCCCCTACTTGTTCCAACAACAGTGACCTTATTTCCTTCTTGAAAAGAAGAAAGAAGATCAAATGTTACTGCTTGCCCAAGCGTACAATCAATTGCAGCATCAGAAACAGGGACTTCTTTGATATGAGCAAAGTAATTCTTCTTTGCTTTCAACCATATTTCAGAAAACGGTTTACCTTGGTATCGCTTCCTGAGCAACCCAACTTGAAGAGATGCATAACCATCTTTTTCAGATGTCTTTATTTGCGTAACGAATTGATTTGATACATCAACCACCGTTACAGGTACTACCGTACCCTGTGCATCAAACACCTGAGTCATTCCTATTTTCTTACCTAAAACACCATTTAACATAGCAGCCTCGTTGTGCCGATTCCTTACTTAATCTCTACATCTACGCCAGCGGAAATATTCAATTTCATGAGCGCATCCATCGTCTGTTCTGCAGGAGACACAATATCTAAAATTCGTTTATGGGTCGTTAATTGAAATTGCTCTCGCGATTTTTTATCAATATGAGGCGACCTTAAAACTGTAAAGTACTGTTTTCTACTTGGCAGAGGAACAGGTCCCAATATCTGGGAACCTGTTCTTTTTACCGTCATTACAATTTGCTTAACTGCATTATCAAGCAATTGGTGATCGTATGACTTTAACGTTAAGCGTATCTTTTGTTTTTTCATCTTTGCTTTTTCCACGTTAAGAAATTATTCAATAATTTCTGTTACAACGCCAGCTCCGATGGTTCGACCACCTTCACGCACTGCAAACTTCAACCCTTTATCCATAGCAACTTTACTTACAAGTTCTACAGCAACTTCAACGTCGTCACCTGGCATAACCATTTCACGGCCAGCTGGCAATGTGATGCTACCTGTAACGTCGGTTGTTCTGAAGTAAAACTGTGGGCGATATCCGCTAAAGAACGGGCTATGACGACCACCTTCTTCTTTTTTAAGAACAAGGATTTGACCTTTAAATTTCTTATGAGGCTTAATTGATCCAGGTGCACAAAGAACTTGTCCTCGCTCTACGTCTTCTTTTTTAAGACCGCGAATCAAGAGACCTACGTTATCACCAGCTTGAGCTTCTTTCATTTCTTTGTTAAACATTTCAACGCCGGTTACGGTTGATTTGAAGGTATCTTTAAACCCAACAATTTCAACTTCGCTACCAACTTTGATAATGCCGGTCTCAACGCGCCCTGTAACTACGGTTCCACGGCCTGAAATTGAGAAAACGTCTTCGACAGGCATCAAGAATGGCTTAGCTGTTTCTCGTTCTGGCGTTGGAATATAGCTGTCAACTGCTTCCATAAGCTTCATAATTGCAGGTTTACCGATTGGACTCTCATCGCCACTTAAAGCTTTAGTTGCTGAACCGCGAACGATTGGAATTTCTGTTCCAGGGAATCCATACTTGGTAAGAAGTTCTCTGATTTCTTCTTCTACAAGTTCAATCATTCCTTCATCATCAACCATGTCTACTTTATTCAAGAAAACTACGAGAGAAGGAACACCAACTTGGTGAGCAAGCAAGATATGTTCGCGAGTCTGAGGCATTGCACCGTCAGCCGCAGATACAACCAAAATCGCACCATCCATTTGTGCCGCACCGGTGATCATGTTTTTAACATAGTCAGCGTGACCTGGACAGTCAACGTGTGCATAGTGGCGATTTTTTGTTTCATATTCAACGTGAGTCGCCGCGATGGTGATACCACGTTGACGCTCTTCAGGAGATTTATCAATTTGATCATAACTCTTAAATTGAGCCAAACCCTGCTCAGAGAGAGTCTTAGTAATTGCCGCTGTCAATGTCGTTTTACCATGGTCAACGTGACCAATTGTCCCAACGTTACAATGCGGCTTAGTTCGCTCAAATACGCCTTTTGCCATTCCCGTATCCTTTCAGACACTAAATTCACTATACTATTATTTTTTACCAACAATATTATCTTCGATATTCTTTGGCACTTCTCTGTACACTTCAAACTGCATAGAGTAGCTTGCTCGACCTTTGGTCATTGAACGTAACTGTGTCGAATAACCAAACATTTCTCCAAGCGGAACCTCTGCTGTAACAATTTGAGCACCCTTACTCGCTTCCATGCCTAAAATACGACCTCTGCGAGAATTCAAGTCACCCATCACATCACCCATATTTTCATCAGGTGTTGTTACTTCAACCTTCATAATTGGTTCAAGTAGTACAGGAGCAGCTTTTGTCATTCCATCTTTAAATGCCATTGATGCTGCAATTTTAAAAGCAAGTTCAGATGAGTCAACATCATGAAACGATCCATCAAATACAGAAGCTTTAATATCAACAACTGGGTAACTACCCAAAACACCATTATTCAAGGCCTCTAAAAGACCCTTTTCGATGCCAGGGATAAATTCCTTAGGAATGGTCCCACCTTTAATATCATTGCTAAATTCAAATCCCTTACCACGTTCAAGCGGCTCAAGCGTCAACCACACATGACCATATTGACCATGACCACCAGATTGACGAATGAATTTTCCTTCTGACTCAACTTTACGTTGAATAGTTTCTTTGTAAGCAACTTGCGCTTTACCAACGCTTGCTTCAATTTTGTATTCACGCAGAAGTCGATCTACAATGATTTCCAAATGTAATTCACCCATACCAGAAATAATTGTTTGATTAGTTTCGGTATTATAGGTAAATCTAAACGATGGATCTTCTTGCATTAACTTACGCAATGCAATAACCATTTTTTCGTAATCGCCTTTGCCTTTTGGCTCAATTGCAACGTGAATAACTGGATCTGGAAGATTGATTGATTCAAGAAGAACATCATAATCTTCAGCACAAAGTGTATCACCTGTCACTACGTCTTTTAAACCAACAACAGCTGCAATATCACCAGCGCTCACGCTTTTAATTTCTTCTCGCTTATTCGCATGCATTTTAAGCAAGCGACTTACACGTTCTTTTCTACCTTTTGAAACGTTATAAACATATGAGCCAGCTTCAAGCTTGCCTGTATAAACGCGAACAAAAGTAAGAGACCCAACGAATGGATCAATCATAATTTTAAATGCAAGCGCACAAAATGGTTCATTTGAATCAGCATTTTTTAAAAGCTTAGGCTCTTTGGTTGTTGAATCCATTGCATGTACAAATGGAATATCAAGCGGTGATGGCATGTAATCAATGACGCCATCAAGCATCAACTGAACACCTTTATTTTTAAAAGCAGATCCACAGAAAACTGGGGTTATTTTTTGGCCAATAGTCGCTTTGCGAATACCAAATTTAATTTCTTCAAGCGTTAACGGCTTACCTTCAAGATATTTTTCTGCTAAAGCATCATCAGCTTCGGCTGCAGCTTCAACAATCTTCTCACGTAATGTCGCAACTTGATCTTTGTATTCTTCAGGAATATCTACCCAAGTAACTGTCAAACCCTGATCAGCTTCATCAAATGCTGCCATTTTCTGTGTTAAGACATCGATAATAGAAGTAAATTCCTCAGCTTGACCAATAGGAATCTGCATCGCTACAGGATTACCTGCCAATTTCTGATCGATTTCTTTAATAACTTCGAAATAATCCGCACCGGTTCTGTCAAGTTTGTTAACAAAAGCAATACGAGGAACCTTGTGACGATTTGCTTGACGCCATACAGTTTCTGATTGTGGCTGAACACCACCAACACCACAGAATACTGCAACTGCACCGTCAAGCACTCGAAGTGAACGCTCTACTTCAATGGTAAAGTCAACGTGACCTGGCGTATCAATGATATTAATTTGGTGATCTTTCCAGATGCAAGTTGTTGCTGCAGCGGTAATTGTAATACCACGTTCACGCTCTTGCTCCATCCAGTCCATGGTTGCAGCACCTTCGTGCACTTCACCAATTTTGTGTGATACACCGGTATAAAAAAGGACTCGCTCAGTAACAGTTGTTTTTCCGGCGTCAATATGCGCCATGATTCCAATATTTCTAAAGCGTAGTAACTTGTCTTTACTCATAATAATTTCCTACCATTTACCAAGCGTAATGAGAGAACGCTCTGTTCGCTTCTGCCATACGATGGACATCGGCCTTTTTCTTAACTGCGTTACCATGACCTTCAGCTGCATCAATAATTTCATGCGCCAAGCGTTTACCCATGGTTTTATCGGAACGACTAGCCGCAGCTTCAATAAGCCATCGAAGTGACAATGCTACTGCACGCGCAGGACGAACTTCGGTTGGAATTTGGTATACACCACCACCAACACGACGAGACCGAACTTCAACAAATGGCTTGATTTGCCCCATAGCTTTTTCAAAAAGCATAAATGCTTTTTTATCATCGCCACCATTTTTTTGAGCAAGAATATCAAAAGCTTCATTTACTAAAGATCGTGAAATACTTTTTTTTCCGCAGACCATAAGCGTATTAATAAGCTTTTGTACCAACATTGATCCAAAACGCTCGTCAACACCTATATCTCGAACAAAATTAACCGATTTACGTCTAGGCATTACTTATCACCCTTCTTTTTACGTTTTGCACCATACAATGAACGGCTCTGAGTTCGCGCTTCAACACCGGCTGTATCCAATGCACCACGAACAATATGATAGCGAACACCAGGCAAATCTTTCACTCTTCCACCGCGCACTAACACAACAGAGTGTTCTTGAAGGTTGTGACCTTCACCAGGAATAAATGCCGTTAATTCTTTGCAAGTTGT
>CAYSDC010000004.1:24152-27775 GCA_964429765.1 uncultured Pseudomonadota bacterium
CGCGCTACGGACGATTTACGTCCTTTTCTTACAAGCTGATTAATAGTTGGCATATCGTATAATCCTATGTTCTTAAAAACTTACTTTTGGCAAAACCAATACATTCCTGGTTAGCCAGTTCATTGTGCTTTCTTACATCCTCGCAAACGTTGCTCAAGCCTCTTATGCCAGGCAACACAAATGATTATTGAGTGTGCAAAACAGATAAAATGAAGCATATCTACAAGTACAATAACTTTTTCTTATTTTATATTTTCCTACATTTTTTTCAAGTAAAAATTACGCAGCACATAAGCTTGAACAGCTAATATCGACTATTTGTATCTTGTTACACCTCGCTGAGAGACGTAAATCAGCCAAACAAAAAGAAATTAGTAACAAAAACTGCCTGTAGCTAAAGAAATCATGTCAAAATTCATAAAAATCGCCCATTCATGACTTTTTTGATAAAATTTGTAATAATTATTTTGATCGTATTTTATTTTCACTACTTTTCATCAACACAAAAAGGAAAATCAATGTTTTGTAATGCACTCTATCTCTGCATAACCACAAAGCTAATTCCTCTCATTTATGCACTCATTGGCTTTGGCGCACTCATTACCATCCATGAACTTGGACATTTTCTTTGCTGCAAAATCTTTGGTATCAATACACCTACTTTTTCAATCGGCTTTGGCCCAGAACTCTTCCGAAAAAAAATAAAGGGTACAGACTTCCGTCTCGCAATCATCCCACTTGGTGGTTACGTTGAAATTGCTGGCCTTGCTGAGATTGGTCAAGGCGAACAAGAGCATGCCTATATCGAAGATGAAACCTCATTCAGTCAAAAGGCCTATTGGAAGAAATTTCTTGTATTATCAGGTGGAATTATCTTCAACCTTTTATTTGCATATGGCACCTTTATCTCCCTCTTTTTGATTGGAGTCCATGAAGACAAGGGTGGCATTATAGTTTCCACAATTGTAAAGGACAGCCCAGCAGATCGATACGGCCTTGAAGCTGGTGATTATATCACTCAAATTAATGAAACGTCTTTGAGAACAGAAAATGGAAAAATTCTCCCAAATGCATTGCAAATCTTACACAGCGAAATTCAAGAAAACCCATCTACAGAAATCGCCATAACTGTCATTCGTAATAATGAAGTTAAAGCAATTGATATAAAAACAGAATCAAGAATACTTGGCGATAAATCAATTGGAACTATTGGCGCTGGACTTCAAGACCCAATGGTACGATTACCCTTTATAACCGCGATAATCAAAGGAATTGAGCTTACCAATCAATGGATAATTAACATAGCTCAAAGCGTTAAACATCTCATTTTCGACAGAACACTTGAAGGTGCTGGTGGACCTCTTATGATCCTGTCACATAGCTTTGTTTCTGCTCAAATGGGCCTTGTTTCTCTGTTTATTTTTCTTGCGATTATAAGCATTAATCTTGCCCTCATGAATATTTTACCAATCGGGGCTTTAGATGGTGGGCAGCTTCTTTTTGCTACAATTGAAGCAATTATTCGTCGTCGCATCCCTGAAATACTCAAACTTGGAATCAATCTTGCGTCATGGGTCCTATTTATTGCCTTAGCACTCTATCTCACCTACAAAGATATTTTGTTCCTTTTTGGTGAAAGAATCGGTCAATGGAGCCTCATGCTCCTTTCTTGGATTAAGTAATCAAATAAAAAAAGTCGCGTGGGCATGCTATTTGCTCACGCGACTTAAAATATTCCAAATCAAACAATTCAAATTATTGTTCAATAACACGCCATTTTTCAGGATTTTTTAAAAAATGCTCAATGACTAATCGATTGAAATTATGGCTTGTTTTATTTGCCTTAACATTACCAATAATCATTTTACCCAATAAGCTCAAATCTCCGATCAGATCAAGGAACTTATGCCGCACACATTCGTCTGGTAAACGCATTTCATTAAGAAGCTCGCCATTTCCTATCACTAAAGAGTTTCCTAATGTAGTACCCTGCGCAAGCTTATGATGCCGCAGAAAAGGAAGCTGTTCCAAAAAACCAAACGTTCGTGCCGGAGCTATTTCACGCACAAAAAACTCCTGCGTTACCCGACCTGTAAGAACAGGATTTCCATTTAATGGGTGGATAAAATCGGCATTATAATCGATAAAAAGAGCTGGTTGATAAATCTGCTGAACAGGAATAGCTGGCTCAAGAACCATAAACCGTCCTTTATCATCTGTAAATTCAAGTATGTCACGTGGAGTAATCCACTGCTTCAATGCATCTTGCTGCTGTAGTCCAACATCAGCGATACCCTGAACAAATGGCAATGCGCTTCCATCAAGAATAGGAATTTCAGTCCCTTGCACAAAAATATCAGCATTATCAACACCCATAAGCATAAGAGCTGCCACAAGATGCTCAACCGTACTCAGTGCCCACTGGTTCGTGCGTATAACCGTTGCATGCATAGCTGGGTCAGGAATAACATGACCAACACGAATAACCTGATCAGAACTCTGCTCATTTATAAAAGAAATACCACTATTTTGATTTGCAGGCTTAAGCTTGATTGAACAAGGAGCACCTGTGTGAACTCCAAAGCCCTGAATGAAAAGCTCGCTACGGAGCGTCTGTTGTTTATTCATGAAGCACCTTAAAAAAGATAAAAAGCAGAACATTGCTGTTCTGCTTTTTATAACTTAATTTTGGTTAGTCGTCTAGATTTGAGCTTTATGCGGATGCTCAGCTCCAGGATAGACCTTAAGCTTTGTGATGAGCTTATCGCTCAACTTATTTTTTGGAAGCATGCCTTTAACTGAATGCATGATTAAGCGAGAAGGATCTCTCTTAGAAAGCTCTCGAGCAGATTGGTTCTTCAAACCGCTTCTCCAGCCTGAGTAAAAATGATAGATTTTATCTGTCCACTTTTTACCAGTCAACTTGATTTTTGTACAGTTAATGACAACAACATAGTCACCCGCGTCAGCGTGAGGGGTAAACTCTGGTTTGTCTTTCCCGCGCAAAATGTTAGCAATTTCTGTAGATAATCGACCCAAAACTTTGTCTGTTGCATCAATAAGATGCCATTTTGGGGCACGGTCTTCTTTACGAAGCATAAACGATTTATTCATATCCATGATCAACACATCCTCATATTCTCAAAATCATTAATCTAAATTCTCGTGCTTACACCTATAACCTTAAGCCATTAGGTAGTACGGGGAAACATCCTGAGGCGTTAAGCGGAGTAAGAAAAGTCAATTTTTCTCACAGATACGTGAGTTTTCCTATTCTACGGCATTTTTACGTCTGGGTCAAATAAAATTAGCCCACTAAACCAAGCAGAAACTATGCCCATTTCTCCATAAGATCAAAAATATCTGCTGGCCAACTTACTTGAACCGACCATGAGCCGTCTTCCTGCAATTCAGGTACAAAATGAGGATTAATAACAACCCGTTCCTTAAGATCATCAACAATCTTTTTCTCATTGTTCTTCAGAATCTTAAAATAGTCACGATTTAATGGCTTACCATACTTATTAATCAACCACTGAGCTTTAATGCCATCTGCTGTTGATTTGATGGTTTGAGTAAGGACCATAAGCTCTAGAACAGCATCCATTGCCTTTTTTAAGTCC
>CAYSDC010000004.1:27898-29873 GCA_964429765.1 uncultured Pseudomonadota bacterium
GTAGCATCTTCATTTTGAGAGACTATGCGACGCAAAGCTGTATTCACCATATCAAAAATGAGCCATTCTCGCAGCTGATCATCAGATAATTTTTGCGGCCATTTTTTAAGCAGACCGTGCGCTTTCATGACATCCAGGTGATTGAGCGATATGTACAGTGCTATAATTTCTGCGCGCAACTCTTCAATTGCTGAATCGGTCCCCATCATAAACTTAGAAAAATTCGCATTACTCACGGAAACGACATCACCAATCTTGTGCTTTACGCCATTAACTTTGAGCTCTTCTCCATCTTGAAATATATGCTCGGCATATCTTCCACTGCCATGACCAAGCGTTTCATGCAATACCACATGAATATTCCATAAATCGGTCATAATCGAAAAATCTTGATCATGCGCTGCAAACCAATCAGCTCGTTTCTTAAGGTACATCAGCTTACGTGTCAAAGTAGGGTTAATTGTTGCGGCCAGCCCTTTGTCTGCTCGATAGATAATTTGTTTGGTCCCATGCTCGGAACGGATAACCGCATCATTGGGTAAGCAATATGCGGCTGTAAGGTATAGAGGACCCAAGTCACCGGTAGCCGATGCTACAATCCGCATGGTAGCATTTGGCAAAGCCGCATCACTGCCCAACACATTGCGTTTAAATTCTTGTGGTAATGGCAGTGCTGCTTCAATTACAGGAAGCTCTCTTGAAAGATGCGTTAAATCAAAATCAGGATCTTGAATGGTCACATCAGCCTGAAAACTTGCAACATCTCCCATAGGGTCTATGTATGACTCAATAAAACCCAAGGTATAACTCACACGACTTTTATCTTTAAGCCACTCAATGGAGTGAAGCGAAAATTCTGTCTCACTGCCTATCTCCAGACTTTTAATCAGATGTACAAGACTCGCTACCAAATGCTGGTCAAAATACTCGGGAAACTCAGCCGCGTGAACGTGGGCTAATTTTAGCCATTTCACCACTTCAGTAAGTTCTTTACCGTATTTCCCTGTAACCGCATATTCAAGAACACGCGGCATACGCTTACCGTTGGTATCAACGGCATAATAACAAGCGCCACCATTAAAATCTTGCTCACTCAGCACATCATAATCGTCACTGGTAAATGTTTCAGGGCTATTAGATTCATCACTTTTTGCATAAATATTAACGGCACTTTTTTCAATGCTGCCCGCAACGGTCAAGGTTGGCTCATACGTATGATCAAAAATTGTACGTTCAAGATCTTCCACACGGGCTGCTTGTATTGGAAACCCAAGGGCATTGAGAGCTGATCTTACATTTTTCAGACTTAACCCTGTCAATCCTATTTTACCTGGCGTTCGCTTTTCATTCTCAGATTCTTTTTTGAAATATTGTCCATTATTCGCAAATAGGTAAACCAAATATGCTTTTGCCTGATCAATAAATTCTTGTATTGAACACTGTTCAAGCACTAAAGAACCGGTTTTATTAAGTTCAACTAAACGTGCTTGCTTATCGCACAACAGTTTAAATAGATCAAGAATCTCACATCCATGGCGATGCACCTGGTCAAATAAAAATCGATTACCGGGAATGCTTGCTTGGTACATAAGAGCAATAAAAACTTTTTCCGGTTGCGAAAGCTTATTAAAATGCTCAGCAATGTCTTGGTTATAGCTAATAAAAATTTCTTTAAATTGAGCTGTTTTTTTCGGTGCTGATGGTAACATATCTGACCCTGACAACATAACGGTGTATAATCCAATGCCAACAAGACTACAAAAAATGAATATTATTAAGAATGATTGTTTCATGCCTATCCCTTTCTCACTTTTAATGATTTCAAGATAAGCATCAAACTATTTTAGGGGGCTGTCAAGCCCAGGAGACGTGTGTACTCTTTATAACTTTCAAGAATACACTGAGCAATGAACTCGTAAAATTCTTCACACTTGCCAAAGTTTCCAGCTCGAACTAACCGAATATATTCGTAACG
>CAYSDC010000004.1:29883-35101 GCA_964429765.1 uncultured Pseudomonadota bacterium
AAGACTAAATTCATGAGTAAGCGGGCAAGACGCCCATTGCCATCAATAAATGGATGAATCGTTACAAAGCGAATATGCACCCATGCAGCAAATACAACTGGATGTAACTGTTTTCTTTGTTCGATAAGCTGCTCAAAAAACTCTTTCATGAGCACAGGAACTTCTGAAGGATTAGGAAATTTAAAATCGGTTCCTGTTACGATAATTCGTTCTTCCCGATAAACTCCAGCATGTACACCGTCAATACGATGATAAAACAAATGATGTAACTTGAGCAGATCACTCTCAGTAAAATTATTTTGCCCAACTAAAGTCAAAATATGATCATATGCCGATGAATGGCCGAGCGCTTCAAGATGGTCACGTAGAGGCTTTCCACTCACCGTCAAACCATCTTCAATAACAACTTTGGTTTCAGTTTCTGTTAACGAGTTGCCCTCAAGCGCATTACTCGTATAAGTCAGCCCGATACGATAATACTCTTTGAGCTGTTGAACTTCACCTACCGTCAAAGGCTTCTTTGTTGCAAGTATCTGTTTACATTGATCAATTCGTTCAAGAGTCATCGACATGACAAATCCTTTCAGCAATCGCTTTTATTTCTGAACAATTGCTTCTAAAAAGGCCTTAAACAATGGATGAACCTTAAGAGGTGAGCTCGTAAACTCTGGGTGAAATTGAGTACCCAGCATAAATCGATGCTTTGGAAGCTCTGCAATTTCAACCAAATTTTTCTCTTTATAAATTCCTGAAAAAACAACTCCAGCTTTTTCATACTGAGCACGATACGCATTATTAAATTCATAGCGATGACGATGACGTTCAGTCACCTGATCCTGCCCATAGGCTTCATGAGCTTTTGTTCCAGAAATAAGTGTACACTCATAATTACCCAAGCGCATTGAAGCCCCTTTATCAGTTACTCCAATTTGCTCTTCAAGTAATGCAATAACCGGATTTGTTGTCTTAATATTCATTTCAGTACTATGAGCATCAGACAAATGCAAAAGTGAACGCCCTGCTTCGATAAGCAATACTTGCATACCAAGGCACAACCCCAAGTACGGAATATTATTCTCGCGAGCAAAGCGTGCTGCTAAAATTTTCCCTTCAATCCCCCGTGTATCAAAACCGCCAGGCACCACAATGCCATCAAGCGTTTTAAGTATTGCCCAAGCACCAGTATCTGAATTATAGGGCTCTTTTTCTAGTTGTTCAGCCTCAATAACTTTAATTTCAACATCGCGCTTAAGATAATAACCTGCAGATTTAATCGCTTCGACGACACTAATATATGGGTCATTACTCCCAACATATTTTGCAATCAATCCAACCGTAATTTTCGCTTCAGGCTTTTCAATCAAGGAGATTAGATTTTTCCAGTTAGTTAAATCCGAAGGTCTTATATCTGGACATTGAAAATATTCTTGAATTTTAATACCGATGCCTTGACGTTCCAAATCAACAAAAAGCTTATAAATTGGTTTCCAAGTCAATGACTGAAAAATCATTTGGTGCCCGACACCACACATAACTGACAATTTTTTAATCGCTGATACGTCCAAAGCCTTATCTGAACGAAGGACCAAACAATCCGGAGCAAGACCGGCTCGCTTAAGCTCTATAACACTATGCTGAGTTGGCTTTGTTTTAATTTCACCAGTCCAGCTCAAGAATGGAACATAACTCAAATGACCATGAAAAATTCGATTGCTTCCAAGGTCTGCACGCAACTGCCTAACCGTTTCCAGAAAGACTTCGCCTTCCATATCTCCAACAGTTCCACCAATTTCAACAAGAATAAATTCAGCATTACTGTCAAGTGCAAATTGAAGCAACCGTTGTTTGGTAATATCAACAACATGCGGCACAAGCTGAATGCAACGCCCTAAAAACGTTCCTGTTCGCTCATGCCGCAAAATTTCTTCAAATATTTGTCCAGACGAAACTGACGAACGACGAGTAAGACTAATTCCTATCAAACGCTCATAATGCCCCAAATCAAGATCTGTTTCAGCGCCATCTGAAGTTACAAAAACTTCACCATGCTCAAGTGGAGACATTGTACCAGGATCAACGTTAAGATAGGGATCCCACTTCATCACTGCAAGCGAATAGCCCGCATTTTTAAGCAAAACACCAAGTGAAGAGATCAGTACCCCTTTACCTAATGATGAACATACCCCACCAGTAATAATGATGAATTTTTTTTTACGTGCAATAACCTGTTCAACCAGTTTTGGTATGTTCATATTCTTGCTCCTTCCTCAGTAATCGTTACTTCTTTTTAGCTACGGTCTTTTTTGTTTTTGCTTTTGCTTTTTGAGCTGCTGGTTTTTTTGCTGCTTTGACCGCTGTTTTTTTTGCGGTTGTTTTTTTTGCAGCTGTATGCTGAGCAACTGCTTTTTTTACAGCAGCTTTTTTCTTCCCTTTTTTACTCTCATCAGCAGAAGCAGATTCGGTTGCTTCTACAAGCTGTGCAATCATGCTTGCACCACCAATGAGTTCCTCAAATACTTCAATATCCAAGATTACTGCAACTTTGCTACCATCTTCATCAATGACATAAAAGCAAGGTATTTCAAGATTTTTCATTACTACTCCTGTGATAAAAAAAACTACTCTCTTACTGATTGCATCCAACGCTCAATTTCATCTGGCTGCCGCGGCAAATCAAAACTCAAGCAGACAGCGCCATCATCGGTCATAACATAATCATCTTCGATACGTACACCCAATTTCTCGTCAGGAATGTAAATACCCGGTTCAATGGTAAACACATCTCCTGGCATAAGAGGAGTATCGTAATCACCAACATCATGAACATCAAGTCCAAGGTAGTGGCCAATACCATGCACAAAGTATTCAGCATAACCGGCCTTTTTCAAAAATCCAACCGCCAAATGATGAAGCGATTCATCTTGATGTTGTGAATTTTTTAAATACATACCAGGCTTTGCAATACTTTCAATATACTGTTGCGTGTCCAAAACAAGTTGATAAATTTCACGCTGACGTGGTGTAAATACCCCATTTGCAGGATATGTTCTGGTGAGATCTGCAGCATAAAGCCCATACTCAGCACCAATATCAACAACCACCAAATCTTCTTCCATGATCTGTTGATTATTTTCAACATAATGTAACACGGTTGTATTTTTACCAGTTGCTACAATACTTGGAAATGAACAACCCGTAGCAGCGACATAAGTAAACATATATTCAATGGCTGCTTTTACTTGATACTCAAATTTTCCAGCTCCAATTTCACGAGCTGCAGCTTGTTGCGCCATAAGCGTAAGTTGCACTGCCTTATAAATAAGATCAATTTCATATTGATCTTTAAATCGACGCATTTCATGAACAAGTGGCGCAATGTCTTGTGTTATTGATTTTAAAAGTGGAAACCATTCTTGCAACTGTTTTTGCAGCATAATAGGAAGCATATAACCGGTCACTGATGAGTCAAGTAATGTAAAAAGATGTGACCGCTCATGAAGCGTGAGCTTAAGATTTTTGAGCAAATTTTCATATTTATTTTGCTCAAAAACCGGATGAAATGAATATCCTCGCTCAACTTCCCCAAGCGGGCGTATCTCATCAAAACCATAATCATTCGCATCCTGACCAATTTTCAACGATACATTTACCCACTTTTCACGCGAATCCGCATATCGAGGTAAATATAAATACTCTTTTCCATCCCAGTGCATACATAAAACCGCAGCCGGTTCTGTGAGCCCTGTTAAATAATAGAAAGAGCTTTCTTGCCGAAAAGTAGTCCGCTCAGAATTTTCAAATCCTGCACTAAGCATAATGATGCCACTATCAAGATGTGGATATTCATCTTGAAGAGCTTCACGTAACCGTCTTCGACGATCTTTGAACAAATTTTTATTTTGGGGTGGAACGAAAATCATTATTCTCCTTCAGTACTCTTATAATCAATCACCATTTATGCGCATAATTTGAGGTTGTTTAAATTTTTGAGCAAAAGAACCTAGTGAATCAAGTCGAACACATAATACCATGGCACATTCGCGCTTCCAATTCCCAGATTCTCGATATTTCTTCTCTTCAAAGCCGCAATAAAACCCCCAACAGTGCCCATTGTAGTCTAATCGAACACGATGCAAGAGTGGACGTATTCGTGAAAATTCAAAAAAAGATGGCCTATTTTCAGCATAAAATTGAGCGTCATAACAAAGCGATATCTGTTCTGTTAAAGGAATCGTAGCATTAAATGTAAGAAAATGAGGAATATTTGATAATAATGCGCGCTCAGCTTGCAATTCACGTCGCTGAAAAAGATACCCAGCACTGATACTCATTTGATTAAGCGCGATAGATGCGGAAATTTCCGATTGTAAAAGTCGTCCATTGCGCCATTCATACTCTTGTGTCGCAGCAATTGTTATAGAACTACAGTTCAAAGAAAAATCGAGACTTAGTGGCAATAAATGTTTATCAAGAGTCCCTCGTCGCAAGAAAAAAATGTCCGACCTACCGTAAAAATCATAACTCTGACTGAGTTGCCAATCAAGCTCAATATTGCGGCTTAATAGGCTATTTCTCAAAATAAAAACAAGTTGATTTTGTGGATATTGCCGATCCCATCGATCAAAGTAATACCAATGCTTTTGTCGGAATTTTGGCGATAATTCCCATCGAATGATCGGTTGCAAAAAATACGAATACGAACCATCTTCGCTCATTCTTGATTCTTCAGGTAATGCCCATTCAGCACCATAGGTCAAGAAAAACCGCACTCCCCCATGCCCCAACACTCGCCGTTCAAATACATTTTTTGAGTACTGCGCATCTTGCCGCAGGTTGCTCCTAAATTGAAAATTTGGATTAATCCATAAGCTTAAAGTATTATCGCATAATGAGAATGATTCTCGAAAATCTGCACGGTAATGAGCACGCAATAGATCAGCGTTCACTCGAGGAATAAGCACATTTTCTTGCGCAAGAGACCCATTCAAAAACGTCTTTTCGTACTCATACTGACGATACGTTACCTGATCAACAAAAAAATCGTGCCGATAAGAAAATATATTTCCCCAAATCGTATAGGCACTATTCCATTCAAAACGAGGAAGATAGGTCAAGTCGACACGATCTTCAAGCTCCTGCGTTGAACCAGACCCCAATGACTGATCAGTTTCAATCGATTCTTACACAGCACTCAATGGGGGCTGGTGCGCCCCGATCT
>CAYSDC010000004.1:35111-38363 GCA_964429765.1 uncultured Pseudomonadota bacterium
TTTTATGTACGTTTGTACGGTGCAAATCGGTCTGTCGCCTACATGTTTTTTCATCTGCAACAGAAAGTTCAACGAGATTTTTTTGCAAAAATAATCGCACATGTCCTGAATTATAAAATTGATCATCAACATCGTCTGTAGTGTTAAAAAAATCGTATCCAATTTTTTTGTCTGTGCCAAAATCAAGACGAATCAGCGAAGCAAGTAATACATTGTCAATTACATTACTACTAGAACGAAAATCGGTCGCTTGAATCCAATAGCGATGGTCCGTTGCTTTAAAAATTTTATCTTTTTTGAGAACAAAGCTATCACGGGCTATGGCATAGTTCCCTTTAAAATGCATAAAATTTTCAGGTGCATATGCCCAGCGAAATTCATCTGATAACACCAACCCCCTCTTATCACGCCAATCAACTGCAAGAGTCGTATCGCAATGAGGGCCAAAATATTTGTAATATTCCTGCTTAAAGCCAAAGCCATAAACGTAATCAAAATAAAAACGAGGAATGAGAAACCCAGACTTTGAACGCCCTTGAATGGGAAATACCATGCGTGGAAGGTAAAATACAGGTACCCCGCCAATCTTAAAAACAATGTTGCATGCTTTAATGAAGTAACCACCTTTAACCTCAGCACTACCAGCACTCAAATTCCAATGAGCATGATACGCATCACAGGGGGTATAAATCATGTCGAGCATACGCCATTCGTTTTCACCATATTTTTCAGCTCGATCAGCTGCAAGATATCCTTCATCAACATGAAAGCGAATTTTTTCGGCATACCCGGTTTTATCCAAGAGATTCAAATAAAACTGTTCTGCCAAAATAATAAAATCATTATTTTCAATTTTCAGAAAACTCTTTGCTTCTGCTCGAGCATGAAGTGTTTGAGCTTTTTTATCGACATCAACAACATCAGCCCAAAAATGTAATTTTTCATCAACCCAAACTTCAACTTCTCCTCGAAAAGAGACCCGATCAACATCGATCACATGCTGTTCAAGACTTTTAATTAAAAGTTGCTTAATTTGAGTAGCATGTGGTGTGCTGAAAGGGTAGAGACGAGTAAAAACTGTGTGAGAAAATAGATAAGCAGTCTTTGCTTCAAAATGGTCTTCTACCTAACAATGCTTTACAGATGGTGACACGATCCATGTATTCCAAGCTAGAACCAATCGGTACACCACTTGCAAGCTTTGAAATAGAAATGGGAGAATTTTGAATTTTTGAGGCAATATAGCTCGCAGTAGCCTCACCTTCTGGCGTTGGATTAGTCGCGAATATCAATTCGAGAACATCATCAGTCAAACGAGCAAGCAGCTCATTAATACGCAACCGATCTGGTCCGATGCCCTCAAGAGGACACAGCGATCCACCCAAAACGTGATATAACCCTTTGAACTCGCCTGACTTTTCAAGTGCCAATAAATCATGCCATGTTTCAACAACGCAAATAATGCTCAAATCACGCTTTGGCGATAAACATATCGTACATAAATCGGCATCTTCAGACCAATTATAACATTGAACGCAGGGCTTAACAGACCGTTTTGCCTCAATAATTGCTTGGCACAATTGCTCAACACTATTCATGTCGCTACTGAGAAAATGAGCCACTACCTTGTAGACATTTTTTGATGCAAGGTAAGGAACTCGTTGAAGCTGCCGGACAAGCTTTTGAAGTGCTGGCAATTGTGCTTGCATGAAATTATCCTTGCTGTTTAGCGATAGATCAGCTTACGAGCATAATCTTCTGCAATGGTAAACAACGTATTCATTAACCAATACAATACCAGGCCTGCAGGAAAACTAGCGAAAACAACGGTCATAACCACAGCCATAAACATCGACATAAGGCGCTGTTTATCGTCGCTGACCGGCATTAAGCTCTGTTGCCAAACACTAAATAAACCAAGCAAAATTGGCAAAACATAAAAAGGATCTTTTGCTGACAAATCGGTCAGCCAACCAAAAAATGGTGCTTGATACAAATCTAAGTAGTTACCCAGTACGCGATACAAGCTAAACAAAATAGGAATTTGAACTATAAGCGGTAAGCAACCCATAGCAGGTGTTGTTGGTGATATATTATGATCACGGTGAAATTTCAAGAATTCTTGATGCTGTAACGCTTGATCGTGCTTATATTTTTCACGAATACGATTAATCGATGGTTGAAACTTCTGATACTCTTCAGTCTTTTTGCGTGCATAGATAGAAAATGGTGCAAAAGGCAACTTCAAAATAAAGCTCATAGCAATAATTGCTAGCCCATAGTTACCAATCAAATCATACAACCATTGCAAAAGCTTCAGCAACAATTTACAGAACCATGAAAGCCAACCAAATGACATAACCTCTTCAAGGCGCTCATCAACAGCAATAAGATGATCAAATACTTTTGGCCCAATATAAAATGATAACGTAAAACTCTGCTTTGCTGCGACAGTAGGACCCTCAAGGATAGGTGTCACCATCGATGAATCATACATCTTAAAGTATGCTCGCTGAGCAAATTTAGATCCGTCATTAATCATGCAATGCAAGAAATACTTATCTTCTGCACCAAAAATTGGCTTATCCGTCTTCCAATACCAAGCAGATCCTTGATCTGTTGCAATATCGCGGCGTTCAATAGAATTTTTTGTTTCGTTGTACGTAACCAATGAAATAGCATCATCACCCAGTTCAGAAATATACGGAGCCCCAAAGAACAGACGAGGCTTGATATCTGAGTGCTTCTTATCGGATTCAAATGCAAGCGTTACATCAAGCTGATAGCTCTTTTTGTAAATGCCGAACGTCTTAGTAATCGTCCACCCGTCATGCTGAGCCTGATAAATAAGGTCGGTCTTTTCAACACCACGATTGGTTGCAATAAGCTTGTAGAAATAAGGAGTCTTATCTTCAAATGCAAGCAAGAAGCATCCCTTTTTCCGCTGCCCTTCATCCATCGAACCACGGTCAAAAATGGTACGAAGCGGCTTGCCATTTTTATTTAAATGCTCTTTAAAATCAATACTCTGTAAAACGGCCCCATGAGAGGAGAAGAGCATATTGCAATAATCAGTACCAATTTCAGTATCTTCTTCTGCTGGAACTTTTTGATCTGCAAAGGTTACATCCAGGTTGAGTGGTTTAAAAAGCTCTTCCGCCATCAATGCTTGCGCTTGTTGCCCAGGCTTAATTTCACCCTGCTTGATGTCCGATTTTGACCCAAAAAAGTAGCCAAAAAGTTGCATTGTTA
>CAYSDC010000004.1:38373-43949 GCA_964429765.1 uncultured Pseudomonadota bacterium
ATTCGTTCGTTCATAAGTACCTAATCCTTTACAGAAATATTATCGTAATATGCGCCCAACAGGCCTCAGAATGCTTGACAGTGTAGCAGAGAATCCCTTCCAGATCTAGAAGGAATTCTCCCCTTCTGGCATGCTTTTGCCTTCCAAGAAAAATTTTGGTAACTTGCTGAGCAACACTACTATCGAACAGAGAATAATTTCTGGTATGGAAGAAAAGTGATTAAAGGAGCTTTTATGAAGAAAAACTTGAATCTAAACTATGGAATTAAAACCCTCTTTGCACTTGGATTGGTGAGTCTTCTCTCCTCATGCGCCAAGCAAACAAAAAGCAAAGAAGAGATGAGTTTTGACGAACTCAAAGAAAAAACATTCGTCTGTATTGAAAGAAAAAATCACGAAGGTGCTATTGAACTGCTTGAACAAATTATAGCTCAACATGCTGACCGACAAGATATCGGAAAGTACAAGATGCTCTTAGCTGAGACGTATTTTAAAGATGGCAGACATGCGCCAGCACATGAAATGTACGAGCATTTTAATCAATTCTACCCTTCAGATAAATTTGCTGAGTATGCGAAGTACAAATCAATTCTTTCAAAGTTTTATCAAACGCTGCGCTCCGATTGTGACCAAACACCTACTGAAGAGGCATTAAAGCTGTGCCGTGATTATACCGACACCGTAATCTATCAAAAGTATCGTCGGGATGTTGAAGACATAAAAAAAACCTGCGTTCAAAAGCTCATTGACAAAGAGGTTTACGTTTACGACTTTTATCTTCATCAAAAACAATATGATGCTGCACGTAAACGCATTGACTACCTTAAGTCAAACTATTTACCAAACCACCCAAGCATCGAACCACGGCTTTTGTACTTAGAATGCAAGCTAGCAAAACATCAGAAACAAAATAATATTGTTGTAAAAAACCTTGAAACACTTGCAAGCAAATATCCAGATTCCCAATTCACTTCAATGGGACAAGCGCTTGTTGCAAAGAATACTTTTAGCTTTTAATACATGATTACATCAAGAAACCACACACAAACACTTGGTCAACAGGGCGAGCAGTTAGTTGCACAATGGCTAACGGCTCGCCATTTTACTATTTTGGCTCAAAACTATCGGACCAAAGCGGGTGAAGTTGATGTCATTGCACGCAAAGGCGAGCTGGTTGTTTTTGTTGAAGTCAAAACCAGATCGACCGCTTACTTTGCAACTTCTACTGTTGTCACGTACGGCAAACAACAAAAAGTCGGACGTGCTGCTCAGCACTTTGTGCTCCAAAACCGCTTCTTTGATCATGTCTTGAGATTTGATGTTGCAACCCTTGCCCGGCAATCTGATGGCTCATTTTCTATTGAGTACATCGAAAATGCTTTTGTTCCTCAATAAAATTTGAAAAATTCTATTAAGCACTTTAAGTCAGAGCGAAAAATATTTACGACAAAAAGTTTATTTAAGAAGACGTTTTTTATATCATTAATTTTCGTCGAGACACTTTAGCTTACCAACTATTAATTCAATACAGAAAATTCTATGTTAATGAAAAATCTTATTAAACATACTTTTGTAACAGCTATTCTTTTTTACTGCATAACATTACATGCAATGGAAACAACTCCAACTAAGCGTATAACGCGCTCTATGGCGGCAAAGACGGAAGAACCTCAACCCAAAAAGGCAAGGCCTGATATGAGTTTTAGTTGCCCATTTGAGGAATGTAACGAAGATAATACCTTTGATGAAGAAATAGACTTAGCCGAGCATTTGCTTCAAAAACATGCTGCGTGCTGGACGTGCTATTCTGATAACAAACAAGTGTCATATTCATTCAAGACTCGCCGCAAGCTTATTAATCATTGTATCAAAAAAGATCATGCTCTTTTGTATTGCGCCGAATGTTACGCATCAAAAAATAAATGCGTTTTTATAACATTAAATAATGATTATTTAACTAAGCACCTCACACTTTGTTCAAGTATAAATTTCTGCAATAAAAAAAGGGATTTATACTGCTCTATCGATGGATGCAATCGAAACAAAAAGCCTTATTCCAATCCATACGATTTATATTCCCATTTAGCATCGGCACATCATATTTGTCCATTTTGTCCCGAAAGCATATCGTTTGATTCGCGAGCAAATCTTATTGAGCACGCAAAACACATGAGCCATCCCCGTTTTTATTGCCTGTATTGTGAAGAACGTATAGCTGTAAACAGAGAACATGACCTTAGAAAACATGAGAGTACATGTTCCGAAAAACCTTCATGGCTCAATCCTGTTGATACAGAATTATTAATATTTTTGAAAGAATCTCTAGAAAGTCTCAATCAATGAAAATAACCACACATCCAATTTATTGTAAAAACTCATAACCTCAAACGACTCAATACACCTGCTACAGAATACTCTTCAAGCTTTAAAATCCTACCTAAGACTCAAAAGTAATACTTACGCTATTTACCAGTTCTGCTACAATAAAGCCTTATAAAACCTGTAAATAGCGTAAGCATCTTAGTTGATAAGGGGGGGGGACAGTCAAATGGATAAAAGCAATGTCATTATACAAACGAGTGCTCTGAGCAAAACGTTTGATGGAAAACAGTCTGTACAAGCTGTTAAAGGGGTTGACCTTATTGTCAAAAAGGGTGAAATCTTTGGGTTTTTAGGTCCAAATGGAGCTGGGAAATCGACAACACAAAAAATGCTTTCAACCCTTTTAAAGCCAACAAACGGAACCGCTCTCATAGCTGGCTATGACCTTATGACCCAACAACAAGAAATCAGGCGTCACATCGGGTTTGTAAGTCAAGCCGTGGTACCGATTCACAAGCTTCAGGGTATGAAAACCTTACAATTCAAGCTCAACTTTATGGCATGAGCAAAGAACAGGCACACACGCGCATCGATGAACTGGTAACACGGTTCAAGATGGAATCGTTCATCCATCGGGTTGCATCAACCTACTCCGGTGGACAACGTCGCCGTGTTGACATTGCACTGGGGATGATCCATAACCCAACAATTCTACTCCTTGATGAACCTACTGTTGGTCTTGATCCACAAAGTCGAGCGTACCTCTGGTCTGAAATCAAGCGACTGCGTGATGAAGGAACCACCATTTTCTTAACCACTCATTATCTTGATGAAGCTGATAATTTGTGTGACACACTTGCAATCATCGACCATGGGACAATTATTATTCATGGATCACCAGAAGCACTCAAACGTGAAATTGGTGCCGACATTATCCTCTTTGGTTTTATTGATCATGCCATCGCCTTGCTGGCTGCAAAACTACTGGAAGAAAGTGATCAGGTACACAATGTGATTGTAAAAGAGGCACTTGTACATCTTGAAGTGATGCATGGTGAAAAAATGCTCCCAACACTCTTGCGTCTTTTGGATAGCAATACAATCGAATCTCAAAGCGTTTCACTTGCAAAACCAAGCCTTGACGATGTCTTTTTGCGACACACCGGACGTTCATTACGAGAGGAACATTAAATGTCGAACAAGTTCTTTCAAGAAACATACATCTTATTTAAACGAAGTGTGAGCCTTACACTACGTAACCCTGTATGGGTTTTTATTAGCCTGTTTCAACCGCTTCTGTATCTCTTTTTATTTATGCCATTACTTAAAGGCCTTGGAGGCGTTCCTGGCTTACCTGCGGGACAAACAGTCACCGTCTTTATTCCAGGGCTTCTTGTGATGCTTGCACTCTACGGTTCAACGTTTGTTGGTTTTGGCTTAATTTCAGAAATTCGAGAAGGTGTCATCGATCGCTTTTTGGTAGCACCTATCAGCAGAACCGCTATCCTCTTAGGCCCCATTTTGCGCGATGTCCTTGTCCTCTTGGTTCAGTGCATACTGCTTATTGTTGTTGCAATTCCGTATGGGCTTGCCGTCAGCCCGGTAGGATTGCTCCTTTCGCTTATTCTTTTTGCACTCATCGCTGTTGTCATGGCATCGATGTCCTATGCATTTGCAATCATATTCAAAAGTGAAGATGAGCTTGCGCCAACGCTGCAAACTATCATTTTACCGGTTACGCTGCTTTCAGGTATTACGTTACCATTGGCACTTGCACCAGGATGGCTGCAAAAACTTGCGTACCTTAATCCATTTTCGCATGCAGTCGACGCTGCTCGTGCGCTTTTTATGGGAAATATCATGAGTACCGATGTGGTCCGTGGTTTCATTGCGGTAACGCTCCTTGCTTTACTCAACCTCTGGTGGGCACGCAGTACGCTCCATAAAATGTCATCGTAAAATATCTCTTTAAATGAAAAATCGGATAAGTATGCAAGTTTTCAGAGCATACTTATCCGATTGATTAAAATCGACACAACGGTTCTTCAATCTGAATATATGCCTAAATCTCTCTTTATTTTTTCGGCCTCATCCATTTTCAAATGCAACTCTGCCAGCTTATGAGGATCTACCAAACAAGCTTTTACCTCCTCTGGACAAAATCTTTCCCAATGGCGCACAAGTATTTCTTTTTTCTGTCTCAATTCATTTTCTTGATGTTGCTTATCAAGTTCATCAAGTACTTCTTGATGATTTTTTAAAACTAATTTTAAAAGCTGCCCTTCCAAAGTACTTGTATGCAATACAGCAAAAGACTCTTCCATTCTTCCTTGTATTGCACGGTCATAATCTTTTTGTGTAGCTCGAACAATCAAGTCCAATACCTGGCTAAGGCTTTTTTCTTGCGAATAAAGTTCCTCACAAAAATTTTGGCCACCATTGCTTGCAAAATTGAAGGGCAGGCCTTTCCACACTTCATCTTCAGTCGGAAGTTGAACAACCATTTTTTCCATCGATTTAGACAACTGAAAATAAGCTATTTTGCTTCGATACTCAAGGCTCACAAAGAACAATAAATTTCTTTCACCCTCTTCATCAATCAATTCTTCTCCATCTTCTTCACTAGATTCCTCAACGAATTCTTCTCCCGAAGATTCATCAGAATTTTCACTCGGAACATGAATCACGCTCGTTTCTTTGAAACTTTGTTGAGCATTTGCTGAAGAATAAGACTGTTCCAAACTTGGAAAATCTTTTTCACTATCGATATAATACATTCCATAGACAGGAAAATTGGGTAAAAGCACACCACTCACGAAAAAACCAAAAATAAGCTTCTTATTCATCTCCCTCATCCTTTTTTAAAAAATAAAAAATTAACCTGCGCAAAGTTTATATGCCAAACAAACTTCAATCAAGCATAGCGGTTTGACTCTTAACCAAGAGTAAGTAGACTTATCCAGTCTCATCACCGCATACAACATTATGGTTAACATCAATGAATTGCAAAACTATTTTTTTGAGCATTATTTTCATCGCATGTACGGTTCTACCGTCTAACTCAGTAGCAGCCGAAGCATCATCATTACTTGAAAATCGTATTCTCAATGGCGGCAGCATCACGCTCCCCGTAACAACAATTCTTGAATCGTACCTTGCAAGCAGTAACTATGACCACTATGCGCAAACATTGCTCAACCTCAACAATGGAATAAAGCCTGTGGCAAACCCTATTCGCCAGGCTCTTGCTCATA
>CAYSDC010000005.1:0-5086 GCA_964429765.1 uncultured Pseudomonadota bacterium
CTCGGCGGCTCGGTAATGGGCTTTACCGTTGCAACCATGGGCCTCTTCTTCTTATGAATACTATTCAATTTATTTGCAACATCAATTCATTTCAACTTTATTCAAATCTTGACCTGTTTTGGTTTGGGCGCAAGTTCTATTGCGTTATTTGCACGCGTTGGTGGAGGTATTTTTACCAAAGCTGCTGACGTTGGCGCTGACCTTGTTGGAAAAATTGAAATGGATATCCCAGAAGATGATCCTCGTAACCCAGCCGTTATCGCTGATAACGTTGGTGATTGCGTTGGTGATACTGCAGGCATGGGTGCTGATATTTACGAATCATACGTTGGATCAGTTATCGGAGCTATTGCATTGTCTGTCAACCTGTACCCAGGAAATCTGACATTGCTGGCTCTTCCTATTGTGCTCTGTGGAATTGGCCTCATTGCATCAATTCTTGGATTTTTCTCAATCTTTCTTCTCAGATCTAGCTTAGGTGCAATGCTCCATAAGGGAACATACATTGCAATCTTTTTCTTTATCTTGGGATCATACGGCTACTTGGTATATGCCGGCATAAGTATGGATATCTTAGGGTCTATTGTTCTTGGTGCACTTTCTGGTGTGATCATTGGACTTGTTACCGACCACTACACGAGTGGCGCTCCAATCAAAAAATTGGCCGAAGCTTCCAACTCTGGTGCGGGAACAAACTTAATTTACGGACTTGCTATTGGATTTGAATCTATCGTCATTCCAGTTTGCTCAATTGCTATCATTGTTTTCATTGCACATAAGTTTTTTGGTGGTCTTTACGGTGTTGCATTGGCAGCAGTTTCAATGCTTGCAACCGTTGGCATAACCATGACAGTTGATGCATATGGCCCTATTGCAGATAATGCCGGTGGTATTTCTGAAATGTCCGGTTTTGGACCAGAAGTGCGCAAGATTACCGACAAGCTTGATGCTTTGGGCAACATGACAGCAGCACTTGGTAAGGGTTTTGCAATTGGTTCTGCAGTATTTGCATCACTTGCAATTTTCACCGCATACTGCCTTGAAGCAAAAATCCCTAGCCTTGACTTGCTCGAACCACTCGTTATCACCGGTTTATTTATTGGTGGATCACTTCCTTTCTTGCTTTCATCTTTCACCATGAAGGCTGTTGGTAAAGCTGCATGGAAAATGGTTATCGAAGTACGTCGTCAATTTAAAGAAATTGATGGTTTGCTTGAAGGCAAAGCTGAACCAGATTATGAACGTTGTATCGGCATCAGTACCAACGCTGCGCTTTATGAAATGATTTTGCCTGGTGTTGTTACTATTGGTGCACCAATTCTTATTAAATTCGCATTCGGCGCAAATGGGAATATGGTTCTTGGTGGCTTCCTTGCAGGCGCTACACTGTGTGGTATCGTACTTGCATTGACCATGGCAAATGCTGGCGGTGCATGGGATAACGCTAAAAAGTACATCGAAGCTGGTAACTTTGGCGGCAAAGGTTCTGCAGCTCACAAGGCGGCAATTGTTGGTGACACAGTTGGTGATCCATTCAAAGATACATCTGGGCCATCACTTAACATTTTGATCAAGCTTATGTCGATTTTGGCTCTGTTGCTTGCAACAATCTAATCGAACAAAATTCTAGAATTTATAAAGGCCGGAAATAACATCCGGCCTTTATTTTTTTGCCTACTCGCGGAATTGATTTTTCTTAATCACACAAGTATGCTCTGCAATTTTTCAATATTCACTTGCACTTTGTAATCACTATTCTTACAATTAAACCAACTCAAAAGTTATGATTAATTTTAGAATTAAAAAACAATAAAAAATTGAGAGTTAGGTTAACTAATATGAAACACTTAAAGTTTATGCTCGCGAATATTGTCGTCGTCACATTCTTATACGCAGCACTCATACAAGCAAAAGACTTGCCAATTTTAGAACCAAATCTCGTTGACCTTTCGCCAGAGGATGCAACCTTGGTTATAGAGTCTATGTTGAACATTGGACACCAAAGTTTTGATTTTTCGCATATAGGTAAGCACATAAATCTCTTTAAACAAATAGCTCAAGCATCTAACAAGAAGATTGTTATTGTCGGTGCGCAACTTCAAGACCTGAAAGAGCTCAAAGCTGAATTTGGTTGTTCGGCTGGCATTGCATGGTCGGAAAATGGAATTGGCAAAAGCCAACTCACTGAATTAAAAAATAATAGATTTTTATTTGATGAAGGAGATCAAGGGGTAAATCAACAATCAGTTAATCCCTTATTCTTTGAAGATAAAAAAAATATTTTCTTCAAACTAAGCTTTGATCTTGCACAAAAAATAAATGTTAATGACTTACTCCATAAAGTGTTGATTTTGCATGATTTAAAAGGCAAAGGCAAAGCGACTCCTATAGTTTCTCTACCAGCTCAAGATGATGCTTACACAAATGTCGACCCTGCCCTTCTTGCCATTGCTCAAAATTTTGATAGCAAGTTGTATCAAGTACTATTTTCGTTACTAAATCAGATGGATATTCATATTATTCCTGTTATAACCAAGCCAGTTACTCCTGAGCTTAGCCAAGAAATGATGAATTCGTTTGAACTTCGGTTTAATTCAGATCAATGGTCATCACTTAAACACCTTCCTCGATTAGAGGCACGATTATAAAAGAAACTTCTAAAGTTTTTGAGCTATTTTTCATCGGATAATATAAGTCAAATGAAAGGAAGCTCGTGAAAAAAGTAGTACTGTTTTTTTTATTGCTCACACTCGCTTTAACTCAAAAAAATTTTCCTTATATTGGGCAACATTTTATTATCACACTTCCCGAAACTAAAGATTTTAATCAACTTGAAAAATGGCTTAAGCTGATCAAACCTGGTGGAGTAATGCTCACCGCATCACACGTTGCCAATCGAGCTCAAACTAAAAAACTATGCGCTTTCTTACAGAAGGCTGCAAGCAATATTGGAATAAGTCCGCTTTTTATTTGCATCGATTGGGAAGGAGGTATTGTCTCTCGTCCTAATGAAAGTGGCGGTTTTTTTTCTGTACCAAGCCCTTGGTCTCTTGCACAAGCAGGGAGGCCTGCTTGCTTTCTTGCAGGCATGCTGATTGGACATCAGCTTGCAGATATCGGCGTGAACGTTGATTTTGCACCACCATAGATCTTTTTAGCCCCAATAACTATATCCTTGGCACCCGCTGCTTTGATGCAAGTCCAGAAAAAGTTGCTGAATACGGTATCGCGTTTGCTCAAGGACTTTTGAGTCAGGGCGTCTTACCGGTCATCAAGCATTTTCCTGGATTAGGACTTGGATTACACGATACGCATCTTGATGAAACAATAATTAACATCGATAAAGATATGTTTGATCATCACAAAAAACCATTTGAACGTGCTCTTCAAGCAGGTATACCTATGATCATGGCTGGACATGCTATTTATAACCAATTTGGTGACCAACCGGTGACGCTTAATAAAAATGCCGTTAACTATCTTAAAAAAATTAACCCTGAAACTTTGCTGATAACTGATGACTTTTGCATGCAAGGGGTTCGTGAAAAAAGGACACTTACAGATGCTTTCAAGCAATCTCTTGAAGCTGGATATCATCTGATTATTTTCTCGCCTGCTCATGCTCCAGAATTTATCAAGAAGAGCTCTTCTCAGGTAGAACTGGAAACACTTTTAAAAAACCTTTCTTTAATTTGTGATAAAACTCAAATAAATAACGGAATTAAACAAATAAACCAAATCAAAGAACAGTATGTGAATAATAAAAAAACAGGCCCATCAATTGACGAACAAATACTGAGCACATTTCTTGCAAAACGCTGCCTGAAAACTGATACCATCAAACAACCACTTACTGGTGCTGTAATTTTAATTTCGGCCAAACTTACCTCTATTCGCACAGCAGAACAGTGGTTGATACAAAATAACCAAAGCTATCTTTGTAAGCAGTTAGATGCTCACGCTATCCAAGTTCAAGAATATATCTTTGATCCAATCGATAAGAAAAGCAGTGAAAAAATGGAGCATCTTATCACTCAACTTGAAAAAGAACCAAGAAAAAAAATCTTATTGCAAACTATGTTTTATGGTGGTGGAATATGGAATACAATTCAAAAGCAATGGCTTGAGAAACTTGCTCCCTTGCAAGACCAACTCATCATACTATCGCTTGGGCATCCTTACGAACAGACAATACTGCCCAATGCAACAGTGATTAATGTCGGCTCATTTCAACAACCCCTACTCGATAATCTAGTAAAAGCACTCTGCACACAACCACTCAAAACTGGAGCTGATAAGCTTGTTGCAAATATGAAACAAGAACTTTCAGGAAAAAAATTTGGCCTTTTGTGCCATCGTTGCAGTGTTATTCATAAAAATGGATCTTTAAAGTTTTTACCTGATGTTTTAAACGAGTGGGCTGATTCACAAAAAAACCAAACTAAACTCGCCGCCCTTTTTTCACCTGAGCATGGCCTGTTGGGCACACAAGAAGCTTTTGCGTTTATAAACTCCGAGCAAAAAAGCACATGGAATTGTCCAAACTATTCTCTGCACGGAAATAACAAAAAGCCAACTCCTGATATGCTCAAAAATCTTGATACGCTTATTATCGATTTGCAAGACATCGGTACGCGCTGTTTTACCTACTTGAGTTCAATGAAACTTGCGCTGGAAGCAGCAGCAGAACAAAAACTTCCTGTCTTAGTACTTGACCGACCAAACCCCCTTGCACACTGGGGAGCTGCAGGTCCAAATCTTAAACCAGAACATGAATCGTTTATTGGGGCAATTTATACACCATTTTTACATGGATCAACCATTGGTCAACTTGCACAAAGTTTAAACGAAAAAAATCGGGCTGATCTAAAAATTCTGACATGCGAAAATACTAGTGACGACTACTTTTTATCACACACATTTATCCCTCCTTCACCAAATATCATGAGCATTGATCATGCTTACGCATATCCAATGACTGTTTTTATTGAAGGGACTAATTACTCCGAAGGACGTGGTACTAACTATCCATTTTTGCAAATAGGTGCGCCCTGGGTTGATGCAGAAGAACTTGCACGCACACTTA
>CAYSDC010000005.1:5096-7874 GCA_964429765.1 uncultured Pseudomonadota bacterium
ACCAATTAAATTCATACCTCACCCTATCACTGGAGTAGCAGACAAACCTAAGCATCTAAACGCATTGTGCAAGGGAGTTTTTATACATGTGCATAATCGAGAAAAAATAGAACCTATGCTTGTTGCAAAAACTATTTTAGAAACTCTTTTTACGCTCTATCCTGAAAAATCTCAGTGGATTCGCTATGGCAAGCGGTATGCCGTTGACTCTCTTATTGGAACAAGCTTATGGCGAAAACAAATTGATAATTCTAACGATGCTAGCGATATAAAATAAACGCATCCGCAAACTGCGGTGATGTTTTCATGTATTGAGAAAAATGCTGTCGGTTGTTAAAAAGACCGGCAAACAAATCAAGCTGATACAAATTATTTGAAAATGCACTTCCTGTATCTGCAAGCACACCCAGCCTCAGAGAAATTTTACTCGATATTGGATCCTGATATTTTATAGCAATAAGCTTACCTACACCCAAATTTTGAATATCCCCAGCAAAAACTACCTGTGCACGTTGTGCAATGTGTTGAGCCGCTTGATTTGCAGGTGCCCCGGAACAAGCAATGCGTCTATAATACCAATAGCGCTGTTGATCTCGAGGATTCTTAACCTCTTTGTCATAGGCAATACCATTGTCTCGATCAAGTCCAAAAACATCCACATTGCCATTAGGCATGCGAACAGCAATAGTCCCCTGCATAAGCGCATCCTCAACGCCATCACGGCTGAGCCAAACTAAAGGTTTCACTTTTTTAGATCGCATAGCCGAATCAAGTACCCCTGCAAATACTTGTTGCTTGGTATATTTTTTTTGCAGCGCAGCATCTCGCAGTTGATAAAGAGCATGAGGACACCTTGCGGTTCTAAATGGACTTCCTTCAACACAAAAAACTGCATAATTCGTCAATCTAATCTGCCCATCAACAGGAAAATCCGGATTATTCTTAGAAGCTTGCTTTGAATCGGCCAACCATTTTAATGCTTTAAAATTTTCTTGAATAAATTGAGGATTAAGAATTCGAAATTTTCCAGAAGGTAGATCTTGCTCAATTGTTGAGGCAACAAACTCAAGCGTTTTTTTAACCGCAGTACAAGAAAGCCAGTCATTATTTGGATACAAGCTAGAGGTAGCTCTATAAGTATCAAAATAACGTAGCGTGTCTTTAATTATTCTCAATAAAGCACGTGGTTCAGTTACCACCTGGGCAGCATTAAAGTGCTGTTGTATGGGTAAAAAAAAGTTGCGTACTTGTGCAGTCTTTTCAGAACAAGGACTTCCAAGTTTTCCGGAATAAAGATTATCAATGTGAAAAGCTGAAGAACAGCCTATACTCATCAAGAGAATAAAAAAAATAGCTACAGTAGCTTTGATGACCATATAAAGCCCTCCCCAAAAACAAGAAATTAAATGCCCCCTCCTGCTCTTAGTTCATCAAAAAATAATCCTACATGTCAATATTATTGAAAATAATCACTAATAAAAAAGAAAATTATATTGACGAAAAATATTTCAGTATGAAATTATACAACTAATAAAGCTCTTCTTTATTTGAAGATGATGGAACCAGTTGCTGCTCAATGGCTTGCTGTATTTCTTGAAACTTTCCTCGAATATCCTGAGCCGCATTCCGGGCATCTTGCAATTGCTTATTGATATCATTAAATTGCTTATCCAGCATTAAAAAACTCTCAGAATTTACTTGCTCTCGATTACGAGCATGCATAAGTCGAGCATTTCCTTGCTTTGTTTTTGGATCTACAGAACGAGCTAAGCTTCTTCGCACCGTTTTTTGAATCTGTAAACGCTGCGCCGCTATTGTTCGATGCGCATTAATTTTTGCAAGCTGATTTGCAAGTTCATTGGCCAACTTCTCTTTTTCAAGCAAGGCACTTTTTGACGCTTGTAATTTTTGAAGCAATGATTGAGCTTGTTCTACCTGTTGCTGCTTAACTAGTGAAAAGTCTTGTTTCTGACCAGCTGCATCTGCCTTTGCTTCAAAAGTTTTCCACACCTTTTGTCGCATCTTTAAATACTCTTGTTCTTGCATAGAAATCAAAATTTTCAATTTACGATTATCTTCCGCTAACCGCTCCTCAAATATCTTTTGAGCTTTTTTTTGTGCATCAGTTAAAATACGATCTTGAGCTTCAGGACCGGTGCTTTTAAAGTCTGGTGAAACCTCTTTTACTTGTACTATTTTTTCATGCTGAAAATCTTCAACCCCTGTATCGATTTTTTCAACCACTTCTCCATTTTGCTTAAGCGAAATAAAGCCTTCGTCTCTATGCGCTGCATCAGAATAATTTGAAAAGTCCTTCGCTTGCACGGTTTTTTCAAAATTATCATCAATCTCAAAAGGAGTATCCTGATAAACAAATGGCTCAAAGGCAGCCCCACCGTAAGTGACAAAAAGATTAGTTGAAAGAAAGAGGACTATGAGGCTGTGTATCATCTTCATGAAAATCTCCTTGTTTAATTATTAATCTGGAACCGAGCTTTTATTTTTTCAGAGAGACTGCTGCCTTTGCAATCTTTTTTAAACAAAACTAACACTCAAAAGTCTCTCGTGATAAAATAAAAAAATAGAAGCATAACAACATAAAGAGTGATAGTGGATTTTATGGATAACACCAGAGAACAAGGTTTTATTGTCCGACGATATTTACCTCATAAACAAAAAATAAGTGTTATAACACACACTCAAGGTAAAATTTCTCTTTTTATTAAAAACCCTGTAGCTTGTAGTCGCTTTTGGCCGGGAATGCTGATTAATTTTACA
>CAYSDC010000005.1:7884-15708 GCA_964429765.1 uncultured Pseudomonadota bacterium
AAGGAATTAAAATAATTCCTTTCATGTAGTTCAAGAAATCGAAATTCTAGATCTTTTTGCTTATTCATCACCCGATGATACACTGTGGACACATCAACTTTTAGAACTTTGTTATTTCTTTGTCCCAACCAACAGTATGTGTGATGACATTTATCTCTTTCTTCGCCATTGCCTTTGGTTTGCTCATCAAAAAGATCGATTTTCTTCTTTGCCTTCAGAACTTTACCTCATGAGTTTTGTCCGTTTTTTTGTACTTATCGGTTTTTATCCAGAACCTCATATTCTCCAGCTTGGAATTTTATTTGAAAAATTCCTTACAAACTCTATTGACTTTAATGATCCCCAAAACATAGAATCAGTCAAAGAATACCTTCAAGCAATTCACAAAAAGACCCTCCATGAAGCGCATTTGTGGGTAGCTAAGTGTACAAAGAGTCATCCTAATTTTGCATCATTCAAAACGATGGATATACTACGATGATTAATAGAAAAAAAAGCTTAAGAATATAGGAGCTGACATGCGTCGATTATCCATGCTCAAAGTTGCTGCATTATTTACACTCCTGATGTACTTGCCTAGCAATTGTCTTCTTCCTTTTGCCGAAGTAGACAAAGCCGTTGCACTTACTTTCTTCAGTGCAATTGAGCAACGAAAAAAACGAGTCGATGAACTTGAAAAACAGCTTACAGCCTTTAGAAAACGAGCTGAAAATGAGAATATTGCTCTCACTAAAACAATTACAAAAGTTAAACTTGATATTAATAATGTTCAACAGTTGCTCAAAAAAGCGTCTGATGACAAATCACACAATACCGATTATTTAAATAAAAAATTAATGCTTCTTTATGATCGGAAGCAAAATATTGGCCGAACACAAGAACTCTGGAAAAATGGCACTGAATGCATTGAAAAAAATATAAAAATTAATCGTGAAATTATCGAATTTTTACAGGGAAAAAAAGAAGAGCTTAAGCCTGTATACTCATGGAAAGAGTTCCGCGATGCACAGATTCGTACATCAGAATTCTCAGCTAAAATTGATGCTTCTCGGAGCAAACGTGATCACCTGGCAAAACAACGTGATGCTGAACGAGAAAAGGTAGTCACGCTCCTCAAGCATATAGAGGTAAAAAATAGAGAACGAGACAAGGTTATTGCAGGAGCTCAAAGTGGAACAACTTCTACTCAAAAAAATGAAATTTCACATGATGCAGATCTCTTGCACGAAGAAATTAATACCTTAGAAGAACAAGCGCAATTTGCGCGCCTAACGATCGATACGCTTAATTTAGAAGCAAAATTACAAGATGACGAAATTGACTTCTTAAACCTTAGGCTTAATGAACTTAAGTCCTCACTCGGCTTTATTGAAAAACGACTTGTTCTGGACTATGACGACGTAGAGATTGCTCGTAGTGAATGGAATCATGAAGCTCAAAAAACACTACAAATAAAAGAAGATATTGATTTTGCCGCAGAATCTAAAAAAGATGAAAAAGTTAGACTTGGTATTGAACTGGATCAAGTACGCTCAGAAGTAAGCAATCTCAAAACAGCCGGGAAGAAGAATGATGCTTCAACAAAGCAACTCTCTTCTTTGCTCAAAAAGCTCGAAGCCAAATTTAGTGTTATTGAAAAAGAGCTAGCGCTTTTTGAAGCAAAAAAAACATTAGCTGAAATGAGCAGAAGCATCAAAGAACAACAGTTTAACATGATTGATCTTCAATATCGCTTGCGTCGCCCTACTATTGAAAAAGCTGATCTTATCCAATTATGTACAAATTTCAGAACACAAAAAGAGTTTGCTATAAGCATACTTAAAAGCTTAAACAACAAGCGAAATGAGTTTTATTCTGAAAATAGCCGTTCGCGTTCGCTTGAATCGATTCAAGCTCGAGAAGAAAAGATCAAAGAGCAAGAATATACTATCTTTAAAGACAAGACTCTTCTCTTTGAAGAAACTTTAAAAAACATTCGCGAGGCTGAGGCCGATTATCTTAAGCTTGAAAAAATTAAGGAGCAATACCTTTCAGTTAATTCAGACTTAATTAGTAATCAAGAGAAAATTATAAACCAATATGACCTCATTCTCAATGACCTAGAACATCGCCTCAAGACTATGAGCATTTGGAAGCGATCTTCCAAGGCTATTACGTTCAATGAATTTACGAGTGCATTTAACGAAGCTGATATGCTTTTTAGGCGCATGTTTTGGGAAACGCCAATCTATTTTTCTCCCTCAACGATAGCTCATCTTTTAAAAGATTGGGTTGTTTATGACACTTCCCTTGTGTTCCTTTTAATCTTTTTCTTCTTGATATCGTTTATGGGAAGTCGTTTTTTATTAAGAAAAATTCGTGAAAAAATACTTAACAAGCTGACAAAAACTCACCCTTCACAGCGAGCATTTTTTTATAATAATATCATTTTGGCGTGCATTAACTTTGCACTGGAACACTTCATTCTTTTATTCACGTGGTTTTTTCTTTACCTGCACATATTATTCAGGTTTTCTTATATTTTTGCTGGACTTAAAAGATTCTCAGCACCTTTTTATCTGTCAGCATTCTTTATTTTCTCTATTCCAACATTAGTTTACTTATCGCATCAACTACTGTCTGCACTCAAAGATCTGAATAAAAAATTGAGTTATCTTTTTTTTGCAGAAAAACTACAGGATCGATTGATTTCGCTCTTAACAATGTTCTTCTATTCAACCGCTATTTTAATTCCTCTCAGACTAGCCCTCATTTCTTACGCTCAAGCTCCATCACAATTTGCAGTTGTTATTCTTGCAGCTTATTCGCTTATTCTTATTATTATTTTGGCTCTGTTTGTCAGCAAGGAATACGCGTTAACACTTATACCAGTTAAACATCCTATTTTAATGTGGTTTAAGCGCCTAATTGATAGACATTACTATCCAGTTTTCTTTTTTGTTATTGCTTTATTGATTCTTTCAAATCCCTACATTGGCTATTCAAACCTTGCCTGGTATTTATCTTTTGTTGTTCCATCCTCTGTGCTGCTTGTACTAGCAATTTTTTCACTCCATCATTACATACGAAAATACTCGGTCTTTTTGTTTATGAAAGAAGAAGAAGATGAGATTAGTGATAAATTTGAATATGCAAAAACCTATTATGGATTTTTTGTTATATTCACCTTTATTGTCCTTTTATTTGTTGCATTTTTGCTTGTCTCTCGGTTATGGGGCTACAACTACGGACCGGCTGATATCTGGAAGATGCTTGCAGAAGAATGGGTAATTAGAATTGACAGTTCAACTTCATTGGGCTTTGTACAATTTATAGTACTTACCTCATTTATTGCAGGCGGATTTCTTATCTCATCGCTCACACATAAATTTGTCTTTAATAAATTATTCGATATTTTGCGAACAGAACCAGGAACTCAGAATACCTTTTCTCGCATATTTCACTACACAACTATTGGCATGGCAATTATGCTCGGCTTTACCGCTATCAAGCTTGGACAGTTTATTGCATGGGTTGGAGGATTTCTTATTATCGGAATCGGTTTAGCGCTTAAGGATTTAGTAGTCGACTTTGTTGCAGGATTTTTTGTTCTTATTGAACGACCAATCGAAATAGGCAACTACATTTCAGTCGATGCTATTGAAGGAACTGTACGTAAAATTGCTGCACGTTCGACCATTATTACAACTGGAAGAAATCAATCGGTTATTATCCCCAACAAAGATTTAGTAAATAAACAGATTATTAATTGGGGACATGGACGCTTTGCAATTGGCGTGGAGCTCTATCTTCGAGTTGAACACGATGCAGACCCTGAATTGGTAAGAAAAATAATTACCTCTGTTTTGCAAAGTAATCCATTGATTTTACGAGTACCCAATATTGTTGTTCGCCTAGAAGGACTTGAAGAGAACTCCTTATACTTTTTAGCACGTGGCTTTATTAGCGCTCGCCGTGTAAAGGATCAATTTGAAATCGCGTCAAGCTTACGTATTGAAGTTGTCAAAGCGTTCAAAGAACATAAAATTACACTTGCACAACCACATCGAGTGTTACATATGGCATCGGATTGGGATAGTGGACCTAAGTCCCCAAGCCCACTAGAAATTAAGTTTGATAGGCCATAGAAACTACCAAAAACAATTTTTTGCATTGGTTTTTAAATCCAAGAAATCAAAATCCATAGAAAATGTAAGAAAAAGAGAAAAACCCAGCTTTCGCATAAAGCTTACGCCGTTGCTAAAGCTATTGCGCACAGGTCGGCGGGCAATCTACGCCTTGTACTATCAAAGCGTAAATTGTTATCGATATCAAGCCATTAAAGAAACTGGCCTGCCAACCGTAGCCTTGGCGTAGGTTGGTGGAGGCGATGGGAGTTGAACCCATGTCCGCAAAAGCAAACGCATAAAGCACTACATGCTTAGCTCTTGAATATACTCTTATCCAACCTCAAGAGCGGGAAAAAATAAGAGCCAGTTTTGTGTACAATCTTATTACAAAACTAAAAATCCTCATAAGAAGGTTCTGTCGAATTATACGAGTAAATCTAGCTGACAGACACGCCAAACTTACAAGTATCACAAGTTACCCTAATTTAGGCGTAAGCTTGGATCATGCTGTTCCCAGCATTATTAAATACGTCTGCACGTATGTTTCTGAACGTTTTTTACGAGCCACATTCAAAACTCGGCATGCTCTTTAGACGCATTCAATCACGTCAAGACCAGTACGCCCCCAAAATCTTTCAAAGAACTTATAGATAAAGTATGTATAAAAATTTTCAGCGTGTCAAGAACTGACCCTGGGCTGAACGCGAACAGGGCCAATTCTTCACTGATCTTTTTTATACTTAAAACAGTTTAAAGCCTGTAATTAATTTCCACATAATATTTGCATCTGTAGTATTAGCTGCTGGAATATCTACAGGAGGTTGGGCATTCAATACAGCTTCTCGAGCTTGCTCTGCAGCAGAACAGATAGCATTGGCAACTGTTTGAGTGCAATTTAATGGATCAACAGCCTCAATAACCTGAGTGCAGTTAAGGTTTCCAATTACTTGCTGGATTTCAGCAAGTGAACAGTCACATGTTGCTCCTGCAGCCTCTGACACAACAGGACATACTGCATCTGTAATTGCTTGAGTACAATTTGATAAAGGCTTAATAAGCTCAACAACCTGCGTACAATTAAAGCCTTCAACTAACCTTTGAGCTTGCTCAAAAGAAGTTGGAACGACTGGAATTTCAAAGCTCGGATTAACGTTCTGTTGTATAAACTGCCTTAATGCTCCGGCATACTCTGGACAATGCTCTAAAAAGAGAGCTGTTTGCTCAGCGGCATTAGATGCCAATGCAACAGAACCATTTAAAATACTTTGAATATAGGGATGTGATAAAAATCCATCTGGTGCGTTATTCCACATTACAACAAGCCCAATAATTGTTGCCAAGATAACAGGCACAGCAACTTTCTTTTTTTTCATATTTGCTAACAAAGCATTAATTACAACTGTAAGAGAAGTAAAGACAAGCTTACTTGAATGATTTTGAGCAAACTGACAAACGCCACCACAATGATCTCGAATAAGCTGAATTATTGCATTCAAATAATCAGAACTTAGAATGCCTGCTGCTGATATAGGACATATTGACAGCAAATATCCCAGGTATGCAACAAGAGAGACTCCCGTTATGCCAGTAGCAAGTTTCTTATGTGACCAAAGAGAACTTAGAATATTAACCGGCATATACAGCGTACTTGAAACCGCCTTAATTGCATGCTTAGGTACAGCAAGAGCACCGCATCCAGCCTTATATAAAGCTGAAAGGCTCTTCAAGCTTTCATGCTTAATACTCGATAACGTGCCATATTGCGGAGCAAGGCCAACCGGCGGCGGCGCCATAGCAACCATGCTTTGGGTAGCGCCCGTAAGCGCAAAAATAAGGGCAAAAACGATGTATTGTTTCTTCATGATAACCTCCACGTAGAAACCAAATAATTTTAAACTCAATAACCTCTATTTGAATCGATATTACTTGAAACTAGCAGAAATATTAAATGAAAACAAAGGCCTTTTATTTCATCTGTAAAGAAAAAAAATAGAGTGTTGCTAAAATTTTCAATACGAAATTTCAATAGCACTCTATCTAATAATGCTTAAGCAAAAATATTAAGCGACTGAGAGATAACATCCCAGGATTCTGGGCTAAGATCCTGAACAAGGGCATATCCTTCATATACGCCTCCCGCAGCAAGCAATGCTGTAACAGCTATACATGCTTCCCATGGGTGTTCATAGCCTTGAACAATTGGTATTGCAATTAAATCACCGCCAAGACGAATAAAGCTATATCCAATAAGAGCAGAATGTTTTACGACATCTTTGATAGCGCAAAAACCATCAACAAATTGCAAAATAATATGCTTAAGCGGGATAAATGGAATTTTCACCAAATTCCAACCTACAAGCGTTGCATGTTTTCCAATATCTCTGGTAGCTACACAAGCATCGTTAAAAGTACCAAATTGAGCATTCCGCTCATAATCAGCACCATCTACAGCTAAGTCATTGTTTACTCGATCGCCTACATTACTTGCGCTTGCCCCATAAATTCCAAGAACTAAAACCGCGATAATGCATAGTATCTTTTTCATCTGTACCCCAACCAAAACTTGAAAAGTTGTCTTCACATGAGTTTATCCCTATAAACCCTACGAAAAACTGAGTCTAAGAGGTTTTCTTCTTTTTGAAAACGCCCTCTAGTCATGGTAAGGTAAGAAACAGGTGTAGTAAAAACGTTTTCAGCCCACAGGAAGTCTTAAAAGTCCATGCACAAGGTCAAACCAAAAAACAAACCTAAATCTTTAAAAGCTATAGCACGAGCAAAAGCAAAATATCTCCCAAAGGCTCCACCTCCAGAACCGGGCTATCCTGTTAGAAAAAAGGCTTTTGGACAGCATTTTCTTCGCAAAAGCTCTGTTGTCGATCACATGATTGAGAAAGTTGTTATTGCACCATCAAGCTCTACGGTCGTTGAAATTGGCTGCGGTGACGGTTTTTTGACTTCTGCCATACTTGCACAAACCAAATGCAAAGAACTTCTCTGCTTTGAAATTGACCCCGACTGGGCGACATTTGTAAAAAATAAAGTTAAAGACCCTCGGCTTGATCTTAGGCTACAAAATATCTTGGAAGTTGATTTTCAAACACTCCAAGATAAAGCCCCTCTGATAATGCTTGCAAACTTGCCTTATCAAATTACCTTTCCTATCATTTTCCTCATTCAGAAGAACAAGCACCTTTTTCAAGAAGGTGTCATCATGATTCAAGAAGAGGTTGCTCGCAAAATTGTTGCTTCACATGGAAAAGGCTACTCATCAACATCTCTTTTTCTACAATATCATTTTGAACTAGAACTAATGGAAAAGGTTGAACCGGGAGCATTTGCTCCACCACCTAAAGTTTTTTCTCGTCTTTTGTATTTCAAACCAAAATTTGATCTAAAACCCATTCCTCAAGAAGAAGGTTTTTGGAAATTCTTAAAACTCTGCTTTAGGTCCCCGCGTCAAACCTTGCGTAATAATTTACGTACAACGCATTATAATTTAGCAGATTTTCCTGAAGAGCTTTTGCAAAAACGCGCTCAAGAACTATCTTTTAATGACTTTTTAAATGTGTGGAATAATATTATTGACCTTGACTAGCATCCCCCGACAACATTCCAACTGTATTGTTATGAATAATCGGTAAACCAACTGATTGGTACTCAAGCATTTTTGTTGGGCGAGAAACCCAATTAATAATGTCTTGCTCACGAAAGAGCA
>CAYSDC010000005.1:15718-17767 GCA_964429765.1 uncultured Pseudomonadota bacterium
GAAAAAAGAGTGTACTGCTCGGTTTTAAGCTTATAAGCCTTGAGTTCCTTTACGAATTTTTCATGATCATTAGTGAGAATAAGAAGGTGTACTTGCGGAGTTTGTACAGCAACACCAATAAAATATTCAATCGTTTTATCCGCACACTGCCATGGACGCCATGAACCACTGTAGCAATACACCAGAGCATTATCAGGTATTTTAAGCTCTTTGCGCACCTCTTGTCTCCATTGAGAAACTTGCTCAACAGTGCAACGCTCAGGAATATCTCTTACTGCAATAACAATAGAAATTGGATCGGCATTAAAGGTTTTTATTAAATACTCTTTAAGAGCTGGACTTACACTTTCAATAACAATATCTTTTTGTTTTTTTTTATACACATAACGCTCAATTTTTTGTAAGCGATTATACACAAACTGCCGCCACCATGTTCTCCAAAAATGTGGTTTTTCATGCTGATACGCATATCGATACTCTTGCGCGCACAAGCCACGAGCTTGGATAATAATCGGCAAATCTTGTTCCACATCGCCAGACATACCAATCCATGAAAGTGCACACAAAAGAACATACCCTGCAAGGGGCCCACGTGCAGCCACGTGATTAAAATCAATGTGTTTAAGCAAACGCATAAGCTGATACCCTGCAAACCACAAGCTTAAAGCACCGATAAATGGGATCTTGCGACAAATGATTATATGAAGGCGATCGTGAGCAGGAAGCAGTTTAATTAATGTACTATTTTTAACCTTCTTGCTTTCAAATGAAACAAGCGTTACTTCAAGATTTGGAGATGCTTCAAGCTCTTGTATCAATGGCTTGACTACTTGACTTTGAAAAACTGAATTTCCAATGCCATCGTAAACAACAAAAATTTTTTGAGTGTGTGTCTGACTGTACATGCAAACTCCTCATTTTTCTTATGCCTAAAAAGAATAGTTTAGCGATAAAAAGAGTCATTTGTCTTCATCTCTCGATCTTATTCAAGAACCCTTTTATACTGGGCGCAATTTAAAGCATATATTTGGAATGGAGATTGTTCTTATGAAATTTATAAAAATATTTGAAGAAGTTGGCATTAATGACATCGGTTTAGTTGGTGGAAAAAATGCATCATTGGGAGAAATGATTCAAAATCTATCTTCTCAAGGAATCACAATCCCAACAGGCTTTGCAGTTACCGCTCAAGCATATCATTACCATCTGACCGCAAATAACCTTGTTGAGCCAATTACACAACTTTTAAATAAACTTGATAAAAATAAGCTTGATGAATTTGCAACTATTGGACACCAAATTCGCTCTCTCATTCGCACTGCACCTTTACCTGAAGATCTTGCTCAGGAAGTTAAAGAGGCTTACGCAACACTTGAAAAGCGATATGGTAATTTATGCGATGTGGCTGTGCGATCATCAGCTACAGCAGAAGACTTGCCCGAAGCTTCATTTGCTGGACAACAAGATACGTATCTAAATATTCGTGGCGAACAAGAGCTTCTTAATCGCATTACCTACGCATTTGCATCTCTCTTTACAAATCGTGCGATCTCATATCGTATTGATCATGGCTTTGATCATATGAGCGTTGCTCTTTCTGTTGGCGTACAAAAAATGATTCGGTCTGACTTAGCCTGTTCTGGAGTTATTTTTACACTTGATACAGAAAGCGGCTTTAAGGATGTAATCTATATTACCGCCTCATACGGCCTTGGTGAAAATATAGTCCAAGGAACTGTTAACCCTGATGAATTTTATATTCATAAGCCAACACTGAAACAAGGATTTTCACCTCTGCTTAAAAAAAGACTTGGTACCAAGCAACTTAAAATGATGTACAGTGACGACACATCAGACTCTACAGTTAATTATGAAGTTCCACTTCACGATCGCATGATGTTTTCTATTTCCAATGAAGAAGCTCTTGAACTTGCAAGAATGGCTTTAAAAATTGAAGAGTATTATTCCAATCTTAAAGGCCATTGGATGCCAATGGATATAGAATGGGCAAAAGATGGTATCGATGGAAAGCTCTATATTGTTCAAGCG
>CAYSDC010000005.1:17937-19663 GCA_964429765.1 uncultured Pseudomonadota bacterium
GGGAGGCATTGTCACCAATCGTGGTGGTAGAACCTGCCATGCAGCAATTATCAGTCGCGAACTCGGAATTCCTGCTATTGTTGGCAGTGTTGATGGTACCAGTAAAGTAAACACAGGGCAGATAGTAACGCTTGACTGCAGTAGCGGTGAGGTTGGTGTTGTCTATGAAGGAGCTATTCCATTTCAGATTAAAAAAATTGAACTGAGTAATCTAGCTAAACCGCCTGTCGACATCATGCTTAATATTGGAAACCCAGACGAGGTCTTTAATATTGCAAAATTGCCGGTTGATGGCGTTGGCCTTGCACGCCTTGAATTTATTATTAATAGTGCAATTCAAATTCATCCCATGGCACTTATCCATTTTGAAAAAGTAGAAGATACAGCAACACGTGATACAATTGAACGTATAACTATTGAATACTCCGATAAAAAAGAATATTTTATCGACAAACTCGCTCAAGAAGCTGGAACCATTGCCGCTGCATTTTACCCAAAGCCAGTAATTATCCGCATGTCTGATTTCAAGAGCAATGAATATCAACAGCTGATTGCTGGAAAATATTTTGAGCCTCAAGAAGAAAATCCTATGATCGGATTTCGAGGAGCTTCTCGCTACTACCACCCTCGTTATATGGAGGCTTTCGCACTTGAATGCGCAGCAATGAAAAAAATTCGTGACCAAATGGGTCTTACCAATACTATTCTAATGATTCCGTTTGTCAGAACAATTGGTGAAGCACATGAGGTAATCAAGACTATGAAGCAGCACGGACTTGAACAAGGGGTTAATAGCCTTGAAATTTATATGATGTGTGAAATTCCATCCAATGTTTTACTTATCGATGAATTCTGCAAAATCTTTGATGGTTTTTCGATTGGTTCCAATGATTTAACTCAGCTCACGCTGGCGGTTGATCGTGACTCTGAACTGGTTGCCCCCATTTTTGACGAACGCGATCCAGCAGTCAAAAAAATGCTTGAATTGGCCATTACAGGAGCTCAAGCTGGTAATAAAAAGATTGGTATCTGCGGCCAAGCTCCATCGGACTATCCTGAAATTGCTCAATTTTTGGTGAAGCAGAGAATTGCTTCTATTTCACTGAACCCTGATACTGTCTTAAAAACAATTATCATGCTTAACGCTCAGTAGACAGACAAATGAATAGGAGGCCACGATTCTCTCGTGGCATCCTAAGCTTAAATCACTATCTACGATTAAATACCCCATTTAGCAATAATGTTTGCTGCTGGATCACGAGTAATACCAGCGGTTGTTATTCGTCTTCCTGGATTTGGATCATTGATGTAATACTTGAATGTATTATATGGCGCTGGCGCAGTTGGAAGTTTAAAGTACAACATGATTTTCTGATATTTTGCTTTTGTTGTAGAAGTCAAAACACCGGCCTTTACAAGCTGATTAATGCGCACTGGATCTTGATTCAAGACAACAGATTGATTGTTATATGCACTCAGTTCAGCTGCCTGAGAGTCACCGCTTGCCGTCAAGATAAGAAACTTAGATGTCCCTGCAGGGTTATTAGTATTAATTAAGGCAAACAACTGGCCGACTGTATAAGCCCTGCCAGTCAAAGGAACTGGAATTTTTGTTGCAGCGCAAACCATTGCAACACTTGCAAGCGATGCAAAAAAGAACATCCACCCGATACTTTATATCTTCATAAACTCCCCTTTCATCAAAATCCCCCAAATAGTTATTTTC
>CAYSDC010000005.1:19673-21376 GCA_964429765.1 uncultured Pseudomonadota bacterium
AATGATTATTATAATGAAGCATTTAACCAGTTATGCTGATGATGCTCCATTTTTGATTATTGCACTATTTAAAAAAATTCATAAACTTAACTTATTATCTATTTTCTCTATATTTATATTAATTTTATTCATAATAGAAAATCAATCACTTGAAAAAATAAGTTCAAAAACCTGTGAATCAACACACTTTTTAAAGTCCAAAGGCTTCAAGTACAAGAATCCTTGCTGTTTTTGGGAATGGATATTAAGCTTTTGCTTCAGAATCGATAGATTGAAACGAAAAAATGATTACACAGATCGAGCAATTACCTATGTTCTACACTATTTTTGCCTCCATAGCGGCTGGACTTATCTGCGGATTTGGATATGCCTATCTTTTCGGGAAATCACATCAACTTTTAGTAAATGATATTTTGGGTACCCCAGCTAGAAAGGCAATTACTCTTTCAATCTTTCTCTTTTTTTTTCGATATGCTTTACTTGCCATAACGCTTTTTAGCCTGGTATATCTGTTTAAGATATCTCTGACGTTTTTTCTACCTCTATTTTTAAGCAGCTTTTTAGGGGTAATTTATTTTAAGCAAAGGCTTTACCAATGAATGTATCGATTTTTGAGTACCAAGAGCTTCAACCTCTAGCATGGCTGGGAATAACCGGCCGCTTCTGGACTGTTCACATCGATACCCTGACCTATACATGGGTAGGAATGTTACTCCTTTTTAGCCTTGCGCTCCTAGGCAGATGGGCTATTAAAAAAGATGCAACACTGTGGTATGCCGCTTACGAAAAAATTGGCACTATGTTGGTTGAACTCAACAAAGAATCATTTAAAGATTTTAATTATCCTTACTTTATATTTATTAATTCGCTTCTTTTTTTTACGCTATTTAACTGCGTTGTTGGCGTTTTACCATTCATGGATGAAGCCACTAAGGATCTGAATACAACATTTGCAATTGCGCTGGTAAGTTTTTCTTTCGTGCAATACTGTCGCATCAAAGAAAATGGAATTTTTGGTTATTTTAAAGAATTTGCAACACCAAATATTGTCTTTGCTCCAATGCATATCATTGGAGAATTCGCAAAAATAGCTTCAATGACTTTTAGGCTATTTGGTAACATTTTAGGCGGAAGTCTTATATTTCTTATGGTTGTTCAATTTGTATCAATGTACAAAATCTACTTTATGCCCTTTTGTATTGCTACTATTCTACTGGCTTGGATCTTAAGAAAAATTGGTATTATTCAGCGATTTAAAGCATTTAAAATAATAACCTCATCCATGCTCACACTTGTCTTTGCTTTATCTTTTTTAGAAATATTCTTTGGCATATTTGAAGGACTCATTCAAGCTTTTGTTCTTACCATGCTTACATCAACCTATTTGGCCATGTCTGGGCATGAAGGTGATGACATGCATGACAGCAATAAACTTCACCGGGAGCACGCATGATAGACCCAAATTTTCTTCACTATTTTTCTGCAAGCCTTTCGATAGGCTTAGCCGTTCTTGGCGCCGGCATAGGACTTGGAATTGCAGGTTTTGGGACTTTACAAGAAATGATGCGTCAACCGCTCGCTCATGGACACTGTTTTAGAGCAATGCTTATCGGTCTAGCTCTTATTGAAAGTGGTGCAATTATTGCACTGGTTATGACGATTATTTTGCTCATATTTGCAGCCGATGTGATGACATGGTCACT
>CAYSDC010000005.1:21386-35973 GCA_964429765.1 uncultured Pseudomonadota bacterium
GTTTGGCATCAAGTTTTGTAGTTAAATCTGCAACGCGAGCAATTGCTCGCGAACCACATTTTTCTCAAAAAATTACAACGCTCATGCTTATCACTCAATCAATTATCGAAGCCCCAGTTATGTTCTCTTTTATTATCAGTTTAATCATTAGATTTAACGTAACCGACACAATTGACCTTGCAACGAGCTTAAAATTTCTTGCCATAGGCCTATCAATGGCCCTTGGTTGCATTGGACCATCAATTGGACAATCAATACTTGCATCATCAAGTTGCTTTACCTTGGGGCGATTTAAGGATGCTTATTCACGACTTTTTCCTTTTACTCTTTTGAGTCAAGCAATGATTGAAACGCCAATAGCTTTTTGTCTTTTATTTGGCTTTTATCTCATTTATACACCGCTGCCATCAAATCCTGAAAGCAGTCTCTTAGGAATCATCACACCTTTTGTTCTGGCCTCACTTTTAATGGGAATTGCTTCTATCGGACCTGGTATTGGAATGGGATATATAACTTCAAAAAGCATTATTCAAGTAGCCCAAAACCCAGCTATTTATCAAACCATGGTCAAGGTAACGCTCCTTGCGTGCGCATTCCTTGAAGCATCGTTAATTTATGCTTTAATTATTGGGCTTTTTCTTGTTACATGATTAATATAAAAAAAGAAAGGAGAGCTTGAAGAATATTCATGTTGTCTACCTGATCACCAAACTTGAATTAGGTGGTGCTCAGAAGGTTTGCCTTTCACTCTTTGATGGATTACATCAAAATAACCCTTTATCATGTTCGTTAATATCAGGGTCACAAGGTGCTCTGGTTGATCAAATAAAAAAATTTGAGTCAGTTTTTCTCCTAAAAAAATTACAACGTGAAGTTGGTGGTGGTATAAAAAAAATAGCTCAAGAACTTAAAGCTTTTTTTTCAATCATTAAGATTTTGAAACAATTAAAAAAATGTCACCCTTGTATTATTGTTCATACTCACAGCACTAAAGCAGGAATTCTTGGTCGCTGGGCGGCCTATTTTGCTGGCATACCTCTACGAATTCATACAGTTCATGGATATGGATTTCATGATAGACAATCTCGCTTAGCATGGCTAAGCATCTACATTCTTGAATATCTCACAAGTTTTATTACCACCCATTTTGTATGTGTATCAGAGCAAGATAGAAATACAGGAATCCGCCTTTTTCGCAAATTCGCTCAAAAAAGCTCTGTCATTCGCGCAGCTGTTCAAGATGAAAACTTTTATCCTGCACAAGCAAGCATACCTTTTAATAACGAGCAAGATATCATTATTGGGACTGTTTCCTGCTTTAAACCACAAAAAAATTTATTTGATCTTCTCAAAGCATTTTACTACCTATATAAAAAAAGCCCTCCATCAATACAAAAAAGACTTCGTCTTCAAATCATCGGCGATGGAATACTACGAAGCAAACTTGAAACATGGATTATTCAGCACAACCTCCAGACGCACATTGATTTACTTGGATGGCAAAATAATGTAGCCGACTGGATGCGCACTTGGAGCATTTTTACTCTCAGCTCTCTTTGGGAAGGCCTTCCATGTGCGATCATCGAAGCCCGCCTATGCAAGCTTCCAGTTGTCGCTTATGATGTAGGCGGTATTCGCGAAGTCATTAAAAATGGTTACAATGGTTTCCTCATCCAGCCGGGAGACTGGAATGAACTTGGAGAAAAGTTTAAACAACTTATATGCTCACAAGAGACTTATGTAGGGATGTATAACAATAACGACATGTTAGATTCGTTTAAAAACAACGCAATGATTAGCAGCCATATTAAACTGTATGACAATTTTATTGCACATCGATCTATCACCTCATAAGCTAAACGTTGTGCAATCAATTGGCAACAGACATAACAGCTATAAGATGAAAATTTTAATAGGTTTTTGGTTGCGTGCAAAACGACGACAAAAGGAGATGTAGGTATGAAGCGCTGTGTCAGAATTACTGTCTCAGGAAAAGTTCAAAACGTTTCCTATCGAGCTTTTGCTCAAAAAAAAGCACAGGCTCTCGGCATCGAAGGAACCATACAGAATACAGACAATGGTAGTGTTCTCATCTATGCATGCGGTCCATCAGAAAAACTCGATACACTAATTGATCATTTATATGAAGGTACACCAGATTCTCAGATAAAAGAATTAACGGTTGAGCCTTTTATTAATGAAAAAGACTTTAGAGGAGTTTTTAGAATTATAGGCTAATTTTCATATATTCAAGCGCATTTCTCACAAGAAAAATTACGCCAGCACTTACCACAAGAAATCCCTCAATAAAACTGGGTATGATTACATTTGTATAGGTCCTTAGAAACCCTACTTCAGGAGCTTCTATAAACATATATATTTTAACTATTGTGTGCACGCAAGCTTAAGGTCAATTACTAGCACAAATACAAAATACAAGCTCTCATAATTTCTTTAGTAAGTGCCCAAATGATAAATAATTATCTGCGCAGGCATTCAAATAATTTAAGATAAATATATGAAAACAGAAATATTCAAGAGAAAAAGCCGCCTACATTTTGGCTTTTTATTATATAACCGTTATGATTATCGGCGCAGAAAGACAAACGCTCAGCGAAAGCAAAGACTGGCGGCCCCAAGGGGAATCGAACCCTTATTTCTGCCTTGAGAGGGCAGCGTCCTAACCGTTAGACGATGGGGCCAAAAATGCTTTAAAATAGTACTCAATAAATAAAAAAGAGTAAAGTTGTTATCAAAGGTTATTGATTGTGCAAATTATCTATCGAATCTTTATCATTATTTCACTCATATCAACGAGCTTACACGCTCTCAATGAGAGTCGAGGAAATTTTGCACTCGCCATCAAATCTCTCAAAAATTTACCTCAACCATTTTTTTTAAGTAAACTTACATTCCACGTAGATATACCATTTAGTAAAAATGAGTTTTTACATTTAACTGATTTACAACCAGGGAAAAGCTATACCGCTATAGACGTAACAAAAGCTTGTAAGTTTCTCTGCAATAAAAAACGATTTTCAACGATTGATATTGAAATAAGTGAATATCAAAACGGAAAACATCTTCACTTTACACTTGCTGCACATTGGATTTTAAAAAAATTAAACTTTCGCGGCGTCTTATTTGGCAAGCAAAAATATATTGCTTTGTATACACAACAACCTGGAGATGTATTTGATATTCAACTTCATGAAGAATCAATTAAAACTCTTAAGCAAACTTTAAACGATGAAGGTTATTTTAGTCCTATCGTCAGAGACGAACTCATATACTCAAAAAGACACAAAACGATATTACGTTTGACATTAAAGATCTTAATAAACATGAACAGGTTAATGAAAATTACGATATAAAAAGACTTCCTCACTCATTACGCCGAAAATTTCGTAAACCACTTATTTTTCGCAACTACTCTAAAAGTCGTATTGTTAAACACATTGAAAAAATACGCGCATACCTTAAAAATAAACATTTTTTAAACTGTCGCATTGCATTCACACGCACAATAGATAAAGATCTTCATACGGTTACGCTTATTTTCCACATCACCCTTGGTAGACGCAAAATTCTGACAATTAGTGGAAACGAATTTTTTTCAGATCAAGAAATTAAAGAGGAAATTATTGGCTCTGATGAGCCAGACTGGCTCTTTGCGCCTGACATTATCACAGAACAAATCATGCATGCCTATTACAAAAAAGGTTATTGGGACACTAAGGTTACCTATCAAGCACTTGACCATGCTGGATATCATTTTATTTTAGAAGAAGGCAGCCCTGTACTGATTGAAGATATTCACATAAAAGAAGGAGCTGATCATATTTGGCAAAATCCTACCAATTTTTGGCCTGAATTAATGCGCAGTCGACAGTTCGACCAAACCGACCTTGATCTAGGCTTAGAGCGTCTCAAGAGCTTTTATTTTTCACAAGGGTTTTGGGATTTTTCAGTAATTGGCACTCGATTTTTAAAAAACTCAGAATCTGGAAATTATAATATTCGTATTCTTGTCACTCAAGGGGTACAACGATTTTGGGGCGGATTTGAAATTGAAGGATTTAAACATCTTGAAAATTCAGATTTTTTTAAAAAATATTACCTTCAAGCTTCAAGTCAATTGATTCCTTTTAATTACAATTGGCTGGCAGAACAGCGTTTATATTTAATGAGTTATTTTCAAAATCAAGGCTACTGGTATGTAGATGTACAACCAACATTTCAAACAACTCCTCTTGATCAAAAGCAGGTAAAAATCTCTGTACAATGGAAAATCAATCTTGGTCAACGAGTTCGCTTTGGAAAAGTAATTTTGCATGGAGATACGAGGCTACCATTCAAACGAATTATGCATGAAATAAAGTTTAAAGAAGGCCAGCTCTGGAAACGCGAAAAGCTTGATCTAACAAGACGGAAACTCAAACGACTTGATATCTTTAAATCGGTGTATATTACACCAACACAACTTGCAAAACAAACAAGTAAAAAACCCATCACACTTTCTCTTATTGATGATGACCCTGTGGAAGTTAGACTAAGATTAGGCTATTTTTTAACGAGCAAAAACTTCTTGTTTCGACCAGAATCAACTCCCAAAGTTGGAGCATCACTTGTCGTTAAAAATCCAACAAATCACGCTGATAAACTTTCGTTAGATTTTGACTGGACGCGCTTCGAACAAAGGTTTGATGCTGACTATCAACAACCTTCATTTTTTGGACTTCCTTTTACAGGAAAATTTAGAGGTTACGCGAACAAATATGTACATCCTGTGCGCATTGTACCAAGTAGTTCAGCATATGAAGCAATTCAAAATGGATTTTTAATTGGTATCAATGATGAGTATAAAAAAGACTACTTTTGGGGAATTAATCTTGGCAATGAATGGATGAGAACAAGTCGTGTGCGGGGCTTTTTAAACTTAAGCCCATCACTCATCGATAGAACGCTACCCTTCTTTTTTATCGAACCAAGCTTGCTCATCGATAAACTAGATAATCGCATTGACCCACACAAAGGAACACTGACATTTGTTACACTTAAAGCAATGATTCCTGAAAATAAAGGTTCTTTATTCGCTCGTTTATTATTTGAACAATCATTTTTTCATCCTCTTTGGCAAAATAAACTTATTCTTGCAAGCCGAATTCGACTCGGACATATTTTTAGAAGATCATTCGATCAAATAATGCCTATTGACCGATTCTACCTTGGAGGACCCTATTCAGTACGAGGATATGAAAAAGATGCTCTTCCTCCTATAGGAGTTACAGAAAAAAATTCTGCTGGAACTATTATAAGGGAATTTACAATAACAAGTGACGATGACCTACCAAAAGATCCAAGCATCACGCGTGAGTTCACTATTCAGGGCGGAAGCACTATGGTTAATGGTAATATTGAACTTCGTTTTCCACTCGTTAAATCGCTTGGCGGAGTAGTGTTTCAAGATATTGGCGTCCTGAGTCAAACTGGATTTCTGGGACTCAAAGGCACATGGTTTCCTTCATCTGGATTTGGACTGCGTTATAAAACGCCTTTTGGCGCAATTCGTTTTGATATTGGTTGGAAATGGCGACGCCGACTCCCGGGAGATGTAAGTTATTCATGGTACTTAACTGTTGGTGAAGCGTTCTAATAACATTCTTTATTGTTTACTCTACCAGTTTGCTCTCAGTATTATTACATAGAAAATTTTGAGAATAAACGAATAGTAATAAAGGGATGCGCCATGCTCAATAAATTTTTTCTTTTATTTCCAAGTATTTTTATTCTACATTTTTTTGATCTGAGTTGCATGCATTTTGATTCTATAAAATACAAATCTTTAGCTCTATTTTTAGGATCTACTAACAAAACTAATATATTGATTCACAAAAAGAACTTTACGAGCGGATCTTCTGTGAAAATCTTAAGTCTTAACCCTTTGATATATACACTAACAGATAAAGATAAAACGGAAGATATAGTTGGAGTTTATAAAGACGAAATGCTTCTTGGAGAATTTAAAGAGACTCATGTTGATAAAGAAATTTTTTTCGTCAAAAAATACGATAAACATGGAGAAATGATACCATGTCTGGTCGTAATAAGAGCTGATTCCAATCCAGGAAAAAAAATCTCTATCTACTCGCTATCTGGTGATCTCCTTAAAAAGTTTACAACAAAACGCCCAATCTTTCATTTTGCTGTAATGGCTGATCAAGAAAAAAATATTTGTCTTGTTGCTGCTCATAGAAATTATCTTTCAATATGGACACTTGATGGCGCACAAGTAGCTGAAATAACCTACAATTCACCCATCTTAGCTGTTGATACTTGCCAGTATGAAAACGAGCCGTCTTACATAATTACCACGCATTACGATCGAAGCTTAATTATTCGTGACCAATTTTGCAGAACTCTAGAACAAAGTAACAATAAAACTTTCACTATTATTGGTGCTTCAAATAATAATTTTTATGCTTTTAATAATGAACTTGGTTCTCATAATTTTGAAAATGGACAGTTGTCACTCATTCATCAACATCGAAAACTTCATCACCCTAAGATCATTTTTTCACCTCATCACCCTTTAATCATTATCCAAGGATCAGATCACACAAATCAAAATGAAAGTCAAAAAATTTTGATCTATGATTGTGATGGAAAGTTAAAGGGAATAATAGCTCCAGCTGATAACTGGAGAATTGTACATACCTGCTGCTTAGAAGAGGATCTCTTTATCGTTACAGAATGTTGGAATATAACGTCAATCTATTCATGCTCACTATCTGTTTTTTTAAACAACAACGATTAACCTGAAACTCCTACTCAAGTCGGTATAATCCACGATTTTTACTCTTCGCAAACATCCTGAAAAAAAATATGAGCGCTGTTGATAAAAACAAGGCATTCAAGCCGATTGCCATGCCAATTTTATTCCAGAGAAACTGACCGCTTTGAAGATACTCACGCATAACATCAAAAACATACGTGGTTGGTAAGGAGTACGAAATATATTGTGCGCAAATAGGCAAGTTCTCAACAGGATAAAAAACTCCACTAAACGGAGCAAAAAAATATGACATAATCCATGGAAGTGAACCAACACGCTGCCCAAGGCGAATAATAACCGCAGCAGTTGCAAAACCAATAGCCCAACCCGAAATCATGAGCAAGACAGCGAAGAAGAGTATTGGCCAACCAATTGCAAAAATATTATGTCCATACAGAAGCGCAACAACTGATCCTCCATAAAGCAAAACTAAACCCATCTTTAAAAGACCTGAAAGCATAACGGCTATAATCCACTCGACTAAATTAAGTGGTGTTGCAAATAAGTTGATAAAACTTCTACCCCACATTTCTTCCATAAGTGTAACTGAAATCTCATAGCTTGCACGCAAAACAACTTGCCATAAGACAAGGCCCGTCATAAGCAATAAAACAAGCTTAATCGGCGTAGATTGAGTTTTTTCAATCCAAGAGCCGGTCATTCCCCAGATAATAATATCAAAGAGCGGCCAGTAAAAAAATTCGGTCAACCGAACTGCGTTATGACGCTCAAAGTACATAATTCTCAATATAACGGCATAAATGCGCTTCAAGGCACTCATCATAGGTATCCTTTATTTTCCTGTTCGGGAAATTTGCAAAAAGTAATCTTCCAACGTTGGTTTTTCAATTGCAATATGAGAAAAACGAACGCCAAGTTCCATAATGGTCGTAATAAAGGATGCAATCTCAAGCTCAGCTACTTCGATTTCAATCCAACGATCTTTAATCGTATTGGCTAAATTGTGGTCTGCATTATATGCAATAAGTCGCTTAAGGCCATCAGTAACAAGAAATTGCACCCGAGCATTGGAAATACTTGCTGCAAGAGCTGCAGGTGAATCATCAGCAATAATTTTTCCATTTCTTAAAACCAGTACACGCCCACACACAGCAGCAACTTCATCCATATTGTGTGATGTAAATAAAATCGAAAGCCCGCGGCGCTGTTGTTCATTCAAAATAAATTGTCGAACTTCGTAAGCAATATCAGGGTCAAGCGAAGCGGTTGGCTCATCTAGCAAGACTAATTTTGGATTAGTCATAAAGGCTTTAACCAACATAACGCGTGTTTTTTGGCCAGCAGAAAGTGCTCCAAATTCACGCATGCCAAAATCAGTTGCATGAAAAAGTTCTAGGTAGTGTAAAATCTGCTCTTTTAAATTTTTTCCACTCAATCCGTATAACCGACCATGAATCGTAAGGTTTTCGTATACAGAAAGATTTGATGGAAAGTTGATGTAGGTACTCGCAAAACCTACTTCTTGAAGCACTTGCCAGCGACACTTAAAAAAATCTTTTCCAAAGGCTGTAACGCTTCCTGATGTCGCTGTTAATGTACTCAAAAGCATATGAATGGTAGTAGACTTTCCAGCACCATTGGGACCTAAGAGGCCTAAAATCTCCCCTTCATGAAGAGTAAAAGAGATTGAATCAACAGCTTTGAATGGTTCTTGATTTTTATTTTGTGGGGCAAAAATTTTTGTAAGATTTTGCACAACCAGAATTGGATTTTTATTCATAAAGCCTCGTTTAAGTTTGAGGCTCTAGTTTAGCACACAAACTACTCTCTGGATAAATAATCAGCAAATTTTTTAATCGTTACAAGGAAAAATTCATTACCCCAAACCTTAAGTCCTTCTTGTTCATAAGCACGCAGAAAGTTTTCAGTGTCTCTTTTTGCATCTTGCCAGTCAATTGTAACTACCTTATCTTGCAGAGCAGCAATAAGCCACTTACTTGTGACATTAATTTTTTGACCATACCATGGCCCCATTTGCTCAAGAGCGTAACTCAAATGAACATAATTAGGTATAATTTTTTTAGAAATATACCAAATAAAATCATACCAATCTCTTCCTTTTACATATGGCCGACACAAAAGCGCGTGACACTTACTTGCGAAAAGACTTGGTAAATCTTGGGTTGTAATTGAAAAAGTATATGGAAAATCAAGAAAATTATTTTCAAACAATGATCCTAAGGGTGGATTAGTATCGATTTCAAGTTTTATTTGAATCGATTGTTTATCTGATGAGCTTCGCGGATGCTTAAAAAAAAGGACTTTTCCAAAAGAGTTATCCTTGAGAAAAGCAAGCTTTACCGCTTGATCAGCTTTACTCCGATCAATCACTTCAAAAGCTAAATCATACAATGTAAATTCAAATTGCAGCTCTTTTAAAAAAGGCTCCCATATGAACGTTTTATCTGGCATACGCATAATAAAATCTAGATCTTCAGAAAATCTATTGAGTTTATGAAGAATGCGCAAGCAAGAACCTCCTTGAAAAGCTGCTATTTTAAAAAAATCGGCTCGTGCAAGTGCGCACAGCGCAATTTCTTGAACAATTTCTTTAAGAGCATTCAACTCATCACGCTTGGAAGCAGGTGAATATTCTTTGAGCCGCTCTTCTATCATTTTTATACTCATAACAACCTCAAATCTTTTTGCTTACTTCAATTAGAAAACGGCTTAATATTTTTCGCACACGAACACTTGGATAACGCTCACAAAGCTCTTTAAGGGCAGCCTTATCGCTCTTTATAACAACATCATGATCAATACGAAGGTCATCTTGAAGTTGCGCCAAATTTTCCCAATCTTTGCGGCGTGTGTAAATAAAATCTGCAAGCGCTCTCCACGGAGTAGCAATAAAAATAATAACCCCTGCTTCTTCTTCAATGCGCTTGATTTCGCGATAAAACCCCTGACTTGGAACATGTTTATAGCTAAAAACTCCAAACTTATTTATAAAATTCTGTGATCGTTTTGGAGTTATACATGTTGTGACATAGACTGTTTCAGGGATCCAACCATGAAAAGAAAGAGCTGACTCTAAACTAATTGCCGATGGCTCATAGATTTGTAATGCAAATTCAAATTCATTGGGAAGCGCCCGACTTATTTTGTTTGCAATAACATAGAGTCCTCTACGTAAACAAATTAATAGCCCCGCTTTGAGCGCCCTTTTTACCAAAGCGTAGCGAGCATTATCCGATTTACCCTTCAGAAGTTGAGCTAGATCGTTATCACGAATTGTATTATTAGGCCATTCATTGAGTAAATCACCAAAAGTTTTCTTTGTCATGGCATCCTTATGTTTATGTTAGAAACTGTCAAAAAATGACAGTTTCTAACATAAACATAAGCTAAGTTTGGCCTAGAAATCAAGGAATTTAAAAATTATACATTCTCTCTGTAAACTTTATCCTCTTCAAGAATGAATCTTCCCTGCACATACTGCTTAAAATTTTGCTTCTTGAGTAGTAAAGCTGAGTAGCCAGTTTTGAGTGGCATCAACTGAAGTTCTTTAAGAATTTCAAGCATACGATTTTTGATTAAATCAAGATCATTAATATTTGATGCCATAATTTCGATTTCAAGAAATGTTCCAAGCCCATTCACTACGTCGACTGAAATCAAGAAATCTTCAATCTTGTACAAAGATCGCATCTTATCAACCGTTACATGTTTGATAAGATTATTAACCATTTTATATTCTTCAGGCGATGGGGTTTCTATCTCTTGCAATCCCAACTCTCGGCTCAACTGATTAATCTTATCTACATCAGACTGCTGCCAAGGTAACTGGAAAGAATATTCCTCACAGTAAGATTGCTGTTCAAGTTTACTGTCTTCAAGGCACGCTCGATTAAATTTGATATCAATTTTTTTATTATTTCGTAGACGAATATAAATTCCACGTTTATAAAGCTGAGCATCATAAGTATCAAGATAAATGTCAACAATCTGCTTGGTTTCACTAAAATCAAGGTGCTGAAGAAATGAAGTCAAAGCTTGCTGATCAAGAACCTCGTAACGCAATTCAATTTCGATATTTTTCATGTAAAAAACCCATGTCAAAATTTAATTACAGAGAAACAAAATGGGATGCACGGAAAGCATCCCATAAACTCTAAATCGAGTGTTTAACTAATTCTTAGTCCCAATTGAGAGAACCGGCAGTTTGATACTCTGTTACACGAGTTTCAAAAAAGTTCTTTTCTTTGGTTAAATCTGTTGATTGAGACATCCATGGAAATGGATTTGGTTTGTTGTAAATTTTTGGCAAGCCAATGCGCTCTAAGCGACGATCAGCCATGTGCTCAACATACAAACAAAACTGTTGAGCATTGATGCCCATTACACCTTGAGGACAAGCATCAAGCGCATAAGCGCTTTCCAGCTCAACCGCTTTTTTAATAAGTTCAACAACTCTTGTTTGAAACTCAGCATCCCAACATGTTGGATTTTCAGCTCTGATGGTATTGATTAGATCACAACCAAAAGCCAAATGTATGCTTTCATCACGCATAATATACTCAAATTGCTCACCAATACCGATCATTTTTTGCTGACGCTTGAGTGCAAGCATCATCGCAAATCCAGCGTAGAAAAATATACCTTCCATGATCACATAGTACCCAACAAGATCGATAAGAAATCGTTGAATGTTTTTTATACCATCTGTTTGAAAACTGGGATCAAAAATGGTTGTGGTCAAATTAACAACAAAGTCATCTTTTGCTTTTATCGAAGGAATAGTTTGATACATGTTGTAAATGTAATCAGGGTCAAGACCAAGTGAATCACAGCAATAGATAAATGTATCGGTATGAACCGCTTCTTCATATGCTTGTCTGAGCAAATATTGTCGACATTCTGGGTTAGTAACATGTCGGTATACTGCTAAAACAATATTATTTGCAGTTAATGACTCTGCTGTTGAAAAGAAGCCTAAGTTCCAAAGAATAAGCTTACGTTCTTCTGCGGTTAAACAATCTTGAGACTTCCATTGCTCAACGTCTTTTTGCATTGATACTTCTTCAGGAGTCCAATTATTCGCAACACCATCTTTGTAATGTTGGCGCGCCCAATGATATGTCATTGGAAGTATTTTATTTGGATCAACAGATGAATTATTAATAATCGATTTACGCTGTCCAGTTGCAATGCTCATTAAATACTCCTTAAGGAATCATCCCTGAAAACGCCTAAATAGGTTTCTCAAGGATGATGGATAAAAATCCAACTAACTTATAATAACTGACTTGAGGGCACTTCCAAACAGGACTCGCTCTACCTGAAAATAGACACAATCAGAAATGAAAGAACATAAACCTCAAACCAAAAAATTCCAGGCCTTACTGACAAGACTCACATGATTCATCTTCAATCCCACATGAACGCTCGCCAAGTTTTTCGGAAAAAAGCGGATCTTCTTGTCCACCATTTTGCCCAATAGCCGACTCTTGCAGTTTAGAGTATTCTCGTTTTTGTGTGAACCCAAATTTCTGCGCATCGAGTGTCGATTTTTCAATTTGACTCGCCGCAAGTGTTCGTAAATAATACGTCGATTTTAAACCAGAACGCCACGCTAGCAAATAAATATCATTAAGCTTTTGGCCTGAAACACCTTGCATAAAAACGTTGTGTGATTGGCTTTGATCAATCCATTTACCGCGAACAGCGGTCATTTTAATCAACCACTCAGGGTCAATTTCAAAAGCTTCTTTATATTTTTCTTTAATATGCGCTGGAATCGCTTGAATAAGCTGAATATTTCCATCGCAATATTTGATTTGATCAAGCATATCCTGATTCCACAAACCGAGTTTTTTTAGATCATTAACAAGATATTCATTAATGATAGTAAATTCACCGCTCATATTTGCTTTGACATAGATATTTTTATAAATCGGTTCAATGCTCGGAAAACTTCCTGCAATATTTGAAATAGTTGCTGTTGGAGCTATGGCCATTAAATTAGAATTACGCATCCCATATTTTTTAACCATTTCACGAACAGGCTTCCAGTCCATTGAGCTCGTTCTTGAAACTTCAACAGGAACACCGCGCTCTTTTTCAAGCAGATCAAGCGTATCAAGAGGAAAGATTCCACGATCCCACTTAGATCCTTTGTATGAACTATAATAACCCCGCTCTTTTGCAAGTAAGCTCGAAGCTACAATCGCATGGTACGAGATAAATTCCATCGTTGTATCAGCAAGTTCAAGCGCTCGAACATCTTCCATCGGAATATCAAGCATAAATAAAGCATCTTGAAAGCCCATGATTCCTAGTCCAATTGGACGATGACGTAAGTTTGAATTCTTTCCTTCAATTGTTGGATAGAAGTTGATATCAATTACATTATCAAGCATCCGAATAGCTGAATTAATCGTATCAATCAAAAGGTCTTTATTCAATTGCCCGTTCTCAATATGTCGAGCTAAATTAATCGATCCTAAATTACAAACTGCAGTCTCATCTTTAGACGTGTTAAGTGTAATTTCAGTACAAAGATTTGAAGAGTGAATGACGCCAGCATGATCTTGCGGAGAACGAATATTGCAAGAATCTTTAAATGTAATCCATGGATGACCAGTCTCAAAAAGGCGACTCAACATTTTTCGCCAAAGCTGACGAGCAGGAACTGCTTTAAAATACTTAATTTCACCTGAATGAGTCTTTTGCTCATACTCAATATAGCGTTGCTCAAATTCTTGACCATATGTTTCATGAAGATCGGGTGTTTCATGTGGAGAAAATAGGGTCCATGATTCGTCGGAAATAACGCGCTTCATAAAAAGATCCGGAATCCAATTTGCCGTATTCATATCATGGGTGCGACGCCTATCATCACCAGTATTTCTACGTAAATCTAAAAAATCTTCAAAATCATAATGCCAACTTTCAAGATAAGCACATGTTGCTCCACGTCGACTTCCACTGCGATTAATTGCAGCAACAACGTCATTGGCAAGCTTAAGGAATGGAATTATTCCTTGGCTTTTCACACGAATACTGCTTATAGGAGAACCTGTGCCGCGCAACTGAGTCCATGAGTTGCCTAATCCACCGGACCATTTAGACATATGTGCATTATCTTTAAGACACTTAAAAATATGATCCAGGTCATCTTCAACATACGTTAAATAACAGGAGCTCAGTTGAGGGTGAGGCGTTCCTGCATGAAAAAGAGTTGGTGTTGAAGAAACGTAACGTAGAGCAGAAAAAATACGGTAAAATTCAATTGCTCGATCGGTACGCTCAAATTCTTTTTCATTAAGAGCAATACCCATTGCAACGCGCATCCAGAATGCTTGAGGCAATTCAATAACACGATTATTGTGACGACGGAAATAACGCTCATACAATGTTTGAATGCTGATGTAACCAAATAAAAAATCATTTTCAACATCAAGAGCGTTGGCTAATCTTTCAAGATCGAATTCAAGAAGCTTCTTATCAAGTACCTCAAATTCGACGCCTTTCTTAATATATTCAATAAAATTTTTCCGATAACTTTCCGTTAAATGCTCATCGGTAAGTGAACATCCAATAGCTTCTTTGTAAATTTGCTGTAAAAAAAGTCTTGCTGATACATGACTATATGCCGGATCTCGCTCAATAAACGAAACCGTTGCGAGCACAAGCGCTTTTTCTAGATCACGTGTTGAAATTTTGTCGTAAATAGTTTTAATTAATTCAGAAAAAATAAGTTCTATAGAAACAGACTTTTCAAATCCT
>CAYSDC010000005.1:36100-42169 GCA_964429765.1 uncultured Pseudomonadota bacterium
AACAATCTTATCGAGCCATATATTTTCTGTTGAGAAAAAATCATCAAACTATTTTCTCATTGAAAAATTATTTTTTTTAACGTGAACTATACTCTAGCAGGTTGCAAAATCACAATCAAATAATTTTTTTATTACTGGAAATGTCCTGCACCAAAGCGATTTTCGAAATGTTTTGAAAATAAATTTGAGCAAAAAAGTCAAGAGGTTTTTTAAGAAAAAATCAGAAATCAGACTTAATTTTTTATGATAAAAAATAAGCATTTTTATTTTAAAATAGAAAACAAATAAAAAAAACGATCGTTGCTCGTCTGCAATTTTTACACCGCTCTAGCTTTTTATGGCATAGTCGAACAATAGACGAATAAATTGTTGTTAGTCTTTTTGATTTAATGATCTGTCTTCAAATTTTAATGTTTTTGATCAAAACCTACTCTATAAAAGCTTTTATGCATCAACAGAGCACTTTGTCTTGTCAAGGATTCGTCGTTTTTTTCAAAGTGGATTATGAGTAAAAAAAAAGCCCTTCGTAATAAATATACAATAGAATAAGTGCACAAAAAAAATGAATACAACATCAATCAGATTGTAATAAATAAAAGCGATCGCATAAAGAGCGATCGCTTTTATTTATTGTAATTTTATCTGAAATTCAAAAATATGGTAATCAATAAAGTTCCAAAAACTGGTACTTTAATATACTTAAATCCAAATAACTTATTTGCAATATTAAGCAAAGACAACATCACAAGAGCTGGATAGCAAGTAATAACAATTGGAGCAATCATTTTCATAATCCCAGCAAAACCAAGATTTGCCATAACAAAAGTACAGACGGTTGTAATGAGCAATGCATAGAGATAGCTAATACGACCGTTAAATAAACCATTACGTATGTAATCAGAAAATACGGCTGTAAGTGCAAGAGCTGTTGTTATGCATGCAATGACTACGGTAATGTTTGCTAAAATACCTGCATGCGATCCAAGAATTGAGATAGCAAGAGCGCTTAAAATTTGATCTTGTGCTATATCAACAAGTTGTGCACCATGCATTGCTGCAATAAAGCAAAAACCGGTATATACAAGGCCAAGCAAAACACCCCCAATAACTCCACCCTTCAGACCAATCATTGCAATATCTCTTGCAGTAAGATTTTCTTTCGAATCTTTAGCTCTACGTCGAACAGCTTCAAGAATTAGGCCCGAGAAGAAAATCGTGCCAAGCAAATCAAGCATCCAAAATCCTTCACGCAAGCCAACTAAAAAGCTATCAAGCGCTGTAAAACCAACACTTACCGGTTTAAGCGGACTAAAAAGACCAAAAATTATAATGGAAAAAAGCAGAACAAGCTTGAGTGGCCCAAAAACCTTACCCAACAATTCAACCAGTAAGCTTTTGCGCATAGTACAAATAAAGATAAAGACGACAGCAAGAAAGCTAAACCAAAATGCTGTACATCCTGGAACATACCATCGCACTACCGCATGAGCAAGCGTTAAACAACGAGGAATAGCTCCAAAAGGCCCAATAAGAATCATACAAACAAAGGTGATTACAGCTGCTGGAAAAGCACCCATTGTTCCCATAAATTTTTTATAATTACCATCAAAGAGCATTGATGCAACAAGTCCTATTACTGGAATTAAAATAGCAGAAATGCAAAGACCAAGCAGGGCATACAGCACTTGATCTCCAACAGTACGGCCAAGCCCAAGAGGGAACACAACGTTTCCAGCACCAAAAAGCATTGCAAAAATAGCAAGACCAACAGTAAGTGAATTTGAAAATTTCACAATAAATCCTTTCATCAATACACAAAAGCTACCCTGTAAAAATCAACAAAGAGCATTGGAAGATGTCATCCAAAATTACTGGACTAACAAACAAAAACAACAAAAATAAGTGTTAAACAATAAAAAAGAATGCCGCGCTTGCGGCGACAATAGTAATGGTGAATAAATACCACACAGAAAGCGCTAAAGTAGAAAGCGTTATATGAGAAGCCGGAGAAGAAAACGATCTAGCTTGGTTAAGCATCATAAAACGTGCATCATAGCCTATAGGGCTTTTTTCCAAATATCCTTGTACAAGGCAAAAAACCTTGTTGGACGCTATGAGCTTGTACATTATAACTCCTCATCATTACGCACGCATTGAGCGCATTGCAGCTCTCTTAGCGGGTATTCATTATAAAAAACGCTTTAGTAGGCATTATAACCTAAATTCGCAATAAGTGCAATCGCAAAAATTCAAATTGTAAAGCCTAGCTAGCCATTCAAAGACATTAACCTTCCATAGCGCTGATCAAATAACATAAGAAGTGATAAATCCATGTGATGCATTGTGGTAAAGAGATTAATAGTTGATTTTCCTGTCTCACTTTTCCCCAATCGAATCCTAAAAAGAGTAATCAATTTTACACCCATATGCCATTCTTATTTTAAAAAATCAAAGAACTTTTATCATAAAAAAATAATCGCTCAACTAACATTAACGATAAAAAAAGTTTGACAATTATGCAGATCATAATAAATAGAAAATGCTTGCACTAAAATAAAAAAGAGCCCCATTACTGAGGCTCTTTTTTATTTTATAAAATGAATGACTGGTTTTAGTACATTCCACCCATGCCACCCATACCTGCACCATGACCATGGCCATGAGCGGATGCAGGAGCCGGTTTTTCTTCAGGAATGTCTGCAATCATTGCTTCTGTCGTCAACAATAATCCAGCAATAGATGCTGCATGTTGCAATGCAGAACGGGTTACCTTAGTTGGATCAACAACGCCCGCTTTGAACATATCAACATATTGCTCAGAACGTGCATCAAAACCGATGTTTTCTTCTGAGTTCTTAATCTTGTCGATAATTACTGAAGGCTCGAAGCCCGCATTAGAAATAATAATACGAGCAGGCTCTTCAAGTGCTCGACGAATGATATTAAGACCAATTCCTCGATCGCCAGAAAGAACGAATGATTCAAGTGCTTTTTGAGCTCGAAGCAGCGCAACGCCACCACCAGCAACAATGCCTTCTTCAACAGCGGCACGGGTTGCATGTAAAGCATCATCAACCCTGTCTTTCTTTTCTTTCATTTCAACTTCAGTTGCAGCACCTACATAAAGAACAGCTACACCACCAGCCAGTTTGGCCAGGCGTTCTTGCAACTTTTCTACATCATATTCTGATGATGAATGCTCAATTTCAGCTTTAATTTGGAATACACGAGCTTTAATTTCATCTTGAGCACCTTGACCATCAACAATAGTTGTATTGTCTTTGTTGATACAAACACGTTTTGCACGACCAAGGTCAGCAAAGGTTAAATTATCAAGACGAACACCAAGCTCATCAGAAACAACACGAGCACCGGTCAAAATTGCAAGATCTTGCATCATCGCTTTGCGACGATCACCAAATCCTGGAGCTTTAACAGCTGCAACATGCAACGTACCACGCATTTTATTAACGACCAATGTTGCAAGAGCTTCGCCTTCAACATCTTCTGCAATAATTAACAATGGAAGACCTTGTTTTGCAACTTGTTCAAGAATCGGCAATAAATCTTTCATGCTTGCAACTTTTTTATCGCATAGCAAGATTACTGGGTTTTCAAGAACAGCTTCCATCTTTTCTGCATCGGTCACAAAGTACGGAGAAACATAACCACGGTCAAACTGCATACCCTCAACGATATCAAGAGTACTTTCCATGCTTTTTGCTTCTTCAACGGTGATAACACCGTGCTTGCCAACTTTCTCCATTGCATCAGCAATCAAATTTCCAATGTAGGTATCGCTGTTTGCGGAAATAGTTGCAACTTGCGCAATTTCATCTCTGCCTTGAATTGGTTTTGCTTGAGCACGCAGCCCTTCAATAACCTTTTCAACCGACAAATCGATGCCACGCTTAACTTCCATTGGGTTAGCACCAGCCGCGATGTTTTTAATACCTTCGCGATAGATTGCTTGTGCCAAAACAGTCGCAGTTGTTGTTCCGTCTCCTGCAACATCTGCAGTCTTAGAAGCAACTTCACGAACCATTTGTGCGCCCATATTTTCAAGTTTATCTTTGATTTCGATGTCTCGAGCAACAGTAACGCCGTCTTTGGTAATTGTTGGAGATCCAAATGATTTTTCAAGTGCAACGTTACGACCTTTAGGTCCGAGTGTAATTTTAACCGCATCAGCAAGGGTGTTTACACCACGCAAAATTTTGGCGCGTGCTTCTTCGCCAAATACTATTCTTTTTGCCATAGCTTTAAATCCTTATTATTTTTTCAGTTATTTACTTGTTAAAAACGCCAAGCAATTCTTCTTCACGCAGAATAAGAAATTCTTGAGTTCCAAGTTTAACTTCTGTTCCAGAAAATTTTCCGAACAATACCTTGTCGCCATTAACTACTTTAAGAGGACGCACTGTTCCATCGTTATTAAGCTTCCCTTCACCGGTTCCATAACAGTTCCATACTGAGTTTTCTCTTGAACAGTGTCAGGTATGATAATCCCGCCAGCTGAGGTGTTGTCATTTTCAAGACGCTTAACCAGTACTCGGTCGTACAAAGGCTTAATAGTATCTGTCATTGCAGATCCTCCAAAAAAAATGAAATGTAACCTATTGAAAAAACAATTTTAAACCGCACCATAAATTATGGGTGCTTAGGGTACTTTTTACCCGTTGCTATTAGATTTAAGTATATGGTCAAAAATGAAAATTTCAACAAAAAGTTTATAGCACTCCACTAAGATTTCTTCACGGTTGGTATATAAAGTTTAATTACTCTCTTTATGTCAAGAAATGTATGTCCGGCACCTGGTTCAGGTTTAAAAAATCAAAAACAGACAAATACTATCGGTTTTACTTTGATTTTTCGTACAGTAATGCATAAAACTCAGAGCTAGAAGTTTATCTCTCTAAAAGAGCATAGGAGGACATATATGCTTCCATTTTTTGTACTCAGCCTTGCCGTCATGACAGGCATCAAAGAGGCTGCAACCGAGCTTGAAAGAAAGTCTCAACGAGCAATACATCGAGCTTATTATGCGGGTGAGGAGCTTCCAAACTTTTCATGGATTCATGAAAATGGAGCATGTGCTATTGGAGGCATGGCAGCTCCCCGTACCAAAAAAGATGTGCTTGAACTTGAAAAAATGAATGTAGACGTTGTCTTTGACCTTCGACTTACGCATCAAGACCCTGATAAGTATTACGCGGGTACTTCAGTTAAACGCGTAAGCTATCCTATTGCAGATCACTCTATCCCATCGTTTAAAATGCTTGAAGATTTTTTAGAGCGAACTCAACAAGCATTTGATCAAAAAAAGAAAGTTATTGTTCATTGTAGAATGGGGAAAGGCCGCACCGGAACTTTTCTTGCAGCATGGCTCATTGCTAACAAAGGTATGACAGCTCAACAAGCAGTCAATGCGGTACGCTTGCAACGCCCTGGATCAGTCGAATCACCCCATCAAGAATATTTCTTAGATGCCTTCTGGCAATACAGAACAGCGCAGCAAAAAATTGCAGTACTTGAAAAAGAAAATGCTGCCCTTAAAAAACAGATTGATTCGCTGCGGGACTAGAAAAGAAGAAAACAGCTTATAGGCAAAACTCACTAAATCTTTGCGTAAAAGTATCTTGTTCTTTATCTAGCTCTTGTTTTTTTTCTTGTAACAGGAAATCAAATAGGTACCCAATCAGAGTGCCATCTTCAAGTAATACAATTGGCTTTCGTTGCTGCAATATCTTAATTTTTTTTATGGCACGCAACGTAGGACATTTAATAATGAATTGACTCATTTTATTTAATAGAAAAACCATATTTTTTGAACAAGAACCGATGAAGTTTTCTTGACCATCTACCTGTAAGGGAATTATTGTATCTACTTGATCAAGACCAATTCGTGTTTTTTTAAAAAGTGAATAGCTCTTAGAAGGATCCACACTTGAAAACGTAGCATCTGACGTCACAACAAAAAGATGCAAGTCCTGAGTGTATATGTTTGTTATATGCATTAATCCAGAGTTAATACTATAAGCAGCATACACATCAGACAATCGATACCAC
>CAYSDC010000006.1:0-4453 GCA_964429765.1 uncultured Pseudomonadota bacterium
AAGACGTTTTTGGAAAATTGATGGTTTTGCTCAAGTGCCATGTGGCGGAACTCATGTTACATCAACTGCCGAAGTTGGTTTTGTTACTCTTAAAAGAGAGCATCCGGGCAAATCAATAGAAAGAATTGAAATTAGACTGGTTGATAATTCTGCCCGTTAAAAATGTATCAAAGAGTCTCACCATCAATCTGTTCTTTATCTTCAATCTCTTCTCTGGTAACAAGTCCACTAATTGCAAATGCTCGCTTGAGTGCCATGGCTTCTGCAACTTTTAAAATCATCGCATTGGTGTACTGTTGCCAGATGGGGGCATCTTTTTTGTAATACTCTTTGATGCTTACAAACACCGTTGTTGCTTTGGTTCGATCTTTACGAAAAACACTGCAAAATGCACCGGTCAGTTTTGATTTATCAAACATAAGATGTTCGGGTCCATAGGTGATGAGTAGGCTTCCATCATCTTTTTTGGTAAGTACATCGCCTTGGTAAACAACGTCGCTTTCAATGCCATCAAAATGTTCGTTGAGGTTTGCTATTTTTAAATAGCCATCTCTACTGGTGATAATGGTCGATCGACCACCATATTTGATAAAGTAGATCTCTTTTTTGAGTGGGTCCAAATTATAGGTTTTGCATAGGTACATGAAGGTTTTAAATTCATCATCTGTTGCACCATAAGCAGCCGTTTTCCTGATATGGTCGATATTGTCTTGATTTTGATTGGTTTTTGTTTTTGGTGTCATTGTTTTAATTATTCAAATATTCAAACGTATTAATTATTTATATAGTTAATGTTAATTATTGCTTAGTAAGAGTACTATGAATAGAAAAGAAATCAATGATAGTCTTGCTCGTTTAGGAAAAGTTTTATTCTATAAGTTTCCAAATAGTTACAAGGCCATGAGATGCATGACTAAGAATAATAAAGTTATCAGAAAGCATTTAGGTAGGTATCTCTTCTGTTTGATTGAGAGCATATCGCAGTCTTATTTTTGAAGCGGCTTTTTTATCTCTGTCCAAGACTGCTACTATAACCACTTTCCTCCACCCTTTTTTATTTAATTGCAAATAATAAATATGAATTGATATGCTTTGACCAGTAAGGGTTTGTGGTGAGCGTTTGTAGTGCGGGGAGGGCTTGCTCATGCTATGGGGAAGAAAGCTATTCTATATTTTCATCGTACATATAATTTGTTCTATGTTTCATACATTGAGTCTCTTTTCGATGCATCAGCTGCGAACACGCCAGAATCCTCAAGCTCAACAGCTGCAATCTGCAACCGAAGTTGTTGAGCGAGCTGTTAAGGCAGCAGATGGTTCTGTACGTAAATCAAATCAGGCTTTAGCTCTGGCACATAGTGCAAATGGAACTTCAATAGAAGCGCATAAAAAATCTACAGAGGCTTTTGAGCGGGCAAGGCTTGCATCGGTTATGGCAGAAGAGGTCGTTGCATCGGTAGGAGAAATACGTGAACTTCATGATCAAGTGCGAGAGCAAGCAAGAGCTGTTGATATAACGTTGGGGCATGAATTTAACCGCTTACAAGATATGTTTACCCAAGAGCTTGCAAGGACTGAGCAGGCAAGACGTGATCTTATGAATCGTCATAATCAATTAGATCAAGAAGCCAGGATTGAACTTGAAAAAACAATACTTCATGAAAAGCAGAGGTTAAGAATTTTTGAAGAAGAATATAAAGCACGAGGGCAAGCAGCCGTTGCTGTTGAAGAAGAAAAATGGAAGAACATCAAAGAAATGATACGTTCTCCTGAGCTGATAGGGAAAATGCTTTTTGCTGTTACGGCCATTGCTATGGTGGGTTATGGTGTCAAATATGGTATACCACTCGCGATCGATTATTTTAAGCGGCCGCATGTTGTAAGTGAAACATCTAAAAAAAGCTGGTTAAGTTCGCGAGCTTCGCAAGAAAAAATCAATATAGATGATTTAATCTTTGAGCCAGAACTACAAAAGCAACTTCTTGATCTTGCATTGCGCGTAAAAACAGCAAAAGAATTTAATGAAAGCCTTCCGAATGTACTCTTTTTTGGTATTTCAGGAACCGGTAAAACCGCTTTTGCTAAAGCTTTATCGTACTGGTCCGGTTTGGATTATGCAATAACATCCGGTTCTGAATTTGCAAAAATTACAGATCTTAGTCTTGCAATAAAAGAGTTACGCAAACTTTTGGATTGGGCACAGAATTCCAAGAAAGGGCTTATTATCTTTATTGATGAGGCTGAGTTGCTCTTTATAAATAGATTATTACTTCCTCCTTCATCAGTAGAATTGAGAACTGTTCAAAGCTTTATTAATACGTTTTTATCGCTTGTTCCAGAAAAATCACAAAAAAAAGTGATGTTTATTTTTACAACAAACCATCCATTTCAAATTGATAAAGCAATTATGGACCGTGTTGGTATCAATGTAGAGTTTGTTGTTCCTCCACAAGCTGAACGGATTGCAATTCTTGGTTCATATCTTGAAAAATTTGCGCAAGAAAATACAGAATCTCCTGTGCAGCTACCGACAGAAATAATGGATAAGCTTGCCGACTATGCGCAAGAACTTGAAGGATTCGTTCCTCGGGCAATTAAGTTTATTGCAGAGGCTATGATTATTCGCGCTCGACGCGATAAAAATAATCTTTTTCTCACAGATGACATTGTTCAAGAAACGCTTCGCGAAGCAAAAATAAATCTACAACAAATATCTAGTTGGGAAAAAGAACATGCGGAATGGCTCAAAAATCTTATGGGTCTATCTGTATGAAAATTATTCAGATTTTTTTAGTAACATTGGTTGTTTATATCGGTGATGTTGACTCATTAGTTGCACAGGGTGTTTGCGAAAATAGCTCTATAATTTCTCGAGTGAATAGGTGTAAAAATGCTGGAATACTCGATCATATCATCTACGATTGCCTTCACAACTCGAAACATATGAACATTGCGCATTATGGCATTAATAAAGAATCCGAAGAATTTTATGCTCAGCAAAATAGCACCGCAAGAATAAAAAAATACTATATTGTACTCAAAGCAATTATTGCAGTAGTACTTACCGCGGGGCTGAGCTATTTGTTCTTTAAATACTTTAAAAAACTAAAGATGCCTTCTTTTGCTCGCGGACATAAAGAAATGCAGGCCGTTGCGGGAGAGCGTCAAGAGTCGCAAGTTCTTGTTCGAGGGCGTCAAGCATCACAACCTATCGATATTCAAGAAGGTGGATGCGGTGAGCAGCAAGTGTGGCATGTAGATCCGCTTGAAAAGATTCAGCAGAGTACCGTGACTTCAGGACCGCACATGAAATATCAAGTTGGTGGTTATCTCATTGCAGGCGTTTATAATAGTGCATTAAGCAAAGCGGTTGCAGAACAGATTAAGTATGCAAAAAGTATTGGGCTAGAGCCTGAAATAATGGAATTAGGTGATGAAATATTTGAAACTGTGCCCGTAGAGGACATCAAAAAAATTAGTGAATTAATTTGTGAACAGATTGAATATGCTCAAAGCATTGGGCTAGAGCCGACATTCAATGAAGAGCAAGATGAATAATCTATGCTTATTCAAAGTCTACTTGCGGCGTAGGTAGCCAGCAGCAAGTGATGATGGATCGATTTTGAGATTGAAAAATCTTCCAAGTCCGTAAACGAGCGAGAAAAATAGTATTGGACAGGTGGCTAGAACAAGTATGAAAAAAAGAATGGCACGTGTAATAAACCAGATCACAAATATTCCAATCAAGATTCTTTAGTGAAAAATAATAACAGCTGTTTTTTCTTAGCTTCATTGCGATTTTTGAGGTGAATGCTTCGTAATGAAACAACAACAATCGTCCCTTTGCGTGAACAGATCAAAAGTGCTTCTCGTGTAGTCGACAAATTTTTAAAAGACCAGCCGCTCTTACGCATTTCATGATGATAAAAAGCAATGAGCTTTGATAGAGAAAGATTACCTTCATAAATCAGGCATGATCCATTTGATTCAGCTTGTTTATCTGTTTTGAGTGTGAAATTTACAGGAATTGGAAAATCAAGCTGAGAGGTAAGAGGAACAACTTTTTTGGTAAACGCTTCATATGAAAAACGTTTAATCGGATCGAATTCAGGAGTTCCGCTTGAGTGACTAAGCACCGGAACGTTTTGAGAAGCGGTGGAGATCGGTTCTAAATTTACGACATCACTATCGGTATGTTGGTAAAATTTTTTCTTACCACATGCAGTTAAAAGCATCATAGTAACTATAACGCACATACATTTACCGATATGTCGAAGCATGATTTTTGCCGATCCCCGGCTTGAATAAAGATGAATTATTCTTGAGCAAGAGCAGCTTTTTGCTCTTTGGTAAGAACTTTTTCATCAATACGAGCTGCTTTACCAAGGCGATCACGAAGATAGCTTAGTTTTGCTCGACGAACATCACCACGTTTTACAACGCGAAGTGCACT
>CAYSDC010000006.1:4463-5530 GCA_964429765.1 uncultured Pseudomonadota bacterium
CGCACCGATACGGCGTACAGTAAATGTTGATGAAATGCCGTTCTTATGCATAGCAATAACATCGCCTTCAAAGAGCTGAATACGTTCTTTGTCCCCTTCAGAGACTAACTGAGATACTTCAACGGTATCGCCAACACGAAAACTAGGAAGTTTTCGTTCAGTTCCAAGGTCCAAAATAGTTTCGCGTGTTAAACAATTTGCTTTCATTGCGTCCTCAAAATTTTACCAAAGGTCATATGATTTTTCTGAAAAATCGTGTTTATCCAAGTATATAAGCTTTTTTCTCTTTGATCAACACCAAATTCCCTTAACTTACGGAGTCTTTCATGTTTGAACTAAGACGGGGAGAAAGACCAAGAAACCGATCAAGAATTATGGATACTGCAGACCGTACCGATAAGTGGTTATAATCGGTTAATCCTTCAACAGGAGTAAGGACATAATCACTTTTCTGAACAAGCTCATCACTCAGCCCCTGTCCAGTACCAAATAAAAAAAGGACGGGTTTCTGTTCAGACCATACAGTTTTCTGACTGAAATAATCTATTTGTTGCTTATGCTCAACATTGCGAGCCGAAGTGCAAATAACCACTGGTTCTTGTCCTTCTTGCTGAGCAATAGCAGTGATCATTTCATCATACGATAGTACCGGTTTTGTTTTTGAAAGAGCTTCGTGCCTATTCTCATTATATTTTGCACCATCAGGAGAGAGCCAAAAATCCATAAAAGTTGCAACAATCTTTTGCTGATCCAGCAACGGACTGACAATAAAAAAGTTTTTTATCCCGTATGATGCACAAGCTCGAGCAATGTCATGGATATCAATTGATGGAATTGATGTTTGGCCAACTGTGCCGCCTTTGATGATTACTTGAGTATGCATGACGGCAACATAATGCACAGGGATAAATTTACTCGCTAAGGTGATCTCCGCCAAAGATGGTTGAGCGCGTGTAAACCAATCGAAGCGATTAAGAACCGTACGTTGAGCAGCAGCATTTTTTCGCCACACATCAATTGCAGCATGATTTACTGAGCGTAAAACATCGGTAATTTTCTTGCCATTC
>CAYSDC010000006.1:5613-8060 GCA_964429765.1 uncultured Pseudomonadota bacterium
AAAGGATTCTTGTTCAATCGATTCTTGACTGCCAACAACTCCGGGTAATAGTCGCAGAAGACCTTCAAGGAATACTTGAGCCGGCAAATCTCCACCCATTAGAACGTAATCACCAATTGAAATGAGTGCGTCGGCATAATGTCGTTCAACACGTTCATCAATGCCTTCATAGCGACCACAGACCAAAATGAGGTGATTCACGCCCATATCCCCTTCGATACTTAGGGCATCTTTCGATGTACCAGAAGGAGTAGGTGCAAAAAACTGCGCAGCATACTGTCGTAAAATTGGCTGCGTTAAAAGAGTTCCATGAGGTGAGAAAAAGATTTTAAATCCTTTTCCCCATCGTTGTTCAGCAAGTTCAATTGCTTTTTGAACAACAATAGGCTTCAAGATCATTCCTGCCCCTGGCCCACAAATGGGCTCATCTATCCGTTCTTTTGGTTCGCATAGATCCGAAAGGCGGATAAAATCGAATGAAACAAGCCCTTGTTGTGCAGCTTTACCAATAATGCTGAGTGCATTGATTGATTGATGCATTTCGGGGAAAACAGAAATAATCGAAATTTTCATAATGATGCTATTTGGTGTTTATGGATTTCAGATACACTGCGCTTATTCCAAGTTTGACTGTCAAGAGAAGTAGTAGAGTGCAAAAAGGCTGGCGATGAAGCCAGCCCTTAGACTATTCTAAAATTTCAAGTACAACGCGTTTGTGTTCTTTAGACGCAGCTGCATGAACAAGTGTACGAATTGATCGAGCTGTTCGGCCTTCTTTTCCAATTACTTTTCCAAGATCTTCAGGAGCAACGCGCAGTTCAATAATAGTCGCTTGTTCGCCACTAATTTCTGAAACAGCAACATTTTCCGGCTTATCAACAAGCTTCTTTACAATATGTTCAACTAATTCTTTTAGCATGCTTACTCTCCCAAGCAATAATCTTCTCGTCAGTTTTTGTGCATAAACGTTGAATCAAAAAATGAGAAATAATGTATCTCTTTCAGCTTATGTGCTGCTGCGTTTAATCAGCTTGAGAACTGCAGGGGTGCAAATTGCGCCCTGAGCAACCCAGGCTTCAAGCTTGTCAGTGTGAAATTGTACAAGCTCATGCTTAAGAGGGTCATAGGTTCCTAAGTTATCAAGGAACGCACCATCCCGCTTGCGGCGTCCATCAACTGCAACAATGCGCCAGTAGGGGCGGTTTGTTTTACCAATACGACTTAGACGAATCTTAACTGCCATTGAGAATATCCTTTCAAAAACTACAAAAAACTGCGTCAATCGCGATTAAGTCGATTTTCAGAGTAAGTCTGTTCGTCTTAAAACTACGTTTACTTAAAAAACCGTTTAAATTTACCAGGTTTCTTAAACATTTTAACAAATTGCTTACTTTGTTCAAATCTTTGCAACAACTGATTAATATCTTGCACAGTTGTACCCGACCCTAAAGCTACACGCTTCTTCCTAGATCCATCGAGTAGATGGGGGAAATTTCGTTCTTTAGAGGTCATCGAGCTTATAATATCATTAAATCTTTTAATGTCATGCTGTCCACGCTCTAAATCTTCAGAAGATAGGGTATTCATGCCCGGTAGGTACCGAACAATCTTTTGCAAAGATCCTAATTTATCGATAAGGCTCAGTTGGCTCGCAAAGTCCTGCAAGCTAAAATTGCCATCGATCATCTTTTTAGTGATCTCTTCTTGTTCATCCTGACTTATGTTTTCATGAGCTTTTTCGATAAGTGTCATGATATCGCCCATCCCAAGGATGCGTGAAGTCATACGTTCAGGGATAAAGCTTTCCAAATCTTCAGGTTTTTCACCTGCCCCAACAAAGGAAATAGGTTTCTTAAGTGCAAATTTAAAGGCAAATGCTGCGCCACCACGAGTATCGCTATCCATTTTGGTTAAAATGGCAGAATTAAAGCCCACAGCCTGTTCAAAGGCCTGGGCAACGCGAAGTGACTCTTGACCCGTCATTGAGTCGAGAACTAAGAATTTATATTTAGGAGCTATTTTTGCATTAATTTGTACAAGTTCTTGCATCATCTGGTCATCAATATGAAGTCTGCCTGCAGTGTCTAAAAGCAAATGTTCATAATGCCCAGCCTTAAAATAGTGTGCAATTTCAACCGCAGCTGCAACAGGCTCTGTGCTGTGAGCGCGGTAAAAATCAACACCAACCCTCTTTGCGAGAATTTCAAGCTGCTCGATTGCTGCGGGTCTATAAAAATCGACCGAAGCAACTAAAATACGGCGAGTTTTTCCACGGATTTTAGCCTGTTGAATTATCCAATGGGCAAGTTTTGCAATAGTTGTCGTTTTTCCAGACCCTTGCAGACCCATTACTAAAACAACTGATGGAATTGGCAAATTGACTTGAGCCAGGGCATTTTTTCCGCCCAAGAAATCAAGGAGCTTCTCATGAACAATTTTAATGAGAT
>CAYSDC010000006.1:8070-14802 GCA_964429765.1 uncultured Pseudomonadota bacterium
TTTTATTTGTTCGAGAAAAGCGGTAGTAATTTCAAGTGGAACGTCGGCTTCAAGGAGTGCTTCACGAACTTGGTCTAATGCCTGCTGAATATTTTCTTCAGAGAGGCGACCTCGATCTTTAAGCCAGCCTAAAACGCCAGAAAACTTTTTAGACAAAAAATCAAACATACAGATACCTATAACTTTTATTGATAGAGTGCATCACGAAACTTGTATCAATTGTTAGACTCTAGCACAAAATAAGCGATAGGACAACAGTAAATGACCTGGAAGTCGTTCATGAAATTAAAAGAATAATAAATACGGAAGAATTATGGTGCCGAGAGCCGGAGTTGAACCGGCGACACAAAGATTTTCAGTCTTCTGCTCTACCACCTGAGCTACCTCGGCACAAATTCAAAAAGATGATCTATGTGCAGTATCGTACCTGTTCATCGACATAATGTCAACTCAAAAAAATGTTAATGTAATTCGAGTTATCTGAATTATATGACAACATGCGGAAGGTTGTGCTATCCTACACCCTACATCCGGGGTTTATGTAACAACTGATGCAAAGATCTTATTAAATTTTGTGTAGGATTTTTTATGTATCATTGGCTTTTATCATTTAAGCATATTGAGCAATTTAAACCGTTTAAAGAAATGGTTAAGTCTTTGGGAGTTGTTTTTGGAGATATCGGAACAAGTCCTATTTATACTCTTTCTGTCGCCTTTCTTTTGATTATGCCTTCAGTGGAAAACGTCATAGGGGTTCTTTCGCTTATTATTTGGACCTTAGTCATTTTGGTCGGCGTTGAATACGCATGGCTTGCAATGAGCCTAGGCAAAAAAGGTGAGGGCGGAACCATTGTTTTAAAAGAGATCTTAGTTCCTTTACTCAAATCACAGCGTCAGGTGATGATTGCTACATTTTTGTCGTTTATAGGAATTTCGCTTCTGATGGGCGATGGCATGTTAACTCCTGCAATGAGCATATTGAGCGCCGTTGAAGGAATTTTGCTGATTCCTGGATTGCCTCCAATAAATAATTATATTTTGATTCCGTTTGCTAGCCTCATTGCCATTATACTGTTTACGCTTCAAAAGCGCGGTGTTGAACGTGTTGCAACGGCTTTTGGTCCGATTATGGTTATGTGGTTTTTGGTACTTGCAATATCGGGATTCATTGGGATTTTTCAGGCCCCATTTGTTTTAAAGGCGATTAACCCCTGGTTTGCTTTGAATTTTATATATCGCAATGGATTTACCGGTTTCTTTGTTCTTTCAGAAGTTATTCTATGCGCAACTGGCGGTGAGGCTCTTTATGCAGATATGGGCCATTTAGGTCGAAAGCCTATTGTGCATGGGTGGTATTTTGTATTTTGTGTTCTTGTTTTGACCTATCTGGGTCAAGGTGCATTCCTCATTTTATATCCTACGACAAAGTATGTTTTGTATGAGATGATCTTGCATCAATGGGGACTTTTCTATATTCCATTCCTTATTCTAAGTCTATTGGCCTCAGTTATTGGTTCGCAAGCGATGATTAGTGGTATATTTTCGATTGTCTACCAAGGCATTATGACCAATATGCTTCCAATGTTTCATGTTGAATACACTTCCAGCAAGCTTCGTTCGCAAATTTACGTTGGATTTGTAAATTGGTTTTTGCTTATTAGTGTTCTCATGATCATTTTTCATTTTCAAGAATCGCATAGTTTAGCAAGTGCATATGGCTTTGCCGTGACTGGGACCATGACGCTTACGGCCGTTATGATGAGTTGGATTTTCTATCTCAGGCGCTGCTATGCTAAAATGGCGCTTTCAGCTGGGGTTATGTCAGTCGCATTCCTCTTTTTGGTTTCAGGGAGCTGCAAGTTGCAATCCGGTGCTTGTTGGTCCATTGCCATAGCATTGATTCCGTTGAGTACCATTATTATTTATACTTTTGGCCAAAAGCGATTGATTAAGGCTATTCAGCCAATGTCATTGAATGATTTTCTTGATCAATACATTCCGACGTATAATGCAACAAATAAAATAAAAGGGACGGCGCTTTTCTTTGTGCGTGATATCGACAGCGTTCAGCCCTACATCATTCAGACAATTTTTAAAAATAACATTATTTATGAAGATAATATTATGATTTCAGTTGTTACGCGAGATGATCCATTTGGTGTAATAGGCTTTTTTAAAGGCAATTTAGCCGATGGTCTCCGTATTTTTGAGATTCACATGGGCTATATGGAAGTGCTTGATATTGATAAAATCCTGCATAACGCGGGTATCGAAGCCAAAGTAATTTTCTATGGTTTGGAAGAAATCGTGACGCGCAACATTTTTTGGAAGGTTTTTGCAAGCATTAAAAAGCTTGTCCCTTCATTTGTTCAGTTCTATAAATTGCCGCCAGATAAGCTTCATGGCGTTGTTACTATGGTTCAAATGTAGCTGCCAGATAATTATATGGTTGTATTGGTATAAAATATTAACGATATAGATGTTGACATTTATCCGGAATACGTTTACATTTTAGTCGTTCTTTTCAATCTATGCGGGAATAGCTCAGTGGTAGAGCATTGCCTTGCCAAGGCAAGGGTCGCGGGTTCGAATCCCGTTTCCCGCTCCAGACTTCGTTCTTGGAAATACGTATGGAAAGCCAGCGTGTTAGCTAAGCAGTCTTATGGTGCGGTAGTTATACAACAGGTGACGCAAAAGCCGGCTTATTCATTTAAATTAAAGACTTTTACAAGCTAAAATTGCAATCAGATTGCGCAGGAAGTAATTTTCTGTTAGATTTTTGCTGAAAGCATAGGCTTCGGTAAATTCGGCAATTTTCCATATCGAGCGTGGTGTATGGGGCGGGCGACACAGCGTTTCCTTAAAATTTCGGAGTTTTAGAGCTATTATTTCTCAATATTTGTCATGTATTCTCGGCTTTCCATTGAAAGGTTTTCTTACATGAAATCAATGCTGCATGAGGCATCATCTGTTGCAAAGGCAATTGAAAAAGCGTGGGTAGAGTCGGGTAAACCTGGAGAGTTTACAATTAATATTTTAGAACTGGGAGAGAAAAACTTTTTTGGTTTTACCAAACGCCCAGCTATTGTATCGATTACTTTTGACCCAAAAAAACTGAATGAACGTCAAGAGCGTGAGCAGCGTAAGGTTGCTCAACAAAAACGGAACGAACGTTCAGATGATCGTCGACAAAATCGCCAGTACCCTGACTCAAATGCTACTGCCTCAAAGGATTCTAGGCAGCAAGCTAAAAATCAACGGTCTGCACAACAGCCAGCGCGATCTGTTCAACGAGATGGGGAAAGAGGCGTAAATCAGCTCGTTCAGCGTCAAGAGCGCGCGCAAGCTGACGCTGTCAATGCGCAGCATGATCGTGTTGCTGGACAGGGTGATTTTTGGACACAAGAGCTTGTAGATCAAATTACACCATGGTTGAATGAGTTGTGTACTTTGATGGAAGTATCTACGAATTTTATTACAAAAATTGATAAGAAAATTCTTTATATCGGCTTTCAAGAGCGAATTTTTAAGCTTGAAGATGAGCGTGCTATCAGCATGAGTCTTGCTTATTTGCTTATGCAGTTTTTGAAAAAGACGCACAAAAAGAAGTTTCACAACTATCACATTGTCATTTCGTTCAAGGGTGTTGGAGCACATGAGAAGCGTTCGTCAGATGATACTTCAGAGTGATGAACATGATGTCATTATTGCCCAGTGTTCCCCTCAGGGCAGTGGAGCAATAGGACTTCTCAGACTTTCTGGCGATCAAGCACTTTCTATTGCTGCTCAAATTGCCCGACTTTCATCCGGTCTATCATTGAACGATGTTCTAAGTCATACTATTCATCATGGGCATGTTATTAATCCTCAGGATACTGCATGCCCAATCGATGAAGTTCTCTTTTTTGTTATGCATGCGCCAAAAACATTCACCGGTCAACATACTGTTGAAATAAGCTGCCATAACAATCAATTTATTATTCAGCAAATTATTGATGTGGCAATCAATGCAGGGGCTCGGCATGCTGAAAAAGGTGAATTCACCAAGCGAGCTTTTCTTAATGGCAAGCTTGATCTTGTGCAAGCTGAAGCAATTAATGACGTTATTCATGCGCAGACTGATCTTGCATTACGCAAATCAATGGCGCAACTTCAGGGAAGTTTGTCTTCGTTTTTGCAAGGCATTCAAACTGAATTTGTTGCGTTACTTGGATTGGTTGAAGCCAGTTTTGAGTTTCTTGATGAAGAGCAACGAGATTTTGATTTTGATCAACTTATTGCAGAAAAATTTATTAAGCTACGACAAGATATACGTCGAGCACAAGAAAATTTTAATCAGCAGCAACGGATTAAGCAAGGGATACGTGTCGCTCTTGTTGGAAGTGTAAATGTTGGAAAATCAACACTTTTTAATGCGTTGATACGTAAAGAGCGAGCAATTGTCTCTGATATTGCAGGAACAACGCGTGATAGTATTGAAACAACAATCTATCGCCAAGGAAATTTTTTGCTATTTATCGATACCGCAGGATTGCGGACAACCGCTGATGTAATCGAAAAGCAGGGGATTGAGCGATCTTGGCATGAAGCGGCTTCTGCTGATATCGTTTTGCTGGTTATAGATGCTGCTGATGAACAGCTGGATACCCAGTATCATCAAGTGCTTGAGACGCATTCAGATAAAGTAATAATCGTTGTTAATAAGGTTGATGCACAGCCTATTAGTAATGGGTTAAAAAGCATTCTAGATTCCCAAAGTCATAAAACGGTATATACTTCGGCTAAGGAGCGCTTAGGAATCGAAGAGCTTGAAATGGTGATAGAAGAAAAGATTCAATATATCTTTGCACAATGCACGTCCCCTTATATGCTAAACCATCGACAATGTCAGCTGCTTGCTCAAATTGAAGCAAGATTAGAATTTATTGTTAATGGCTTTGCTGATGGAGTACACTACGAACTAGTAGCGTATCAACTAAAAGAGATTCTTGAAAAGACAGCTGAGCTGACCGGCCGCAATGCAACTGAGGCCATGCTTGATCATGTCTTTAGCTCATTTTGTGTTGGTAAGTGAAGTAGGCGTATCACAAAGGGGGATTTTGGGGAGCAGGGAGTGAACACAGTCTGGAATATAATGCCTTATTGGTTACGTTTTATCTGCTGGAGCATAACATTGAGTATGAGTACTCAGATGTCCGCTTCTGCGCCAGCACAACCACTTTCGTGTAATTTTTCAAAAACATTTTCAAAATTTTTTAATGAGCCACTGCCTAAAACGGGTGGTGAAGGCACTAACATTAAAATTTGGGAACGGACCGATACCGGTCCATTTAATGAGCTTATTTTATCTTGGAATGCATATCGCCCTAAGTGTGGAAAAATGACCATATGGGTCAGTGTTAAGCATAGTGATTGGTCTAGGTGGCATCGTTTAGCTGAATGGGCACCCAATCATCAGCAGACGTTTGTTAACAAGCTAGATCGCTTTGTGCATACAAAACACGTTCTGGTTGAAATGCAGCGTAATGTTCTTGCGCGTGGTTTTCGTGTTAAGGTTGCTTTTGATGGTGGTGCTGATCATCACAGTCTTAAAGCGCTATTCGCCTGCGCTTCTAATATGAAGGCCTTTCGTATTGCTCGTCCACCCGTAAATAATTCTACCGTGCTTGTTGCAGGTGTCCCCAAGCAGTCGCAAATGGTTCTTAAACACCCACGCTTTGCAGAGCTTTGTTCTCCTACTGCAACCAGTTTGATCATCAACTATTTTATGAAACAAAAGGTTGGTGAGCAGACAAATGTCAATCTTCATGATTATGTTATCGATTTTGCCGATAAAGTTTTGGACAAAGGGTATCTAGATATTTATGGAAATTGGTTGCTCAATGTTGCTCATGCCTATCATGCGAGTAAAGGACATGTCTTTTTTCGTGTTGAGCGGTTAAACAGCTTTAGTGATTTGTATCATTACTTGCAGCGCAAAGTTCCTATCGCCGTTAGCGTTCGCAGCTTGCGTGGAGGAGCAACACCTTATCGTAATGGACATTTTATGGTAGTGGTAGGGTGGAATAGGGCTACTCGTTCAGTCATCTGCATCGATCCGGCGTTTCCTCGTACGATGAATACGCTTAAGTCCTACAAAATTTGGGATTTCTTGAAAGCTTGGGCGCGCTCGCGTAACTTGAGTTATATTCCGATTCCAAAATTAAGTGCTTAGTTTAAAAAAGGCAAGGTTCATATGAAGCGAATTATAGTGCTTGCATGTGCGGTAATGACGGTGGTTTCTTTGTGCTCCGTAAACTCGCTCAAGTCGGCAGATTATTCTGCTCAAGAATTAGAACTAGCTGTATTTGAAAAAAATGTGACTCAGGATCAAAAAGAATTCTTGAAAGAAGATCATTCAAAGAAACTTGATCCATTTAAAAAAATAATCTTTAGCAACATAAATGAGCTGAAGAATATTTATGAGTACCATACGCCAGAAGAATCGCAAAAATTATTATTTAATGCTTGGTTAAATTTTCTTGATAAGAATTTTGAAGAACTAAATTTAAAAGAAATTTTTACTTCTGATACTAAGGTTGAAGTTCCATCAGAAAGTTTTTTTTATCCCATTATTTCAGCGGAAAATTTTAAAGATTTAGGGAATGAAGAAAAAAAGAAGCGAATAGTTCAATTTCTTTATCAAGCTCGTTACCAGCTCAAACATTACTTAAAAACAAGCTTTGAGTCGTT
>CAYSDC010000006.1:14812-15428 GCA_964429765.1 uncultured Pseudomonadota bacterium
ACTTTAAACCATTAAAAAAATCAGCTTCTGCTGATGAGGGATGTAACCTTCCAAGTTTGCAGCGCTATTTAAGAGATCTTATTGAACTTACAACTAAGGGGAAATTTCCACTTTCTGCCGGTAGGGTTTTTAGCGAATGGTTAGATTTTCTGGATAATAATTTTGAAGAACTGAAACTTAAAGAAATTTTTCCCTCTGATGTTACATGCGAAATTCCACCAGAAACTCCTTCTTGCCCTCTTCCCTCGCTGGAAGAGTTTAAAAAATTAGATAATGAAGAAAAAAGAAAATGCATAGTGGAATCTCTTTACCAAGTTCGTCACGAGTTGAAGGATTACTTTAAGGAAAACCCTAAAGCGTTAAAAAAAGTTGCTGATTTGACCATCCCAAAGTCAGGGAAGATACCGTTGTTTTATGAGTCATTTAATATTCCAACGCTAAAAGAGTACATACATAAGCTTATAGCACGTGCTCAAGATGAGAAAGTTGAACCACTTGAAGATCAGATTAAAAACCTCCATAGCAATCTTTCAACATTAAGAGACAAGCTTTCTCTGTTAAGCAATTCATTGAATGAAATCAAAAATAGGCTTGTTGCTCCTGCAAAATCTGGAGA
>CAYSDC010000006.1:15438-17166 GCA_964429765.1 uncultured Pseudomonadota bacterium
TATGGTGGGACCAGAAGAATCCGAAGAAAGCGATGAAAAAGAAAAAATCGCTGCCAGAACAATACAAAATGCTTTCAGATTGCATAGAGCTAAAAAAGAGCTTGCACGACTTCGTCGTAAAGCAGCAAAAAAAGCAGAGCTTGCTCGATTAGCAGAAAAAGCTAAAAAAATAGCTGAAGCAGAAAAGACTGACGCATCAAACGCCGGGCAAGAAGCTGTGAAATCAGAAAAAGACATTTCAAAACAAGATAGTAAAAAATTAGAGCATCCAACAAAAAGTAGGCCAATGGGCCAAGCTGGACGTGCTCGACCAACAAGAAAGCCTCGAGTAAAAAAAAGTGATGAACAGTCACAAGAGTCAGAGGAACTGAGTAAGAAATTCGAAGACTATGTTGATACATTAAAGATTGAATGGACTCAAGAGCAAAGAGCTTTGACTGATCAAATCGATCGATATAAAAAAGTGCTTGGAATACTCAACAACAAGAAGATGAAGGGTGGTATAAAAAAACTTTCTCTTGTTCAAGCCAAGGTTGGTATTGTTATGGGCAAAGACTCAGGCGATGACATTCTTCAGATATTACCACAGGATCTTGAAGTAGAAATTAAAAGTATTAGCAAAAATAAAGCCGTAAAAATTCAAATTTATAAAGAAACAATAGATGCTTTTGAAAAAATAATAACTCTTTTGAAAGAGAGCGATACATCGATCGATGATAAAAGAAATGAGCTTCAAAAATTAAGTAATTATTTTGGGCCAGCAAAATTGAGTGCAGACGATGTGCTGAAAATAGACATACAAAAAATTAAATCATCGGTGAGCCATTTGGAGAGCTTATTGCAAGAGTTTGATAATTCAAAGTAGAGGTTATCGTTACCTAAAAAAGAGAAGTAAAAAGGGGAGCTTGCATGAAGAGAATTTTTTTATTGCGATTGTTTTGTATGTTTTCGATGCCTATGAATTTTTGCTTTGCAGTCGAAAAAATATTAGAAACTAAGGAAATATTTCGCCCTGCTGAGGGCTATATGAAGATTATTGACTATAAGCCTTCTTATGGTGGAAATAAATATCAGAAGAACAGTATTCCGAATTTATTCGAAGCCTTATATTTTGCTTCGCCGACGCTTGGACACACTGATTTTCCAGATAGTCCTGCAGCAGGCCCTGATTATACCCCTCAGAAAAAACGTGAAAATAGAATTATTAGAGATCATTTAGCTTCTGTTGGATTGCAAGCAGAACAGGATGCGCTTAATATGATTCGTCAGTTGGATGATCCAGATAAATTAGTAACAGAAGAACATTGGGATAGGATGTCTGCCCTTGGTTATGCTGTAGCGACTCAAAGAGTAAAAATTGTAGAAGCGATGCTTAGTCGAGGAATTGATAAAAAGCTCTTAAATCAAAGAATGGGAAGTGGTCGAACGCCGCTCAGTTTAGCTGTATGGAGGTTGAGTGGACCAATTTGGCAAGACAGTGAAAAGATAATTACAATGCTTGTTGATGCAGGTGCTGATTCTAACGTTGCTTCTCGGTGGGATGGAACCCCTGCTGAGATGATTCGAGAAAAAATAAAAAAGCTCAAAGACGAGGAAAACGAGGTTGATCGCTTGATCAAAAATAAGCAGAAAATTAAAGAGAATCTTATGGCTTTGCGTTCGCGCGATGCTGATCCGTATAGAGATCTGCCATTTGAAGCGTCATTTCAAAAGAATACTGGTAACACT
>CAYSDC010000006.1:17176-20748 GCA_964429765.1 uncultured Pseudomonadota bacterium
TAGAAGACTTGAAGATATCAAAGAACAGATACAAAAATATAAGCGTATTCGTGATATTTTTAAATCAGCATCTCAACCAGATGTTGTTCCTTCTTCACCAAAAGCTACTCATTCACCAAAACCGACTGCGAAGCCTACTCCTTCAATAAAACCTGTAAAATCTGCTCTTCAGAAGAGTCTGAATCACTTGCACAAGCAGCTTGCGCAGCTCAAAAATAAGCTTGAAAAACTTTCAAGAGATTTACAAACGATCAAGCGTAAATTGTCCTGATCATAAAGACAAATACACTTAAAAAGATACGCTATGGGCACATGCAAGATTTAATCTTACATGTGCCCATATTTCTTGAGTCAAAAAATCCATGACATCTCCTTTGAATTGAATTAACTTTGGTTTACAATTAAACCTGCTTATCGATGTTTTGTTAGGAGGCTCTATTATGAATCAAGAAAAATTAACTAATGCAAGTTCAGAGTTGCTTCAAAAAGCGGTGATGCTGGCGCAGTCCCTTGATCATGCTGTGTTACAACCACTCCATATATTTGCGGCTGTTTTAGAAGATTCACTTGCGCAATCATGTTTTAAATTATTACAAGTCAATGTTCAACAACTCGAGATGTTGGTCCAAGATGAGCTTGCTCGATTGCCCAAAGTTACCGGGGCTCAAGTTGGTATTGATCAAAATTTCGGTAAATTTTTTAAAGAATGCGAATCCCAAGCGCAGAAGCTTGGAGATCAATATATCAGTGTAGACGTTTTATTGCTTGCATTGAGCACAACAACAACGCTACCATTATCTCTGATTGATTTCTGCAAGAAATATTTAAACGGAGAAAAAGTTCTCGCATGGGTACAGTCGCTTCGACAGGGAGAAACCGTGAATAGTCAAAATGCTGAAAGCAGCTATCAAGTTTTAGAAAAATATTGTCAAGATCTCACCAAGCGAGCAAAAGAAGGCAAGCTTGATCCTGTCATTGGTCGTAATGATGAGATTCGTCATGTGCTACAAATCTTATCGCGCCGTACCAAAAATAATCCGGTGCTCGTCGGGGACCCTGGCGTTGGTAAGACCGCCATTGTTGAGGGTATAGCACAACGCATTGTTGATAACGATGTGCCAGAAAGCTTGCGTAATCGCCGTATTCTTTCGCTTGATATGGGTGCGCTTATTGCCGGCACTAAGTTTCGTGGCGAGTTTGAAGAGCGGCTCAAAGCAATTCTGACCGCCATCGAAAAAGAACATGAAGGAATTATTCTTTTTATCGATGAACTCCATATGCTTGTAGGTGCTGGAGCGACCGGTGGTGGCATGGATGCCTCTAACTTACTCAAGCCGGCACTTGCACGAGGCATTTTGCATTGTGTTGGTGCGACAACAGTTATGGAATATAAAAAATATATCGAAAAAGATGCAGCTCTTGAGCGTCGATTTCAAAAAGTTTTGGTTGAAGAGCCATCAATTGATGACGCAATTTCAATTCTACGTGGCTTAAAAGAGCGGTATGAATTGCATCATGGCATTAGAATAAAAGACCAAGCATTAGTCAAAGCGGTCAAGCTTTCTGCTCGTTTAATTCCCGACCGCTTCTTGCCAGACAAAGCGATCGATTTGATTGATGAAGCAGCATCACAAGTTAAAATGGCGATTGATTCAAAGCCGGAGGCACTTGATAAACTTGAGCGTAAACTTCGTCAGCTTGAGATCGAAAAAATTGCACTCGGTAAAGAAAAAGATGAACTTTCAAAAAAGCGTTTACACGATCTTGAAAAAGAGCTGAGCAACCTCAAAGAAGATGAACGCATCTTGCTTGATCAATGGAAGTCTGAGCGTAAACCGCTTGAAACAATTCAAAAAATTAAAGAGCAAATCGAGCAAGCAAATATCGATTTTGCCCGTGCTCAACGTGAAGGAGACTTGAGCAAAGCATCAATGCTCAAGTACGGCAAGCTTGTTGAGCTTGAAAAAAAGCTTGATGATGAACAAGAAAAGCTCAAGTCGCTCAAGACGCATCTCATCAAAGAAGAGGTTGATGAAGATGATATTGCGGCGGTGCTTTCGCGTTGGATCAAGATTCCCGTTGAAAAACTCAAGACTGATGAAAGTCAAAAACTTCTGAATATGGAGTCTGAGTTGCATGCTCGTGTTGTTGGCCAAGACGAAGCAATTACCAAAATTGCTAACACCATTCGTGTTCACCGTGCCGGTATTGGTGATCAAAACAAACCAATTGGTTCATTTTTATTTTTGGGACCAACCGGTGTTGGAAAAACTGAAGTAGCAAAAACGTTAGCCGATTATTTGTTTGATGATGAACATAAAATGGTTCGCATCGACATGTCTGAATATATGGAAAAACATGCTGTCGCTCGCTTGATTGGTGCACCACCAGGGTATGTTGGCTATGAAGAAGGCGGGCAGCTTACCGAACAGGTGCGCAAACATCCGTACTCTGTTTTGTTGTTTGATGAGATTGAAAAAGCTCATTCCGATGTTTTTAATCTTTTTCTTCAGATTCTTGATGAAGGTCGCTTGACCGACTCGCAGGGGCGTACCGTTTCATTTAAAAATTGCATTGTCATTATGACTTCCAATATTGGCAGTTCACTTATTTTAGAAGCCGGTGATGTAACCCAAAAAGTAAGGGCCGACATTGAAAAGCTATTGCTTGCAACATTTAGGCCTGAATTTTTAAATCGCATTGACGAAACGGTCTTTTTCAAAGCTCTTTCAAGTGCGGATATCAAAAAGATTGTTACCATTCAACTTGCACAGGTTGATCAGCGTGTTGCAGAGCAAGAGCTTAAACTGACTTTTACCGATGCAGTCATCGATTTTCTTGCACAGCAGGGATATGTTCCCGAGTTTGGAGCTCGTCCGCTTAAGCGTGCGGTACAGCAGTATGTGGTGAGTCCATTGGCTGTCGAAATTTTGAAAAATCCTGACAAAAAAATATTTGTTATCGATTGTCAGGGACATAAAATTGTAATTTCGTAAAAGAGTAAAATAGATACAAGGAGTTTGGCTTGAAAGTTTTACACATCATCAAAATATTTATGCTTCTGGTTACGGTATGCGGAGGAAACAGATCACTTCGTGCACATGGGTTTGCGTTGAAAAATCTTTATGCTCAATGTGGGCTGAGTTCGTATGAAATAGATCGGAAGTTGCAGCAGTGGAATAAGGTGTTTGGTCCCAGTTTTGACCGGTATAATTTTCAAAATAATTTTAAAGATAACTTTATTGAAACGGCACAGCTGTTTCTGCCATGCACATGGTGTCAGGATTGTTTGCAAGAAATTCAAGAGCATCCCTTTTTTAAGCAAGAATTTATTCAAGAAGAATGGCCATTACGTCAATTTGTAAAGGCCTGCAAAACATTTCTTTTTCAACTGGTAAAAAAGTCATGTGCACGTCATATGGTAAATAGATGCAAATCTTCTAACGAGAAATCAAAGATCAATTTACTTGAGGACTCTTATATTCAAATTTATGTTGATGAAGAACGAAGGCAAAAACAAGAGCAAAGGCTTGCAGAAAAAGCTCAACAAGAATGGCAAGACTTTAGAACGC
>CAYSDC010000006.1:20758-22461 GCA_964429765.1 uncultured Pseudomonadota bacterium
CGCGCAATTCAGAGCTTCTTTAAAAGCTATGAGCTTTGAACGTGATTGTCGGAAGCTTGAGAAACGGTATGACCAGGATTGCGCTGAGTGGGATTTATATGATAAACAATATCAGGAAGATTCTGCCAAATTTGAAGAAGATGAAAGAGAATATATTTCAATGATGAATGAGAACTATAAAACTATTACAGAATCGCTTATAGCAATATATTTTTCTTCTAGAAACCCAGATGCCCTGGATTCTCATAGTTTGGTATATGTTTTTTATTTACTTGATTCAGTTGAATATTTCAAATGGTTGAAAATAAAATGTACGTTTTATTTCAATAAATTTGAAGAAGATGATGAAATAGGTGAAGAGTCTGACGATAGCAAAGATTATGATGACAATGACAGTTGGACATCAGACGATTTTTTTTGGCATGATAAAGCTCATCATCTTGACGAATTTCTTGCATGGTGTAAGTGGGTTAAAGATAATGTAAACTCTATACGAGCTTCGGTTGAAGAAACTAATTTTGAAAATGCAGCTCTTCAAGATTATAATGATAGTCTGAGCAGTGAAGATGATTATCAAAGTGAGTGTAAAGATACACAGGTTCTTGAAGAGAGTTCAGATGATGAGGACTTTGTTATAGACCCTAAATCTCTGGGGCAAAGAAAATATAAGCATCAAAGGTTATAATCAACGTTTTTTTTTAAAGAAGCAGCGTAAAGGTTCTCGTTTTTCTTGGCAAGAGAAGAGAGGTAGTGCTAAATTTTTCCAAAATAGCAATTATATTTCTTTTTGGTTTGTTTAGCTTGAATAACCTTGATGCTGGAAATAAGAAAAAAAAGAATAGCTGTAGGAAAAAAGACTTTTTTAAAAATGTCGATGATTACGTACCTGTGCCCCTCAAAAATTGTGAACAATGCTTTTCATTGATATCTGAAAAAGTTGATCAGTCGAAAAAGACAATACAATTAAATGAGCTTGCAACACTTATTGGACATGTCATTTTATGGCACCGTCAAGGTCATATCAAATTTTGAAAAATAATAAGAAGAATATATTAAGTTACGACAGAGAGATACGAAATGATTACCGTTTGGGGCATAAAAGTCTTTTTATTTACAATTTTACTTCTACAAACAAGTCTTTGTGCTGGCGGTAGGAAGGGGGGAATGATAAGTAAGCAAGAAGCGATTGCACGCATGGAAAAAAAGCTGTTTCCAGAGTGTCTTGTGTGCGCACTATGCCAAATTTACTTAGACCCAAGAATTAATGGTATACAAGGCAAAATAAGTTCAGAGGGCTTTAAAACGTTGCTTCAACAAGTAAGTTCTTGGCACAAAAAAGGTCATCGGACTGCTGATCCTGTAGTATGTTCTCCACAGCGAAATGAAGAAGAGTTGGATAATTTTGAAAAAAATGCACAAAAAGAATTAAGGCGTTCTGGGAATAACATTTGATAGAATTAAGATTGATAGTTGACCATAGAGCATAAAAATGGAGTGAGGAGAGTGTTATGAAAAAGACTATTTTATTCGTGTCTGTTGTTTTTTCATTTTCACACTATTTTGGTTATCAAGCTTTAAATGCTGCTGGACGAGTGCATCAAAGAAATAGTGCAGCAGCACTTCGAAAAGCAAAAATTATTACAAAGAAAACGAACAGATATCCTCAACGCCTTATTAAGGGGCTTTCGTGGATACAATTGAAT
>CAYSDC010000006.1:22471-28728 GCA_964429765.1 uncultured Pseudomonadota bacterium
ATCCACGAATTGGTGGAATGCCGTTTCCTGAAAATAGGGCCGATATTCATGCCCTGTACAATCAACAAAATGTTGGATTAATCGTTACCCTAACAGAAGATCCTTTGCCTAACTGGTATTTTCATGGCGAAATGTATTCTATAAATATTCATTTGCCTATTGCTAAAAATAAAGCGCCATCTGCCGTTCAGCTGGAGTATTTTCTTCGCAAGGCACAAGAAGCACACGATCAGGGCAAAGCGGTCGTTGTCCACTGTGACCGAGGGCTGGGCAGAACAGGAACCATGCTTGCGTGCTGGATGATTGCCAATGAACGTGGAATGTCTTTTCCTGGAATGACTGCAGAAAAAGTTATTCAAGAGCTGCGCACGCGACGACCTAATTCAGTTTCATCATCCGAGCAGAAAAAGTTTATTCAGTATTATTTAGAATCTATGCAACGATCACTACGTAAAGAGTAGTTCGTTAGGGCGTAAGTTTTTTAAAAACTCGTCGCATGGTAGGCAGAGAATGCCTTTTTGTATGAGTAGTTTTCAAAAGAATCATTTAAAGAAACTCACTTTTTCTCCAAATTTTGAATTGTTTTACGCAAAATGGCATGGCTAATGCCATAATGAGTCTCAAATTGGCATTAGCGATGCCATTTTGCAACTCTCAGGAAAATAGCCAGAATATTGCGAAGTAATCAAGACCTATGTTTTTATAGAGTGTTGATGAATATACAAATAGGGAAAGTGATAAACCATGATAAAGCTCAAATCAATTCTGCTGCAATTCTTTTTGGCAATCTTTATGCCAAGTACCATGCTCATGGCTGCTGATGACCTTCCTACGAAAATTGGCAAGCTTCATACGGCTTTGGTGACTTTAAAAACTAAGCTTGAAACAGTTGATCGAGGTCTTGAGAGTATTTATGAACAACTCAATCCGGGTGGGCCTTCTTTATTTGTTGCGCAGTTCATAAAGAAGCTGGTATCACCAATATTTGATGATTTAACCGTTGAGTCTAACGTACAAAATTATGATAATACACTTGGAAAGTTCACTGCAAGTATTACTTATCAGCTTGATAATGCTACAAAAACTGAGATTGAATTCTTGCATAATCGTGATGCTCGGCAAGGTTCAATTACTATTCAGTTCTCTGGAACTAACCAATATGCTCGATGGGAAAAGATTTCAGACTATGCTAACTCTATCGTTACACTTATTAACGGTGGTGGTCTAATGAGTTTAGAGAGCGATGGAGTAACGTTTATATGGCAATTCCAAGAAAAAAAGTGGTATAGCCGTCAACTCGATTTGTTTATTCAGATTGTTGTTAATCTTGCACAAGCGACAAATGGGCTTGCTCAAAAAATTACCGATCCAGGTACAAATAAAGAAATACTTGTACCTGGTACCGTTATAATCAACCAAAAAAAAGCTTTTGAATTAATCAAAAAAACAATATTAGAATCTCAGGCTAAAGCTGCATTTAAAAACCAAGTGCTCAACTATTCACTACATGGTCAACGATATCATGATTATCTGCTTCAAGCGCTAGATCTTATTCCGCAAGGCGATGCAGGCGATAACGATTGGCAAAAAGTCCTTAAAATAATTAAGCGCTTTTTTAAAGATCATGATTATGCATTTGAGTCTGATTTATTTTATTTCAAAGCGAGTCATGCTCCATCGTTAGTTGGAATAGATGAGGAAAAAATAGTTAATTATGATGCTTTGAGTGAACACGATCTTATTATGTACGATCAAGATCCTGCTCAAGATTTTGTTAAAAAAATAGCCAAAGTAAGCTCTTTCCGAGGAGGACTTATTCAAAGCATTATTGGTAGGATTATTACTAAAAAATTTTATGAACAGATGAGTCAAAAAACACTTGAAAGATTACTTAAGCTTATTGAGCAGCACGCAGAATTTTTTGCAAATTGTGGTACCTGGGAAAAAGGTAAGCTTGGTGTAAACAAAGAGTTGAAATATTTATTGCAAGCGCCACGTATTTCAGCTCTTGGTGCAAAAGTAGAGCACATCAATCAAGCTATTGGCTATTTCGGATATTTATCTTCTCCTGATTCGTTGCAGAAAAAAAATGCCGATTATTTTCTTTCTGGCACATTGTTGCCAGAGTCTCTGTTTGAAAAGCTCTTGAGCCAGCATTTTCAGAGGATACTCTCAGAAAAAAATGCCCTTGAAGCAATCAAGTTGGCTTATCAATCTTTTCCTGAAATTGTACGTGCAGTCAGTGAAGAGCAGCTTGCCATTGGTGTAATGCAAAGCGATCAAACCATCCGAAACAATAGTACTGAAATAATTGGTTTTCTTCAGCAAGAGGATGTCACCTTTCGTAGTCGTGTTATCTCTACCGGTGTTCTGAAAAAAACTGAAAATTTTGCATGGATTAATAAATCAAAGAATCAATGGATTGGCGGTATGGCAAAGCCGAAAAGTGGACTTCATTTAGAGATGCTCAAATCGTTAAACGTTGGTCTTTTGGTTTCATTACAAAAAGTTGATTTTACCAAATCACCGATTCAGGACCCTGAACTTGAAAATTTATATCTCCCTGTCCCAGATTTCTCAATTCCAACTGTTGAACAGGTTAATCAGTTTATTCAGCGGGCTGATTTTTTTCATGCACAAGGCAAGCGGGTTATTGTGCATTGCACTGCGGGTATTGGTAGAACAGGAACATTGCTGGCTTGTTGGTTTGTAGCTAAAAAAAATATGACTGCCCAGCAAGCGATTATCGCTGTGCGCAAGTTTCGCCCTGGCTCGATAGAAACTGAAAAACAGATGCAGTTTATTTCAGATTATTACGATTCAGTTCATGGCTCATAAAATGGTAAGAGGCTGAGTATTATCGCTCAACCTCTTACCTAATTTAATAGTTTCTAAATTTTACTTTTGAAGTGCTTCTTCAAGTTGATTGAAAGCTGATTGGAAAACTATGGTTTTTCCCATTTGAGGCATATCCGTATTCTTGAAAAAATCTTGAACATTTGCTCGTTGAGCATTATCAAACCAATCAATAAGAGGTCTTAGCATATTTTTATTTTTATGCTCATATTTTTGTAGTCTAGGTGTAAACACAGCAAAAGCTTGAAGCATTTCTTTTTTTAGACAATCTGTAACGGGATTAAACTCTGGATCATCAATAGCTACAAAGTCTACATGCGGAATATTAAATAAAAAGTTGGTAAATACGGCAAGCAGTGTCAGATTTTGATATTTTACTTTAAGAGAATCAACTGTCTTTTGGCTTTGAAAAATGCTCTTCATAATGATTGTGCAAAGGCCCAGCATTTGTTGGTAACTGGTTTTGAGCTGTGGATTGTTCATAAAGTATTGATGCCCCTTTTGCGTGAAAAGTTTAAAGTAACCAAGAATATCAACATCTTTAGCCTCATGAATATTGAGCAAGTCACGGTTAAGATTCGTTAGCATTGCTTTAACAACGTCCTTAAATTTTGGAACAGGAAATCCTGATGCCCCAGGAACATGGGCTGGCGCAATATTTATTTTATCACTCACTTCGATGATGAGTTTGTTGTCGTCAGGTTCAGGTTCTATAGCAACCGGCTCTTCAATGATTGGTTCGTCAATAATTGGCTTTTGGTCATGAAGTTCAAGTATTGCAAGGTCTGCCTGGAGTGCAAGGATATAGCGCAGAAGGTCAGTTTTCGTTTCGAGTCCAAGAGTAGAGAAAGTCATCTGAAAATATGTAAATTCATTAAATATCTTCTCAATAATCTTTGGTTTTGGTTTGGTGTTTGTTAAAGATGAAATAGTATTATTATATTTTAAAATCTCGTCAGCTAATTGTAACAATAAAGTCCTGCTCATATTTGGAGTTTTTTCCAGGAGCTGTGCTGTTACACATTTTCCTAGGTGTTCAAAACCGTTTTGTCCAATGTATCCAAGAGTACTATGAGCAACAATTTTTAGAAATTGGGCATCGTTAAAAAAATTGTTTTTTAAAAGAATATAGAAAAGTATAAGCGTCTGAGTTCGGTACTTCATAGAGCCAAGTGCATCTTGCAGTACTTGGTTTGCATCGACTGTTTCATCTTCAAGAATTGTGTGCATAAAATTGATAACTACCTGTATTGAGTTGTAGCCATTAGGATTACGTAAGCTTGTTGTATCCCTTTTTAAGAATTCATCTAGAACAGAACCATAATCAGTACTGTTGTCCTGTATTTTTTTAACTATCTCATAAAAATTTAATTCATCAATCTTTTGTGCTGCGTCGCCGATATTTAGGTTATTTTGGTATTTTAGCTCAATCTCCTGTCGTATCACCCCAAGCTCTTCAAGCGTCCGCGCTCTTTGAGCATCGGTAATGGTGAGATTTTTAAGCGTATCAATTTTATCTTTTGCTTGATTATAAGTTGTATTAATACGTTCGTTATCCGTTGCAAGCTGCGCCTCGTTGATAGCAGCTAAAGGAGCCACCTCTTTTATAGCTTGGATCATTTCATCTAGTTGGGGCTGTTCTACCGGCTTATAAGCTGGCTCTTCGATTCCCGCCAATTTATTTTGGATGGTCTTAAGTCCATTACTTAAAGTTTTAAGTTTTGTGGCAAGTTCAGTGAGTGAAGTGTGAAGATTATTAATTCGCAGCTGAATCGGATCACCCATGCAGCAAGCATTTTCTCGTAATGATAAAGAACAAATGAACAGTATCATTATTTTAAAATTTATTTTCATCTTTTACCTCTCTTTATGATTTTAAATATTTAAATACAGTTTGGCTTATTGATTCATCCAAAGGCAATACTATTTGAAAAATCTTGTTTTTAACCATTTTTAAGTAATAAGCTGTGAAGAAACTATGAAGGAGAAAAGAAATGAAGTTATTAGGCAATATTTTTTTAGTTTGTTTGATTTTTTCCATAACTTCTTATGCTCAAGCAGATCAACTGACCGATAAGCTTGTTGCCTTAAAAAACAATGGACTCATTCCGCTCAAAGAAAAACTTGGGCAGCTCAAGAGTGTGCTTGGAAAATTAAAGTATGCATTAGAGCATCCAGCTGAAAAAGAAATTGGGTCGTTTGTAGAAAAAAAAGTTGAAAAGCAATTTGCAGGCATACTATTTAGTAAAAAAGAACTTGAAAAATATGCAGAAGGATACGTTGAAAACGGAAAACAAGAAGCCGGTTACGGGTACAAGACGGCGAATTTGCACGAGTTAAAGAAGGTTGCAGCTGCTCTTAAAACATCAGGTTTAAAAGCCAGAATACAAGTTCCAGATTTTGTTGGTATCTCTTCATATCATGTAAAAGAGTTTTTAAAAAAGCGTGGTTACAATATTGAAACTGTATGGACAAATTTTATTAAGAATTTTAGTGCCCATCAACGGCAACAGTTTTTTGAAACAAAGAATTTTACACCGCAATTTTTGATGGGGCTCAAGCAGATTGAAGACAATATAAAAAATATTTTTGAGCAGGCAGCCCAACAGGCAACTCAGAACAATGAAAACTTTAATTTTGATCAAGAGTTTAACGAAATTGGCATTAATGAAACAATCGAAAAGATTAAGCAAAAGAAAAGTTCATTAATGGTTCGTAGTACCGGAAAAGAAGATACTGATACACTGTCCAACGCCGGTGGCAATGAAAGTGTTTCTAACGTTGCTCCTGTTGCATCGGATATTTTGCGAGCGATGGGGGTTGGTGAGCCCAGTAAGACCGGTGTTGTATCATCATATTTTAGTCAAAAATCATTTATTCAGCGTCTTGATGGTGATGATACAACATTGTTTGATTTGCCCTTCACGCCGGTTCTTATTCAACGGATGATTGGCGAACGGGTTCATGGGTTGCGTTCAGATAACGTTAAAGCTTTTTTGAAATCGAAGGGAATAGATGGTTTCTCTACGTACGATCAGATTAAAAATGCCATAATGTCTTCAATAAAAAGTAATACGTTTAGTTTTAATAAAGCGTTTAAAGCAGATGAAGCTCAGATTGATGAAATGTTCCAGCAAGCAAACGAAAATGGCTGGAAAGTGAGCATTAGCTCGCCAGACGGAAAGCAAAAGGCTACTACCGGGGCAAGTAGTTTTATTATGATAGCCAGCTTAATAGCAAGAGTAATTGAGTATCAAATTCAGCAAGCCGGAAGCTTTAATGATGCATACTGTGCTGTTGTTATTGAACCGGTACAAGCTGGAAAAATAATCGAGCGTAAGCTGCCTGCATGTGGTGTTATGTTTACCGAAGAGGCTGAAGGTGGCATTTCAAAACAAGAT
>CAYSDC010000006.1:28738-33727 GCA_964429765.1 uncultured Pseudomonadota bacterium
AGGTTTAATAAGTGGTAAAATGGACATTATTAATTCATCAAATAAATTACCAATTGCATCTGTTGATTTGGGCACATCAGCATTATCATATGTTGATATTAATTCTAATTTATCAACACAATTATCAACTATAACAAATAATGTATCGGCATTACAAACTTCAGATGAATCACAAACAACATCAATTAATAATATGACGACATCAATTAATGGTTTAACAAATTCAAAACAAGATTTATTGAAAGTGGGTTGGGATTTTTCAAAACAAGCTCGATCAACCGGAATTACTCTAATTCAAGCATCGTATGGTCATAACGAAGGTGTTGTAAATAGTTTGGTGGGTGTTGATAGTTACTTTGTAACCGACATCAATTCTATATATTCGGTGATTCGACCAAAGCCTTTTAGAAAGTTTCCTTCATTAAAGCAAGGAACTAAGCTTGAAGACCGGGATAATCCTCTTGAGCTTATTAAAGCCTCAGCCCTTTCTGTTAGCGAAGTATCGATTCTTAAAACGTTAGCAATAGCTCTGGAACGTTATTATGGCAAACCAATGGACGTTGAGTATGTCATTGATCACTCTGAAAATGTTGTTTATTTGGTTCAAGCACGTCCCTTAGTTCATAAAAAAGAAGAAATTCAACCCTCATATTTTAATAACCTTGATGCATTTAAGTTCCCGCAACACAAGGGTTTAGCAATAGGTGTAGCTGGTGGTGCGCTACGTGTTGTTACAGAACCCGACCATATTATAGCAAAGCCAACTATGGGAGAGGCTCTTGACGTTTACCTAAAGCATAAAAATAAGGATGCTGTTCGCTGTGTTATTGTTGGAGAGCATGCGCCGGCAACGTCGCATGAGGCAACACAATTTAGAACAGCGGTCAAGCCGGTTATCTTTATTCCTCAATTGAGCAAAATTGAAGAGGCCTTAGAGCGCAAGGCGATATTGGCAGTTGATGTTCAGCAAGAGACAATCATCGAATGGCAAGAACAAGATTTCCCCATGGAATATTTGGAGCAGAATGGATTTATTGTTCAGGGCTGGAGAAATTATCCAATTTCTCCAGAGTTATCGTTGATCAGCCAAGAGCCTGTTGATTACGTAGTACTTGATAATGAATACAAAGACTTTTTGCACAATGAATCAAATGCAGGACTCGATAAAACAATACTTGTATCGCTTGGTATTGCAACGGGAAAAAAGCAAAAAGATTTAACTCCAAATATTGTCAAGAAGTGTTTTGATGTGATGCGAGGAGATGATGAGAAACAGTCTCTTACCGCTCTCATCGTTTTACTCAGGCTTGCTGATGCTAAGCTCAGAGGAGCTTTGAATACAAACCTTGGCGAAGATTTTAATAGGCAAATAGTGCTGCTCAAAAAATATTTGCTCAGCATAAGCCGTAATCTTGTAGGAGCATTTCAGTATCCAAGAAATTCTGATCGGTATATGAAGCGTTTATATTTCTTAAGATTTTTAGAGGCATTGTTCTATCAACAACCGTTAGCCAGCCAGGTCTTATACGCTGGATCTTTGGCGCAATCAATTTTTAAAGAAGCAACATTAGAGAAAAAGATGATTGTGGATCTGGAAAATGCCGGAGCTAACGATATTGGAGCGTTGATAAAAACGAGCAGCAAAATGATTGAGCAGTTCAAAAAATCGGGTAACGATCAAATACTTAAAACAATTGAACTTGCCAAAATGCAAGTTCAACTCGCCAAAGTTCAAAAAATTGCATTGACACCAAAGCTTGGCCAGGAATGGATAAAACTTGTTGCGCAGTTCAGAAAAATAAACTTGACTGAGCAACAGCAAAAAGACTTTATTGCGATGTTTCAGACGGTTGCTCAATTTGAAATGCTGCCGATCTGGCTTCACACTTCGTTTGCAAGTAAATTTAGCCAAGCGAATCTCAAGAATACTGTTCATCAGCTCATTCAAGAATTTCAAGATTCGCAAAATGTTTTTGACGTTTTAAGGCAAAAAGCTCAGGAGATTGCTCAGTTAAAACCTGAGCTCTTTGTGGATGCTAAAACATATTCGCCTCAACGGGTACTTTTAACGGCGCTGGTTACTTATTTTACGAGCGCAGAATTTAAAAATTTATTCGAAACTTCTCAAAATCTTGGCAAAATGGCAGTCTTATTTACGCTTGAACAATTTGTCGATATTTTTGATCAATCGATTAAAGCATCAAAAGTTCAAGGGAGTGTTTCTATTTTTAAAGAAATGATTCAAAGTTATTTTGCACTTTTACAAAGTGTATGCGGTCTGGAATTTTCAATGGGGCAAAACGCTTTGAATGGAATAAAAGATAAGCATGGTTCTCCGTTTGTTACAACTAAATTAAATAAAGTTAGTGCACATTTAAAATCTCCATTGAATGATGATGCTCAAATGAATAATTCACCAACTTTTGATGTGAATATTCCAGTAATTGGTAGCCAAGCTGTTTTTCTAGGACCTCAAACACTTGAAGATATTTTTACCTTTATTCATCAAAGTTTGATTAATGTTAATAGTTGGTTAATGCAAAAAATTGGGCTAGATACTTTTGCCGATGAAGAGTCGTCAATACTACCAGAGCTCGTGAAAGATGTGTTAAAAGAGTTGTATTCAATTCGGAATGTTAAAAATGGAGGCGTGGAGCCTTCCAATAGAAAACTATCTCTGATGGGTGTGAACTTTAAAGGAAACACGCTGTCGCTCAAATTTAATTATCCTTTACGAAGTCATAGTTCAATTGTTGTGGTTGATTATATTCAAGGAAATAAGCCTTTTGTTGGCTTAAGCTGTACGACATCAGGAGAAAATGAGTGGGGCCGCTTTTATAAGATTGGCGAATATGCCAAAACAGTTGCAGATATTTTGGGACTTGAATATGAGGTAAGACTTGCAAAAAAAGCGGTTACCTTTTCTTGGGATGTTACTCAAGAAAAGTTTAATGCTATTAAAGCAAAATACCTGAATCAATCTATTCTTGGAAAAGCTTTAGAATGGGCCAATGATGGTCCTAAGATAACTCAAAATGCAAATATGAGCGGCGATGGCTTTTCATATGCAACAGATAGTATGGATATTGTCAAAAATATAGAAAATGCTGTTTTCAATTTCATAAAAGACATTCTTCTTCGTGATAATCCTAACGAGAAAAATAAATTTGCTCAGATGATTATTGATCAATCGCTGCGTCAGAATCGTGTTCATATGTTTATTCATCGAGTTTTAGCTTTAATTAAAAAAGATAATGAGAATGTTTGGAGAAATGCCTTGCAGGTAATGAGTAAATTGCTTACAAAAAATAGTGGGTATGCAACCAATTCAGATTTGTTATTTTTTAGATTTTATCGCAGTCCAGAATATGGTGGTATAGGGGGGGATTTAGGAGCTGCTTATTACGACGTTACTTCAGAGAATCTGTATGAGAAATTAACAACGAATCCTATTGTTAAGTCATTTGACACGAGTACAAAAGATGATAGTGATGCGTCAAAAAAAGTTCTTAAAGCTCTTGGTATTGATAGCTTTGTGCAGGCATTTGCGCGACGTATGTTTAATGAAGTGAGCCTTGAATTTAATTCGCTCAGTGTTCCAATAAAAATTGAGATTGCCAAGTTTATGCAGTACCACGCAGACTTTTTTGCAAACTTGCGAGATATCGATACATGGAGTTCAAATTATACTTACAATGCGAAGTTGCAAACTCTGTTGAGTAATCATTTCTTTACTCAATTTGAAGAAGGTTTATTGGCAAAAAAAATTATCGCGTTAGCTGCAACTAAAAACTTGACGTACAATACTTCTTTCCTTAACAAGGTAGATACGACATTTACCCCCAAAGAGTACAAAACTATTCTGAATAACCATGGATTTTCATGGTTGGATGAGACGGCTATCGCTGGCATGTCATTTCCAAGTTATGCAGCAATAAAAGCGCTTAAAGCAATTCCGGCGAACACTCTTAAAAAAATTGGAAAAGTTGGCCTTGTGATAACCTTGACGGATGAAGCGACACTTCCAGCAGCTTGGTTTGATGATTCCATTAAAAATATTCGAATACCAATTCAAGATTATGATGCGCCAACAATCGACCAAGTTAACCAAGCTTTAACGTACATTAAGCAGACAACCGACGCTGGTAAGCGTGTTGTTGTTCATTGTGCTGGCGGACTTGGGAGGACAGGAACACTGCTTGCTTGTTGGCTTGTTAAAAATAAAAATATGACGACACAGCAAGCGATTGAAGAGGTAAGAAATAGTCGACCGGGTTCGATTGAAACAAAAGCGCAAGAAAAGCTGATTAAGCAATTTGAAAATTTTCTTAAATCGCCTGGAGCATCTCTTGGAGGCTCTTCAGGAAATCATTCTGGTGTACATACTGGCTTGTCAGAGGGAACGCCAATGCAGCTTAGTCCTGCTGTCATAGCAAGCATTACAAGCAATGCGCTTGATTTAGTAATCAATCAAAGTTTTCTTAATGCAGTGCAGGAAATTAGAACAAAAAAGGCTATTGCACAAGCTGATAACTTGCTCAAGCAAGCTCTTAAGGATGCTTTTGGACAAGGGTACTTTACAGGAAATCTCTTAAGACCAAATATTCTTGAGCTGTATTCACTTGTGAGTGACGGAGTTATTACAGACCAAACAGTTATCCGTGCTGCAAAAGACAGTATTTTGAGTCAATTAAACAATATAAATCTGGCAGACAAGTTTTCTCCAAATCACCCTGATCAGCGAAAAAAATTTGCAGCTATAGCTGCAAATTTTTTGCAAAAGGGTATTCTAGCTGAGCAAGAGATACTAACTATCTTCAATTCTGCGGGTGGACGCCGGTTGAGGCTTCTTGTGGGTTATGTTTTGCTTCTGTCTGGCTATAAAAAACAGCCGTTTTTAAATGAAATACGTACTTTTGCTCAAGATCCAGCTTCTCAAGGGCAAGCGTACAAAGTACTAGCTCAAGACTGTCTAAATTTAGCATAGAT
>CAYSDC010000006.1:33737-34774 GCA_964429765.1 uncultured Pseudomonadota bacterium
GACGTATTCTGGAATACAGTACTGTTAATCTTTAATTGTAATTGTAAGAAATAGGACGTTATGATGAAAAAATTGATGTTCGCTCTAACACTGGTAGCTCTTGCAGGGACAAATTTGCAAGCAATGCAACCTCGTAACTTTTCTTGGGTTGAACAAAGCAAAATTGCAGGCATGGCTTGCCCTAGTACTCAATCAAACATTCAGTGGCTTAAAGGGCAAAATATTGGATTGATTATTTCGTTAACTGAAGAATCACTCGGAGGAAATAATTTTGACACCAATGGAATAGAAGTTCTCCATCTCCCAATTCAAGACTTTCAAGTGCCTACACATGAGCAAATTGATAATTTTATTCAGCGTGCAGATCAAGTTATGGCAGAAGGAAAAGCTGTTGTTGCACATTGTCGCGCAGGAATTGGTCGAACAGGAACTATTCTTGCTTGTTGGCTTGCAGCAAAGAAAGGTATGTCTGGAGACGATGCAATTGCAAAAGTTCGTGAATTACGTCCACATTCAGTAGAGACTCGTCAACAAGAACAATTTATTCGTGACTACGCAGCTTTGCACAAAGCTCAATCAAGCGTAGAAAAAGTAGCTACAGTGGCTGAAATACCAGTTGAAGAAGAATCTGTTCCTGAAAATTCTACGGTTTATCCAAGGGTTGAACAAGCAGATGAGTAAAGCGAAGTGGTAGAAAAATCGTCTGAAGAAGAGTTTGCTAAAGATTCTGGATGCACTCTCATTTAAGAAATTCTAAAATCTATAATGTTGAAGGGGCCTGTAAAACACAGGCCCCGTTTTGATTTATTCTTCTAACTCTGGAAACATTAAGGTAATTTCTCGCTCAGCAGATGCAGGTGCATCAGAGCCATGAACCGCGTTGAAGCTCATGCTTGTTCCATAGAGTTTGCGTAATGTTTCGGCTGCTGCTTGCTCAGGATTTGTGCTTCCCATAAGCTCGCGCCACGCTTTGATTGCATTTTCTTTGCTTTAAACCATATGGATAACCGGTCCGCTGGTCATAAATGAAACAAGCT
>CAYSDC010000006.1:34784-35266 GCA_964429765.1 uncultured Pseudomonadota bacterium
GAATTTTTTACCCTGATGTTCTTGATAAAATTCTTCAGCTTGTTTGACGGTGAGCGTTACTTTTTTCATGGCAGTAATTTCAAAACCCTCATGTTCAATGCGGTCGATAATTTTACCGCTATTTTTTGCTCGAACAGCATCAGGCTTGATGATTGCAAATGTTTGTTCAGACTGTTTTTGCCAGAGCTTTTTGCATCCAGAAAAGCAGCCAAAAAAGTTTTTGCCTACAAAGAGTCCGGCAATTATGCATACGATAAGGGTGGCTAATATAAGTAATTTGGTACAGGTAGTCATAGGGGTCCTCGAAGATTTTGTTAATCAATAAACAGAATACAGATCTTAAGGGTAATAGTTTGGTTGATTAAATCAAATGGCAAAAAAGAAAGTGGCCCGAAAAAGGGCCACTCAATCTTGAAAGCTCAAGAATATGCTAGATGATGGTTGGAGCAGGCGTTTTAGCGCCTTTTTTAACCGTCATGCTG
>CAYSDC010000007.1:0-8415 GCA_964429765.1 uncultured Pseudomonadota bacterium
TTATACAAAGGCACTCAGCTCCCTGTAGAAAAATGGGAAAAAATCTTAGAGGAAATGGGTGTTTATCATAACGAGCAAACGATTCAATTGATTGATGATGAATCATTAAAAATGCTCAGAAGAATGCTTTCTTACGTTAATCCAAAGAAAAAAACTCAAAAAAAAGATGCTACCGATTTCTTTCCAATTCCTCGTTTGCAAATTTTTGATCTTTTTCAGATGAAACAGATGGGCGCAAAACTAAAACTTCCTCAGGAAGAAGAGGCTTTACTGAATAGGCTTTTAACCATCACATCCCTGCCTGAGTATGAACTTCCAAAAACATTTTTGGGCAAACTGCGTGACTACCAAAAGATGGGTTACAATTGGTTGGCATTTTTATATCAACATCGATTTGGAGCATGTCTTGCTGACGATATGGGGCTTGGGAAGACCATACAAGCAATCGCTTTTCTTGCAGGAATTGATGCAAAAAAAATAAGCTCCCCCTTCAAAAAAAGTGGTCCACATCTTATTGTCGTTCCGCCAAGTTTGCTATTTAATTGGCACCATGAAATTTCACTCTTTTACCCATCATGCAAGCTTCATATTCACCATGGTGCATCACGAGCATTTACTTTTAAAAATGCAGATGTCATTTTAACAACCTATGACATGATACGGGCTGATGCAAAGGAGTTTGCAGAATCAAAATTTCACACAATCATATTTGATGAAGCACAAGCGATTAAAAATATTTATGCAAAAAGAACCAATGCGGTTCGACAACTCAATGGCCTCTTTAAAATATGCTTAACCGGAACACCACTTGAAAATCATGTCGGTGAATACTACTCGATTATGGACTTGGCACTTCCAGGGCTTTTTCCTTCTTACAAAGAATTTCAATCACAAACCAAACATGATGTGGGTCAATTTTTACTCAAACGAAGCAAACCATTTATTCTTCGTCGAACAAAAGATGATATTTTAAAAGATCTTCCACCTAAAATTGAGTCCAATGTTTATTTAGAGATGCAACCATCTCAAAAAAGTTTGTACGCGCGCACCGTTGCGCAAATTAAAAACTTGGTTCTTGATGCATACGAGTCAAAAACAGCATCTCAAGCTGGCATTATTGCGCTTACGGCCCTTTTACGTTTGCGACAAATTTGCATCACGGGCGAACTCATCAACAAAGAAATTGAAGAGCCTTCACCAAAAATTGCTTACTTAATTGAAAAGATTAAAGAGCTTAATACTGAAGGGCATGCAGCGCTTGTCTTTTCGCAATTTACCAGCGCTCTTGATGTCTTAGAAAAATATTTTGTACAAGAAGGAATAGAGTTTGCTCGACTTGATGGAGCTACGCCTGTTGCTCAACGACAAAAAGTCATCAAGCGCTTCCAAGTACACCAAGAAATTCCTGTTATGCTGCTCAGCTTAAAAGCTGGCGGTGTTGGTTTAAATTTAACTAGAGCATCGTATGTTTTTCACCTTGACCCCTGGTGGAACCCAGCAGTGGAAAATCAAGCATCCGATCGAGCTCATAGAATCGGGCAACAACAACAAGTGATTGTTACCCGATTGGTTATGCATGATACCATTGAAGAAAAAATGATGGTTCTTAAGCAGCGCAAAGCAAAATTATTTGAAAATATCATGTCAATTTCACATATCGACTCAGACAAGCGAGCCCCAATAATTTCGCGAGAAGATTTTGAATTTTTACTTGGATAGCAATTTTCTATGCCGCCTTAAGCAGGTCGACCATTTTTTGATCGCCATAATTTTCTGCAAGCAAAATTAATAAGGCTCTGTACTCTGGTATAGGAAACGTTGTTAGAGCTCCATAATCAAGAAGCAACTCGACACATTCGGTATGGCATTGCTCAACTGCAATACGAAGTGGTGTATAAGGACCCACTAAAGATTGGTTGGGCAGTGTTTATCGATACCAAAAATATTAACGCAATTCCAACAATGATGTGTATTATTTTCATGCTATAAACCTTTTAAAACGTTATTAAATAAGGAAATAACTACTGTATACAAGTTCTAGGAATGTAAGAATCACACACCGTAAAGTGGATATACATGAAGTACATCAGCAATTTTTTGATTCTGCTGAGCCCGAGCAATTTCAATTAAAAACGTTTTGAATGCTTCTAATGGAAACTCAGGTGATGCACCACATTCAAGAAGCTCAGAAACACACTTAAAATTATTTGTCTCAACTGCAAGCCGTAAAGGGGTAATCGGCAATAAACCATCCTCCTCGTAATACACAACATTGGGATTAGCACCTGCTACAAGCAATGCTGTCAGGTACTCAAAATTGCCATGAGCCGCTGCAACATGCAATGGCGTTATACCTTGAGCGTTTGGAATATTAATATCTGCTTTCATGTTGAGTAAAAAATTGAGTGAAGCTGACCAATTGTTCTGCACAGCAGAAAAAAGAAGCGTCTGGCCTTGATCATTTAATGCATTCAGATATCGATACTTTTTATTCCTTGCCAATTCTTTCTTCTCTTGCTCTAAAACTAGTTCAATAACTCGAACGGTACATGAACAACTTTTTGCTAAAAAATCTAAAAGTGAAGCTCTTTCTTCTGGATGTCCGATTAAGCGCCTTGCCGTTTCAAATGAGCACGATAACCGATTCACAATTCTGTGTTGTAACTCCCATTGATCAACAACCTCCTGAACGAACAACTCGCTATGAAAATTAATCTTAAAATGCACCTCTTCTTCCTCACAACCATACTTTCCTATCAATGCATCTAACATCTCTTTTGACTTGGATGAGTCTGAATTTGAACGAAATTGTTGATAGGATGTTTTATTAAAAAGCTGAGAAGAGTTCGCACCAGCAGCTCTTGTGAGCATAGGTATAACTCTACGCATCATAGGCTGAGCTGTACGTGCGAATACCAAAAATACAAAAACCATGCCACTAATAAGACGTACTATTTTCATGCCTTAAACCCTTTTTTATGAATTAATCAATATCACGATCTGTTGATATAATACAGAACATATCATAACTCAAAGTCATGCGGATGCAAGGCACTTTTAAAAAGCTATTTTTATACTATTTTTAAGTAATCAAGAGCTCGAACAATACGCGATGAAGCGGGAGGTCTTCCAGGAACATCTAGATAACCAAACCGATGACGATGCACCGTTTTACTCAATGATATACGCAGAAAATACAGCCAATAACGTATTTCAAAGTCACCTGGAAGCTGAGCATTATGACAGTACCCTTCAAGGAGCTGTTCCCTGAAATGATCTCTAAAAAAAGTCCCCCAATATGCTATATCAAAAATTGGGTCCCCTGCCATACAGTCTTCCCAATCAATCAATGCGGTAACTTTTTTCCCATCAGAAATAATGTTGTGATTGCCCAAATCACCGTGTAATAAAACGGATGTATTGATAGCAAGAAGTGGTGTAAAATGTTCAAACAGATAGATAATTCGTTCTGCTTGCTCGTGTGTAATTGCTTGGATCATCAAGCAGGTGGCAATGTGCTCATCAAGATTACAAAAAATATAATCTTTCCACTGATTATGAACACCGCTCACGTCAGCTTGTAATGAATGCAAATCGATAGGGCCAAATTTTTTTAAATTAATGGTGTGAAGTTGCGCGAGAATTTCACCCAGCGAGATTAAAATTGATTCAGGAAGATATTGCGTTTCAGGATCTTGCAAAAGACTGAGTTGCTGACCAGTAGCATACTCAATAATTTGATAATCAAACGGAAAATTGGCACGCGATAAATCAAAAGTATGTACCTGAAGTGTTGGAAGATTGTTTTTGCCTAAAAGATTGTAGATCCATTCATCAAGCAAAAATTCATACGCCACTTCACCAAATTCTGGAATATTAAGCCTGACAATATACTGCTTGTTATCTTGATCGATAACCGTATACAAAAGATGAAAGGTTCCTCCCGTAGAGAGAGGAACCACGCTTTTCATCGTTTTTTGAAAGAAGCTTTCACAAAGTCTTGTAACGTCGGGAACAAATAACGGACGTAAGATGTGCCGTCGTTGCTTAAGACCAGTAAGTGTTGTATCTGCCAGCTGCGCATCAGTTTTAAAATAAAACTGCAATCGCTTGCGTGCAACAAATTGCTCAATTGTTTTAACCGACTCCAATGCCATAAATAATCTTACAGGTTTTCGTAACCAAACTGTCTGAGCATAACCAACGATGAAATACGAATGTCAGCTTTTTCTTCAGCCGTTAATTCGTTCATTGTTGCAATATTTGCATCAGGTGTTGGAATTCTAATGGTTCCCCATGGATACACTTGATCAAGACGAGCACCATTCCATGAAGGATGTTGCAATGTTTCAGACTCTGTAAGACCCATCTTTGCGCAAATATTTGGAAGCGTACCATTATCAGCAATAATGTCTTCAAAACGAACTAAGTGGAAATTTTTTGGATACTGCTCTGCATAGGTAAGCGCCATATGCTGCATAATATTCCACGTCCAAATGTACTTTTTAAGAGATAATGGAAATGGACGCTTTTTAGTATCGGCATATCCTGAATATGGATTTCGTACTACATGCAAAATTTGAGCATCGGGCATATCAGCAAAAATTTTCTCTGCATCAAGCCCAATAACTGGACTATAACCAACATAGGCTTTTTCTTTGCCTGATCTATTGTAATTTCTCCAACTTTGAAATGTTGAAACATAAAATGCCTCAACAAGATTAGCCCGGGTACGATCTTTACCGGTCATATAAATTTCAAAGTTTTTCTTACGATCAGTTTCATTCATCTCAAGCCCAGCGTGACGAAATTTGCTGCGCTCAGGAACACGCAACAAAGTCTTAAGCTCTTCATCATAAAAAAGCTCATAATCACTTGCGACAGTTCCATTGATCGGAAACTCTGGCCAGCAATAACGGTAGGGAACAAGTGTTTGAATGAAATTAGTCGACATTGCTGTACCAATTTGCGATTCAAATGGATATACAAACAATTCTGGGTGACCATCAAGCAATCGATGAGTAGTGTTTCCACCATTTTCATACATTGCTGATAACATGATTAATTTGAATGGTTGCGCAGTTGACATGACTCTCCTTTTCTTAAAAAGTCAAAGCTCTCTTAAAAACAAGCGTTGACTCCAGAATAATAGCGAAACAGGGTGGCGTCAAAAAAGATTTTCAATATCACCCCTCTTTTCGCGAAAAAAATAAAATGGCATCCCCAATAGGACGCTCAATACCCACACTGCTTTTCATTCCTAGTTGCTCTTTTTCATCTAAATCACTCCCTGCAAGCATGTTCTTAATTGCTTGCTCAAGATAAAGAATACTAGCTCCTCCTCCATCCAAATTCATCCCTTGCACGCACTCAAATTTTTTCAAAATATCGGCAACTTCATACAAATTTACACCAATACTGTATCCCGGTATTCGACCATCAACAACAATAAAAACAAGTTTGTTATCCAATCGCTTACCAACGGCAGTGCGTGGATGTCGTTTTTCAACCAACCAATGTCGATGCCGCGGAGCATCATGATAATCGCCAACAGAATCACCTGGATGCCTTTTCACCAAAGCCTTTCCAGTTAGAAGCTCTGCATCCATCGCATCAAATGAACATACGTGGCCGGATGCAAGCATCATCGGTCCGCCACCAACAATGTAATCAAATGATTGATTTTTTGCTTCAAAATCTTTTGATGGTGCATCTAATAATGACAATGAATAGGAAAGTTTTGCTGGAACCCCCAACTTAATTGCACGCGTATCAACACCAGCTTGAGTATCAACTGAATATACAAATCCATTTTCAGGAATCTTTGCATTTCCTTGATTTAAACATATCTTGCTCACATGTCCATTGGAAACAACAACCTCAGTGCCTATTTTATTTGTAAGGGTTGAACTTCTAAATGCAGCGTTGTAGACAATTGCTTCGCCATCACCTCGTGGCTGATTAACACGATCAACTCGATATTTTTTATTACCAATATTTAAATTCCAATTCACCTTTAAACGCCCCAAATAGAGCTGTTTACCATTTTTATTCCATGCAAGAGCGCTACGTGAAAATTGAGGATCAGCATAAAAGAGATCTTCAATTTTTAATGTCCCTGCAGGATTAGAGCAAAAGTGTCTGCTTGGGCGGTAGAATCCACCATTTACCGCTGCCAATGCATTTTTTATACGAGCTATGGCTGATACCTTTTCCAGCCGTGTTAACCATCGGGAATGAGCAGATTCTAATCTAATTTTTATTGGATCAACAATAAGAGCACACCCAACAATCAATGGTTGATCAGAGCAAAACTTCATATACTCCATGCCCGAACAAACAATACGCTGCTCTATGATTTTAAATGGAACTGATTTGTTCTCAGCTTCTGCGGCAAACTCTCCCGTATAGGGAGCATAAGTGCGCGCAAAAGAATTATTCAGACTGAACCCAAGCGTACAGCTAACTATAAAAATATTTTTTAAAAATTGCTTCCCCTTCATAGCACTCTCCTTTTTTAAATTAATTATTTTATTTTTGCTCGCAGTTGCAGATAAGTCAATCTCGCGTAACCTGCCAATCGCTCATGGTGAAGAGAAAGCAACGTTGATCATTTGATAAATAAAAAAATAGGCCCAAACTTTTGTAAGCTTGGGCCTATAAATATACCAACAATAAACTCAGAGGGTGTTTGCTCTCAGCATCTTTAAAATATCTTCCTACATTAAGACGTAAGCGCAACTCGCTGCAATAACAAATAAAGCACTACCAACAATACAACATATGCTCGCTGTTTTGCAAGCAGGGCTCATGTTACAAATCTTCCTTAGGTACAGATACTTTCCTATACAAGGTTCACATGCCTTATGCACGCTAAAAATAAACGTCGATTCGGGACACTCCTCACATACAAGGTCTAAAGATGCATCATGCGGTTCGCACGATAATGTTTCGATCTTATCAACGCAACTTATCGTTAATTTTTTGCATGCATCTTTTAATCCTATAGCATCACCACAAACCACACATATATTTTCATATTCTTCCTGTAAGCTCTTAAGAGTATCTTCTTGTATAGGGCTAACACCGTTGGGACTTTCTACCAAAGATATAATACGCTTGAAAACATTTTTTTGAGCTTGATTGTGCTTTGCAGCTTCTACCTGCTGAATGCACAAAAAAGCTATAATCACGAATATACTTTTTTTCATGCCACATATCCCGCTTATAGAGCTCTTCTTGTTGCCTGCGCAAAATTAAGAACAGTATCTGCAAAAGGGCTACGTGTTGCATTTTGGCTCTGAGCACTGCAGCTCACAGCAACAGCTGCTGGACCAAATGAAACGCCGCCAGATCCTAAATGTGTGGTAACAATAGCATTTTCCACCTGTGTGCCATCTGCTTTATACGCTGCTCCCAATGTTGGAAAACCATCAAAGACAACGGAACGTATCCCTGCCCAACGCCGAGCAATTTCTTTGTTTTCTAGAATATCCATATCGGTTTGTGTTAATTTTTGACCTTTGGTATCTCGCCCAAGAGCTCGAGAGATGAGCGCAGGCAGAACATCGTTAACCATATTTAACTGCAAGAGGTTTCTATCTTTTGCAAACGCTTGATCTTTAGTTGGTCGCTGATCGCCATAAAATGCTTTTGTTCCTGCAACGCCAATAAAAACTTTTCCATCTATGTATCGAGCTTGCCATGCAAGAACAACCCCCTCTTGATGAACATACATGCAGTGGCTAAAGTTTTCATACTCAGCTATTTCCTCTTGAGAAATTGGAATATTGAGCAACAACGAAACTCCTGCAAAGCCTGCATAAGCAGGTTCACTCAAGCCGAGTTTGGAGAGTGTCCCTACCGATTCCCCTGGACAAAATATAAACAAGGAATCTTTGTAAACACTCCGCTTGAAAAATCCATTGCCAAGATTCAAACCTGTGATAACTGTTTTACCATCATGAATTCCAAATTCTACTCCTCGAACTTGCGTATCGTAATGAATTTCAAAATAATCTCTTGTTTTGCCGTATTCATCCTGATAGGTGCCCATAGCTTTTTTCAGATACTCATAAAATTTTGGTAAAAATATTTTTGTATCAATACAACCGCCTGGCCGCCACAATGCTACGCTATCGTTATGCCATTCAAGCTCGCCTTGAACATTTCTTTGCGAATGTTTATTGCAAAAATCAGCCAGATACGGATCGATTGCAATAACTTGAGTTGGCGATAATACATCACAATTTTTATACCCTAAACTCTCATAATCAGCTTTCTTGTTCTGCGCATGCACAGCCGCATCTGCAATACCATACATTAAATCTATCCGGTATCCGTCATGAAGAACTTGAGATCCATCTTTGGACAACTCTTTGCATGGATTAAAATTTGATGCAACCAAAATAGCTT
>CAYSDC010000007.1:8425-13645 GCA_964429765.1 uncultured Pseudomonadota bacterium
AATTCATCATCGGCTTGCACATACATATCTTGCCACATATCCATACTCATTTTACCAAGAGCCAGTAGTGTTTTTGTACGCTCTTCATATCCTTGAACATCGTGGCTATACACTTCTACTTGATCAATAAATCGCTTTGCTGACTCTGAGTTAATAACGTTGGGAACATCGTCAACTCGTATGCCACACGGCTTGTTGAACGCACACTGTAAGTTTTTAACTAATGTTTTCCCACGAGGAACAACGCTTAGTATTTCATCGGGAGTTAAGCTTGGTACGATATTTGCAGTTGTCGTATTGCAGTCATTAAAGATACGCAACCCTCCAGGCTCATTAAATGCTATCTGAAGCTTTCGCATCAATTCACTACCGCGAGGAATTACAGTAATTATTTCATCCGGGCTAAGACTGAATACAACGTTAACAGTAGTCGTATCAGCAATTGATTTATTTTTTTCGCAAATAGTTACACGCACCTTTTCTTTATTCATCTGCGCTTGGCGATGAGCATGGTAGGCGTGTAAAGCTCCTGCGATACCACCGCCAACAATGGTAACTTCTTTATCTAACGTTGGCGCAGATACACCTGTAGGCATTAACTCAGTCTCGCCAAAAAGGCTTGTTGTAAGAGAAAAAAGAAGCCCACAAAAAACCATGCTCTTCATTACTTTTGCACTTCTGGATAACACAAAATTCACAAAAACTCCTTTATTAGATGAAATTAAAAAATCCATCGTTATCTTATCTTTGCATGTGAAAAAATCAATGAGCGCTTGATACAAGCAAGACTTCAAAATCTTGTGAAAAAATATGGACGCACGAGCATGGAGAAAAAATTTGTTAAGACTATTTTTTCATCTTTATTGCATCAACAAGTATGAGGGTGATACATATCATCTTCACTTTCGCAAGGCTACTGCGCAGCAAAAAGGACAAAAAGTATTGTTCCACTAATTGCTATTATAAAAAGAGAGACCCCTGATAATTTAAGGCAATCAGATAGGTTGGAATTTCCATTCATCGAAAAAAACTTTTGAGCTTTTTTTTCACAACTCTTGTGTACATAAAACAAAATTTCATCTAACTCAGAAGGCGCTATCCCTTCGGCAAATTCATTCGCTACAGCTCTTTGTCTAATTTTTTCGGTTTGTACTGTTATTTTTTTATCATTACTGATAACAAAATAAATAGAAGTACGCTCAGTCAAACAATCGCATGCTTCATTACATACAACACATATATCTTGAAACTCAGTCACCAACAATTTAAGAGCGTCCATATTCAAAGTAGTCATAGCTCGGATTATTTTTTCATGCGGCTTTTCAAGAGAATCTCTTCCCTGCTGAGATATCATTGAAAAACATGATTGCTGAACAAATAGTATCAGTAAAAATATAAGCTTTTTTATCATGGTTTTTTATCACGATTATTTCTAACTTAGAAAACTAAAACATTGCAAGCATGATGCTCAGATGAGACTCTTCTGGGCATCATGCGTCTCATCGTTATTGCATCAACAAGGATGGCAGTGATACATGCCATCTTCGCCTTCACACGACTTTTGAACACCCAGAAAGTATATAAGTCCTGACGCGAAAGCAGATGATAAACCTAGACATAATCCCGTCCCTATAAGAGCTATGATGCAATTAGAAAGCCCTGGATTTTCTAAGAAAAGTTTTTTAACTTGCAATTCACAATCTTTATGAAAAGAAAATTGAATTAGTTCTTCATCTCCTGCTTCTAAATCTTGAAGAGGTTCTTCAGATTGAACCAAATCTTCCAACTTTCTTATTTGAGCGATAATTTCTTTGTTATTTTTGCTTGTACTTAAAACAAACGGCAATGCTTGCAAAACATTTACTGGTTGATTACAAACAACACACGTTTGAGCATATTCCCCTGCAAGATTTTTCAATGATTCAACATCAAGATTAGCAATTGCCTGAAGTATTTTGACACTAGGGTTTTCAACCAGCGAATCGTTTTCATTTTCCATCGAGAAACATGATTGCCCAGCCAACAACACTGCCAGTAACATTACGAGCTTTTTCATCTAGAATTCTCCTTTTTTATACTTACATCGATACGTCTACTCTGATGGCTATCATATTCTTGAACAAAAAAAAATCAATGCGCTCATTGGGTATTAAATACCCCTTAAAAAGATGTCTAATTACTTAAAAAAAGATCCCCAACTTTTTGGCAAAGTGGGGATAACACAATGGTTACTTTTTTATAAAATGTATTTATGAAATATACCAAGCAAATGCATTAACCTTCGTATACTCTTACCGCTTCAACCATTAAAATAATAAACGCAAAAATTCCTAATGCACCGATGACCACACCCGCGACTATTCGATAAGCACATAACTCTTGATATTTTGGCATTAACGATAATATGCCCTTAAAGTTATTAAGACATCTATCCTTGTGCACATTAAATGTAATGGCTTTCAAAGAGGCCATTTCCAAATCGCCTACTTCAACCAGCTCTTGAACTTGCAAGTCTATCTTTTTTCCATTTTCAGGAGCAATGCAATGCACTGGCATAGTCGATCCTTTTTCATATTTTTTATTGCACATCACGCAGACGTTTTTGTACCGCTTTGTCAACGACTTCAATGTATCCAAATCGTCTGCATTAATAGCTACCATGATTGTGTTAATAGGTAATTCTACCTCATTTGTGAAATCTGATTCTGTTCCAAAACATGATTGCTGACAAAAAAATATAACTAAAAAAATAATATGTTTATTCATAACACCCCTCCTCAATCAAATAAAAAGTTATTACCCCTAACACTTCTTTTCTATCTGGAGTTTTACCCATAGCTTCTAGCTTCTCGATTGCGCACTTCTAAGTCAATTAATCACTTTCAACCTTGACTTACCAACTGCCCATGATATGGTGATATCCATACAGGGGAGGCTTGAAACGTTGCCGTACAGGAACGATCATGCAGTAAGGAGACAGTGTGGAAAAAATCAACATTCCGGTCGTCATATTAGCTGGTGGACTTGGAACACGGCTTCGCGAAGAAACAGAATTTAGACCAAAACCGATGGTTCCCATTGGTGGTAAGCCCATGCTCTGGCACATCATGAAAATTTATTCTTCATACGGTTTTTACCGCTTTATTATTTGCCTTGGTTACAAAGGCGAAATGATTAAACACTATTTTTTGAACTATCGATTTGATGGTGTTGATTTTACACTCAATACGAAAACCGGTTCTATTATCGAACACCAAGCAAATGATGAAGAATGGGAAATTACACTTGCCGATACAGGGCAAGACTGTATGACCGGAGGACGTATTGCACGGGTTGCACGCTATATCGACACACCGACATTTTTACTCACCTATGGCGATGGGCTCAGTAACATCAATATTGCGAGTACCCTTGAATATCATCGCAGCCATGGGAAATTGGTTACCTTGTCAGGCGTTACAGCGCCTTCACGCTTTGGAAATCTTGAACTTGAAGAAAATAAAATTGTCTCTTTTTTAGAGAAAAAACAACGTACTCAGGAATGGGTAAATGGTGGCTTTTTCGTCTGTCAAAAAGAATTTTTGAAATATCTATCACCCGATGCAAGTTGTGTTCTTGAGCAAGAGCCCTTGCGCAAAGTTGCGCAGGATAGCCAGCTCATGATCTATAAACATCATGGATTTTGGCAGTGCATGGACACACTACGCGAACAACAAAAACTTGATGAACTGTGGGCAACAAGCGCCCCTTGGAAAGTGTGGACCGACAAAAGCTTTACTCCGGCAATAAAAGATCTTTCAGGAGCGTCAATAAATTCGGGCCCACAGGCTGAAATGGAATCGAAAGAACAACTATGATGCATACATTAACGCACCAACAGCCATACTGGAAAAGGCGTAACGTCTTTGTTACCATGGCTCATAAAAGAACTTCTTGATCAACAAGCAAATGTATTTGCACTGGTCAGGGACAGAATTCCTGATTCACGTTTTTTTACGCTTGATATCGCCTCGCAAGTTAATATTGTATACGGAGACCTTTCCGACATTTTTTTACTGCAACGCGTTTTAAATGAATACGATATTGAAGCGGTGTTCCACTTAGGAGCACAAGCAATTGTTGGCATTGCCAACCGCAGCCCTCTTTCAACATTTCAATCAAATATTGAGGGAACCTGGAATTTACTTGAAAGTTGCAGACTTTCACCGTGGGTAAAAAAAATTGTTGTTGCTTCAAGCGATAAAGCGTATGGCCCTCAAGAAATTCTTCCATACACAGAAGATACGCCATTACAAGGAAAATTCCCGTATGATGTTTCAAAAAGTTGTGCCGACTTAATCGCACAATCATACTTTCACACCTATCAAGTGCCTGTATGCGTCACGCGTTGCGGAAATTTTTTTGGCGGAGGAGACTTACACTTCAATCGGATTATCCCAGGAACTATCAAAGCTATTCTCAATGGCCAAGCGCCAGAAATTAGATCCAATGGACTTTTTATTCGTGATTACATCTATGTTAAAGATGTCGCCGATGCCTATTTAACACTGGCTGAAAAGATGGATGATTCTTCTATTATTGGTCAATCGTTTAATTTTAGCACCGACAAACCTTATAATGTGATTGAAATCGTTCAAGAAATTCTAGAGCTTATGAATGCACACTATCTTGTGCCAATAATAAAAAATAATACATCACACGAGATTCCTGCTCAACACCTAAACTCAAGTAAAGCTGAAAAGCTTCTTGGATGGAAAGCAAAATATGGCGTTAAACGAGGCTTGTCAGAGACCATAGAATGGTACAGAAAATTCTTATCACTCCAGCAACCCGATCTCACGTCAATGCCAGCTGCAACATTCCATAGTGCAATGAAAGAGTTATGAAAAAAATTTCAATAATCGTTGCATGCTACAATGAAGCAAGCAATATCGAAGAGATGCATGAACGTGTTTCTCACGTCATGAAAGGCCTATCAAGTTACGACTATGAACTCATTTTAATTGATAATGCCAGCACGGATAACTCCCTGCCCTTATTTAATAAAATAGTTGCTCAAGATGATAAAGTTCACGTCATACTCATGTCTCGCAACTTTGGATCAAATCAGCCAAGTCTTCTTGCTGGAATGCGTTATGCTCACGGCGATTGCACCATTGCAATTGATGGCGACTTACAAGATCCACCAGAACTTATTCCTGAATTTATAAAAAAATGGGA
>CAYSDC010000007.1:13655-23170 GCA_964429765.1 uncultured Pseudomonadota bacterium
TTGATGTTGTGTATGGCATCCGTAAAAAGCGTAAAGGCAGCATCTTACGCCGCATTGGGTATACCTGCTTTTATCGCATTTTCAAATGGCTTTCGTATCTTGATATCCCTCTTGATGCTGGAGATACCTGCCTGATTGATCGCAAGGTTTTAAACATCATCAATAGCTTACCTGAAAAAGATCTGTATATTCGAGGACTGCGAACCTGGGCCGGCTTCAGGCAAACAGGGCTTGAATATGTGCGCGAAGATCGCGCAGGTGGTAAATCAAGTAACAGCTTTTTTGCAAATTTTTCATGGGTCAAAAAAGCGATTGTTAACTTTTCGTATAAACCACTTGAATTCATTTCTCGCTTAGCAATCATCGCAGTATGCATAACAATTATCGCAGCATCTTTATTTACACTTCAGATACGGAGCTCCACAAGGATTTTCAACGCTGCTCATGGTTATGTTTATTTTTGGAACCATTCAAATGCTTGCACTGGGCATTATCGGTGAATATCTTATTCGTATATTTCAAGAGGTAAAAGCACGGCCGCCTTATTTAATTAGTGAAGTGTTGCATAAGCAAAAAAATGAGAAAGTGGAATAGTCATGAAGAAAGTTCTTGTTACTGGAGGATCGGGCTTCATAGGATCAAATCTTGTGCGCTCGCTTCTAAGCCAGCAGCATGAAGTATATCTACTCGTGCAACCAAATGACCCACTCTGGCGCATCAAAGATATTGTTGATAAAGTACAAATTCTTTACATTGGATTAACTGAATTTGCAGCAATCAACGCTATCGTTCAGACAATTAAACCCGATCTCATTTTTCATCTTGCATCGTTTGGCGGCATGCCTTATGAAACTGATCAAAAAAAAGTATTCGACGTTAACTTTTATGGAACGCTCAACTTACTTAATGCATGCAAAAAAGTTGGCTTTGAATGTTTTGTAAACACGGGCAGCTCTTCTGAATACGGAAAAAAAGATATTCCCATGCATGAAAATCTGGTTCTTGAACCGATCAGCGATTATGCCGTCAGTAAGGCAGCAAGCACACAGCTCTGTTTAAAAGAAGCTCTTTTTAATAAACTTCCTATTTATACGGTACGACCATTTTCGGTCTACGGAGATGCAGAGTTACACACACGTCTTGTTCCAACAATCGCACTGAGCATGATTCATAATAAACCGTTGCAACTTTCATCACCGCATCTGGTCAGAGATTTTATTTATATCGATGATATGATTACGGCTCTCTTGGCTGTCATCCAGAAAAAGCCTGCAACTCATTTTGTTTTTAACGCCGGCAGTGGTGTGCAATCAACAATCAATGATGTTGTCCTTGCAGCTCAGAGCTGTTGGCCAACCGGTCTTACCGTAGAATGGGGACTGCATACACAACGACCATGGGAACCAACACATTGGGTGGCTGATATCACCCAATCACAAACCATTCTTGATTGGAAACCACGCTTTTCGCTTGCTGCAGGAATTGAAAAAACAATTTCTTGGTTTAAAAATAATCTCCATCTTTATGACGAAAGGTTGGGGGCCGATGGAAAATCTTCGAACACCACTCAACAACAGCACACTTCCTGAAGTGATTGCACAACATGCACAGCGCATGCGCATAAACATTTTAACGATGTTAACCAAAGCAAAAAGTTCACATTTGGGTTGTTCATTTTCAGTAACCGATCTTTTAGCTGTTGTGTATCATTCATTTTTAGATATTGAATCCATTAAACAACAACGGCTAGATCGTGACTATTTCATTCTCAGCAAAGGGCATAGTGCAGCCGCATTGTATGCAGCACTTGCAAGCGCAAACATTATTCCAGAAGAAATTTTAAGTACACACTATCAAGATGGCAGCGTTTTATGCGGGCATCCAATGAAGGGAGCTCTTCCTGGTATAGAATCAAGCACCGGATCGCTTGGGCATGGCCTTTCACTTGGTGTTGGACTTGCACTCGCTGCAAAGCACAATAAGCAAAATAATAAAGTTTGTGTCCTTGTTGGCGATGGTGAATGCCAAGAAGGGTCAATTTGGGAAGCGGTCACTATGGCTGCGCGTTTCAAACTTAATAATCTGACCGTTATTGTTGATTACAATAACTTACAAGGGCTTGATATTACGGATGATATCATGCCAGGAAACTTTGAAGATAAATTCAAAGCATTTGGATGCAATGCCATCTCAGTCGATGGTCACAATATCGAAGCGTTACTTGCGGCATTTGCGCAGACCGGTAAATCAGATAAACCTGATATCATTGTTGCACGAACACACAAAGGGCATGGTGTTTCATTTATTGAAGATAAAATTGAATGGCATTATAAATCATTTTCTCCAGAACAATTTTCTCTGGCTCATAAGGAGTTGTGCCCATGAGAAATATATTTCTTAACTACTTATTTGAGGAAGCGGCCCGAGATCCCAATCTTTATTTAGTTGTTGGTGATGTTGGCTATTCCGTTATTGAAAAATTTCAAGAAAAATATCCTGAACGCATGGTCAATGCCGGCGTTGCCGAGCAGAACATGGTTGGCATGGCTGCAGGGCTTGCAATGGCGGGGAAAAATGTTTACGTTTACTCAATTGTTCCATTCGCTTGCATGCGTTGCTTTGAACAGATTCGTGTTGATGTCTGCTACCAAAATTTGCCAATTAAAATTGTGGGAAACGGAGGAGGCTATAGTTATGGTCAAGCAGGCGTCACACACCATGCTCTTGAAGACGTTGCAATCATGCGAGTGCTCCCAGGAATGACCGTCGTTAGTCCAGGATCAAATCGTGAAGTCAAAGATTTAATACCACAAATTAATCATCTGGATGGACCATCGTATCTACGTCTTTCAACACATGAAGAGCTGGTGCAGTACCCAGAACAAACCCTTTGCAAGCTTGGCAAAGCAATAGAAATTATACCGCATGATGAAATTTTAATTGTTGGGACAGGAAATGGGCTTGATCTTGCTTGGCAAACCTGCAAAACACTAGAAGCTCAAGGAATTCCTACTGGCTTGGTGAGTATGCCAACCATTAAACCTTTTGATAGTGAATTTTTTTTAGCTCGCCATAAAAATGTAAAAGCTATTTTTACTATCGAAGAGCACAGTGTTATTGGAGGCTTGGGCGAAGCTGCAAGCAGCTTTATCGCGCAATCAATGCCCAATAAAATTATTTTTAAAGCTTTTGGTGTTCAAGATTTTTACTACCACACAGTTGGTTCTCGTGCATATCTAAAAAAACATGCTGGGCTTGAGGCTGAACAAATTTCAACAACTATTAAACAGCTTCTCAATGCAGCACAAATTGAACAAACATCGCTTCTACCAGGATCAACCATCGACAAAGCAATCACTCACAAAAACATTTAAAGAGAAAATTTCAAACCATGAGCAGTCAAAAAGTATGTTTAGTTACAGGCGGCGCGGGGTTTCTTGGCAGCAATTTATGTCTAAAACTCTTACAACTTGGACATACGGTAATTGCGCTTGATAATTTTTACACCGGCTACGAAGAAAATATTGCACCACTGCGCCAAAACAAAAACTTTTCATTCATTAAACATGATATTATCAATCCACTCACCCATCTGCCTGAACGTGCGCATATCGACTGTATTTTTAATTTAGCATGCCCTGCTTCTCCACCGCATTATCAAAAAGACCCTATTTACACAACAAAAATTAGCGTACTTGGAGCGCTCAATGTGCTTGAGCTTGCACGTATACACAATGCACGCATTCTGCAAGCATCAACCAGCGAAGTGTATGGAGACCCCGATGTTCATCCGCAACCTGAAAGCTACAGAGGAGCTGTTAATCCGATAGGCATTCGTGCGTGCTATGATGAAGGCAAGCGCTGCGCAGAATCACTTTTTTTTGATTACCATCGCATGCATAAGACAGATATCAAAGTTATTCGCATCTTCAATACCTATGGCCCCAACATGGATCCTGATGATGGACGTGTTGTGAGCAACTTTATTATTCAAGCACTCAAAAACGAGCAGATCACCATGTATGGTGATGGAACGCAAACCCGTTCATTTTGTTACGTTGACGATCTTGTTGCAGGCATAATTGCTGCGATGAATACGAACCGCTCCGTCACCGGCCCACTCAATTTAGGAAACGATCAAGAGTTTAATCTGCTGCAACTGGCAGACCTTGTTGTTAAGCTAACAGGAAACTCATCACCCTTTGCATTTAAACCGTTGCCTGCTGATGATCCTCTTCAACGCAAGCCCGATTTAACGCTTACCAAAGCAACACTAGGCTGGCAGCCAACAATTCAACTTGAAGATGGCTTGAAAAAAACAATAGAATATTTCAGAAATAAGCTCGAATTAAATACAGTAGATCTTCAAAAAAAAGGGAGCTCTTTTTATGAAACTGATCAAAAAAACGCTTGAAAATTTTTTATTGTTATCACTGTTACTTTTAATAGTTCCTGTGCAGGCCGATCCGGTTCCTAATAGAAACATAAAGTGGGAAGCTAATTCATGCTGGGTAAGCGTAGGGCTCCATGCATTCACCGGATGTCAGGAATTTGTGGAAGCCTATCAAAATATCAATTTTACAGATAACACCCCTGAAAAAAAATTACAAAATCTTCTAGGTGTGTTAATGACTAACAAAATAAAAAGTAAAAATGAATATGGAAATATACAATCCGCAGAAAAGCCAGTTTTAATAACCGATTTTAAACAATCACTTGCGGATCATAAAATTATAGAACGGTTTAATGCGATGGGAACATTTTTCGTTCCGCTATTTTTGAATTATCTGAAACATGCGGTCAATACCGAACTGGCTTACTTTTATTTTGGGATAACATGCTTTGAATCAAAAAGATATCGCATTAATGCTCATGATTTAGAAGGAACTAAAATATTTATTAATTTTTCAAGAAGCATTGAGGACTTCAAATCTGATACAATTGCAACATTAAATCGATACTCTTTAATTCAGATCCCTATAGATTTAGTAATTGAATATCCCCCAAAAACAGGAGAATTCAGAACAGTTAATGGATTTGAACACACGCTTAACAGAATCAATCATAAAAAATATAAAAATACGCTCAATGCTTTACTTACTGGAAATTATTCTAAACACAATAATTTATTTAAATTTTCGCTCATAGCCAAAGGACTTGACGGTCATAGTAGCAGCTCTCCAATGGGTCCACATACCATTGCAATTGTTAAAAAGGAGCCTAATTCTTGGTTTTTGTATAATGATGGTGTCTCAACCGTTAAAGAAATTGAATTCGACAATTCAGATATTAACCATAATAATACCGCATTTGCCTATGAATATAAATATGGCAATAATGACACCTATAAAACAGACTTTGTCTATCTTCAAGTAGATGAGCTCAACGTTAAAGCAACCTCCATCGTTGACTGCATAAAATATAATCGATTTGACCAACTTAATGACCCTGCACTAAAAAAAACTATTAATGATCCGGACCTCAAAACTTCGCTCACGGCCTTACATTTTGGATGCGTCAAAGCTTGTCGAAAAATTATTGAAGAACTCGTTAATATGGGAGCAGATATTAATGCCCGAACTAATCTTGGAGATACGCCTCTTCATTTTGCCGCTACAACGTGCTCGGCAGGAACCATTCGCTATCTTATAGAGCAAGGTGCCCAAGTAAACACACTTAACAAACTGGAAGAATCACCACTATTTTATGCTATAAAGAATGAAAACGTACAAGCAGCGCAAGAACTTATTAGTCAAGGTGCTAACATCAATCAAGTGCTCCAAGAATACTCAATTATCAATCAAGATAAAACTACAACAATTTATCAAAAACAGATGCATATCTTCAATTATATGCTTGATCTAATTAATCAACAAAATGCTACTTCGTTTGCACCACTTATTGAAAAAATTTCTGTATCAAAAAAACTTACTCATGTTGATAAGGTAAAAATACAAAGTTTTTTAGACAATAACATTTCGCCACGTTGGGATCACGATGCTGCTGAAAAAGTTAGAATAACTTTGAATAACATCTTAACAGGACCCTCATTACCATTACCAACAGCTGCTGAAGAGGATAGACTCAAGGAAGAAGCTCGATTAGAGCACGAAAGACTAGAAAAAGAGAGACTAGAAAAAGAGAGACTAGAAAGAGAGAAACTAGAAAGAGAAAGACTAGAAAGAGAGAAACTAGAAAGAGAGAGACTAGAAAGAGAAAGACTAGAAAGAGAAAGACTAGAAAGAGAAAGACTAGAAAGAGAAAGACTAGAAAGAGAGAGACTAGAAAGAGAGAGACTAGAAAGAGAAAGACTAGAAGATGAAAAACGCAAAAAAGAAGAAAAAAATGTCCTCAATAAAAAACTCACGCAGCTTAAAGACTCTCTTACTCATTTAAAAACAAAACTGTCTACGCTACAAAAACAACTTAAATCTTTGAGCAAAAAAATAACCCGATAATATAAATATGAAAAATCAAACCATGAGCTCTCTATTTTCAAAGCATATGTTTGCACTTTTTGCTGCACTTTTGGTATTTCTGATTTTAGGAATACCTTATGCAACCATGGGCTTTGATTCCGATTGCTTTGGCTTAGTTTTTTTCAGCTCACAAATCAAAAACCTTCATGACCTTTTTTCATGCATCTTCAAGCCGATTCAATCTTCATATATTGCACTCAATGAGCTCACCAGCCACAGCCCAGAAGGCTTTTTGACCTACTTCCGCCCACTCATGACACTCAGTCACTATGTCTGCTATCATCTCTTTGGACTTAATCCCTACGCCTATCACTTGGTCAACGTGGTACTTCATGCCTTAACAGCAAGCTGCCTGGTTTATCTGTTTGCAGAATTTTTAAATTATTGGATGGCTCTTTTACTCGCACTTGTATGTGCATTTCACCCAGCACTCACACCCGCTTATGTTGGTGTTACATCACACGTTGTCCCTGGATACCTTTTGTGGGCACTCATGCTGCTTGCATATGCTTGTTTCTTGCGGACCAATCAGCAACGTTGGAATCTCTTGGCAGTACTGCTTTTTGTGTTATCACTTTTGTGCTACGAAATCGCCATTGTTTTCCCGATTGTGCTCATTTTATTTCTTGTAATGTTTAAGGATAAAAATATCATTAAACAATCGTATCTCTTTTTTATCGCAACAGTCGGCTACCTTGCAGCTCGCTTCTTTTTACTCGGCCCGGCAGCCGTTCATGAACAAAAGATTTTAGCACTTAGCTCCCTACCGCAAAAGATACTGTTCAACTGGTATCAAGCAGTTAAACCGTTTTGGGGGCTACAAAACAGCTCTAAACTTATAACAATCATCGTCACCACGCTTTTTGCAGCAGCTTTTTTCATAACCTTGCTTCAAGCACCTGAACGACGCAAAAGAATTATCTTTTATACGCTCTCATTTTTTTTACTTGCATGGCCAATAAGCTTAGTTTCTCCTGACGGTCGCTATTTTTATCCTGCAATTCCATTTTTTGCATTGATACTGTATGAAATTTGTTCTCATTGTACCACCTGGATAAAAATAGGAGTCATCCCGAACTTGATCAGGAATCTAGTAACATCGTTATGTTTGCTCCTTTTTATCGCGTGGGGAATTGTGCACGACAGACAAGCTCTTATAACACGTAGCTTTGTTACGCATCAGCGAGACCGCGCCTTTCAGGGGCTTGTTGATTACTACCAGTCTATTCCAGATCTACGACTTATCATGATTGGAACACTTCACTGCTATAACAGCGATACATTGCTGATGCAGCAGGGAATGACTCAGGCGGCACGCCTTTTTTTCAAAAATCCAGAGCTTGAAGCGTATCACGTAACACAAGCAAAAATATATAGCCAAGATCTCACTCAACAATCATTTAATATCCAACGGCTTAACAATGGGTTTCGCTTTAGCTCGCCCATTCCAGAAAAATTGTTTTTTATGATCCCCCATACGTGGCAAGAAGAAGCGGCTATTCCTTTTTCGATGGGAATAATTATTGTGCATAAAAAATCTGCTCCGTGGAAAGCGAGCGACATCTCTTTTATTTTTGACAGCTTATGGCTGACATCAACCGATTTGGTAAAAACTCGATTTGTAACCTTTGATCTAAGACTCTGGAGTTTTGTTCAACTTGATCTAGGCGAGACGCAATGAAAGTTATGGTTGCTGCTGGCGGGCGATTTCATGCACTTCACTTGGCAGCACAACTTGCCAAGCGTAATAGCCTGGAAAAATTAATAACTTTTAGCTACACAGCCGCAGATAAACAAACAATTCCAAAAAATCTTGTCGCTCAAAGTAAGCTTTGTAATTTTATTGATCAAAGTTATTGTAAACTACGACTTGGACGAGTCATACAACCATCAACATTTAATGTTTTTAAAGATGATTTGTTCGACCGCTTTATCGCCAAACAACTCCGATCTAGTAAACCGATTGATCTTTTTGTTGGATGGGCTCATTACGTTTTAAACAGCATTCCACTTATTAAAAAAAAGGCTGGCCGCCTGATTATTGAATCTGGGTCATGCCACATTCTTGAACAACAAGAAATTTTACAAACGGCCTACAAAGAGCTTGGGCTTCTGTATCCTCCTATTCATCGAGCAAATGCATACAAAATGGTCAAAGAATATGAACTTGCAGACTACATTGTTACGCCCTCTTCATTTGCACGTTCAAGCTTTATCAAGCATGGAGTGCAATCTGAAAAAATTATCGTTGCCCCATGTGGCGTTGATACACAGTTTTTTAGAGCTGAAAACAAACGCGTACCTGAAAAATTTACAGTCATATTTGTAGGACTGCTCAGTGTACGCAAGGGTGTCCACCATTTATTGGAAGCATGGAATATGCTTGGATTGCCAGAATCGCAGGCGCAACTTATTTTAGTTGGTTCGTTACAGAAAGATTTATATCAACTCCTACCCAACTATAATCTTGCCAGCAACGTTATTATTCATGGCCCTACAGATAAGCATCGTTTAAAAAGATTATACTCCCAAGCAAGCGTACTGGTACTCCCCTCACTGGAAGATGGATTTGGCATGGTTATCGGTGAAGCAATGGCAAGCGGATTACCGGTCATTACAACAACTCGCTGCGCTGGGCCAGACCTTATTGAACCGGGAAAAAATGGATTTATTGTAGAGGCGGGAAAAAGCAATTCTCTGGCTGAAAAAATTTCTTGGTGTTATCATAATCAAACAGCTGCACATGAAATGGGAAAAGATGCTCAACAAAAAAGTTTACAGCTCAGCTGGGACATATATGGGCACACCGTTTATGAAGTCTACAAAAAAATTGTGGGTGAAGAATGAGTCATGAACTTCGATCAAAAGTTGTAAGAAACTTTATCTCACTCAGCCTTGGTCAATACGGCGGCATGCTGTGCAATATCGGATTTTCCATCTGGCTCACACGCATTCTTTCGCCACATGATTTTGGTCTTTTGGCAATGGCCCTTTTTTATTTCATTTTTTTTAACTGGGCTGTTGAATGGGGATGGG
>CAYSDC010000007.1:23180-23576 GCA_964429765.1 uncultured Pseudomonadota bacterium
AACTTGCAGCTATCTATTGGCTTGAAAAAGTTGGGCTCACCTATCGCACTATTCTTGAGCGCTCATATCGCCTTCATACACTTGCAGGTCTTGAGTTTTGCACCGTTGTAAGCAGCTATATCGTTGCGATAATTGCAGCGCTCAATGGATTTGGCATCTACAGCCTTGTGCTTCAACGCTTCGTTGAAAAGGGGCTCATTTCGGTTGCCTATTTTTTTGTAAGCCCTTGGAAAATTGGATTCGATTTTGATTGGAATGTTGCAAAACTGTTTTTTAAAACCTTTGGCATTGCAACCTGGCTTGGCTTTATTTTTAGTTTAACTATTTATGACTTCATGCCATTTTTAATTGGTATGCTCAGCACAACAGATCAAGCTGGTCTTTATGCAAAAGCAT
>CAYSDC010000007.1:23586-24542 GCA_964429765.1 uncultured Pseudomonadota bacterium
GCTTTTTCAATGGCGACATTTCCTGTCATGCTCACCGGCATTTTTGGGCGTCTCACCGTACCACTTTATACTCTGTACCAATTTAATGTTCCAGAAATACGTAATATCTTTGTGAAAACTCAAGCAATAAAAATGATACTACTCCTTCCAACACAACTCCTCATGGCACTGTGTGCTCATATTTGGATCCCTTTGTTACTCGGAAACAAATGGCTTCCCATGATTCCCATTTACCAAGTGATGACTATCTATGGAATTGCACGAGCATTTTTTGATGATGTCCCTGCGGTATATCTGTATGGATTTAAAAACCCCTGGAAGCTAACCAGAAGCCAAATATTGCAATCAATTGTAATCATGGCACTTGGACCTGTACTCGTTTACTTCTTTCAAGCATTTGGGGGAGCAATTGCCATCAGCTGTATGTTGGTAATAGCCGCAGCACTCTTTTGGAAGCATGTTTGTACAACGCTTGAATGTGATATACATAGTTTTTTTGAATTCTTTATCTCTCTGCCAGCGCTTACCAAATCGTATCTTACCGACCTTATTGTAAAACCCCAAAAATAATACGATATTATGCAAACCGTAATGCTTGTCGGCATGTTTAGCAAAAATGATGATCAATATACCTATGCTTCATCATTTGCACGAACATTTTATACACTGGGCTATCGTGTCATCACCTTTAATAATCGATATCAATTTTTGCCTTGGTTTCCTGTTCGATTCACCAACTGGCTCAACAATTATTTAATTAACCAATCATTGCTCAAGCAAATTAAAAAATACCGTCCAGATTTGTTATTTTTGATCAAAGGTGAAAATATTTTTCCTTCAACACTCAAAATAATCAAAGCACAGTACAATCCAATAATTATTAATTTTTATCCAGACAATCCGTTTGTAGTATGGAATGGAAATTCAACGCAGCATCTACTGGCATCACTACCTGT
>CAYSDC010000007.1:24561-24985 GCA_964429765.1 uncultured Pseudomonadota bacterium
GCTGATATTGTTCTGAATTTCATTCGTGAACAAAATGCAACAGCACATAATATGCGAACCTTCGAAGTTCCTGCAAGCGGTGCATTTTTGCTTACTCAACGCACGCATGAGCAGGCAGCTGGACTCTTTACCGAATATGAATCTATCGCTTGCTTTGAAAACCTTGATGAGCTTGCAGCCCAAGTAACGTTTTATTTACATAATCCTGATAAGCGAAAAACTATTGCACAAAAAGCACATGGTGTAGTTCAACAATACACCTTAAAAAAACAACTTTCTCAGTTTTTATCTTCTCTTGATATGAAACAAAATTTTTATTACAACCCAAGAGAGAAAGGGCAATCTCGTGGACTTGAGTAAATATAGACAAGATCGTGATAAAAAACTTTCCGACGTTAAACTCAACTACCTGAAGAAGTATCTA
>CAYSDC010000007.1:25144-29841 GCA_964429765.1 uncultured Pseudomonadota bacterium
TGAAAATCCTATTGATCTACAAGCTCAAACATTTAATGTTATTCTTGCGTTCGACATTATAGAGCACATCTCACATGAGAAGCAGCTTGTTTTTGATCTTTTCAGACTATGCAAACCGGGAGGTATTTTGATTGGTTCAGTTCCTCACGATAATGACAAATTTTTACCTGCATACAATCTCACATTCAATCATCGTCGTGATATGACACATAAGCGCTATTACGTTCCAGAAACACTCCGTAAAACACTGTCAGATGCTGGATTTACAAACATCACTATTGAGCTACAAGGAGGAGCATCACCTCAAGTCATTGCAGAGTTTTTTCCTCATACATTACAAACATTCGTTAAAAAATGTATAGGACTTTTACGCAAGATTGGTATTATCAACACTAAGATCCTCGCCTCTGATCTTTTTTTCGTTGCACATAAGACTCTTTGAGTGAGAGAAGGAGAACTGATGAAGTTGCCTACAAAAAAACCAAAAATTGCTATTTTATCAATTCGTAACACCTACGATTACGGCGGAGTTCTTACCTCTCTTAAAATTATTTACAAATTCTGCTCAATCTACTTTGAGCCTACTGTTTTTTTTCTTGGGTTTGATAAAGAGATTGCTGCAAGTTTACGTTCATTTAAATTTGTATCTTCTACAAAACCACTTACCTATTTTGGCATGAATTGCGTTGAAATTGGTGCACGGTGGGCATTCTGGGAACCTGGACATTACAAATTTACAGCCTCAGAGTGGAAAAAACAGCTTGAAGGTTTTGACTATTTTTTTGCGGTCAGTGGAACATGTATTGCAGCTCATCCATTGATTCAGCTTAATAAAAAATTTGCGATGTGGGTTTCCACCCCCTATGACGATGACCGATCCGAACGGGTTAAGAAGCTAACCGGAATTTACGCTTTTATTGATAAAGTTGCTTCACCTTCATGCACAGAATTGAGAAAAAAATTCTTGCACGATCATCTTTTATTTTTGCTTTAAGTAATTACTCAAAAGTTCAATTCGAACGCATTCTTGGCAAACCACGACAAAATATGGTGCTCTGTGGATTTCCCATGGATCCAAAAATAAAAGAGTTGCGGACACCACCGCTTGAACATGTTATTATTGCAGTTGGACGGTTCAGTGATCCACGAAAAAATATAGACATGCTCATACGCGCATTTGAAAAAATTTCGGATGCTCTTCCTGAATCTAAGCTCTATGTCGTTGGACAAAAGCCAAGCGATGAAAAGCTTCGTTCATTTGCTCAACAATACAAAAACTTTAAAAAAGTCACGTTTACAGGCCAAGTTAGCCAAGCTGACCTCACTCATTTATACCGAACTGCATCACTGATGCTTATTACGTCTCACCAAGAGGGTCTGGGAATTGTAGGACTTGAAGCACTTTCATACGGTATTCCAATTGTTGCAACCAATTGCGGAGGACCACGCGATTATGTTATTGAAAATCATACCGGCTACCTCGCCTCAATTGACAATGATACTTGTATGGCTCAAAAGACAATTAAGATTTTAAAGAACCCTGAGCTCCATGCAAAAATGATGCGCAATGCTGTTCAATTTATCACCGATAATTTAGCAACCGAAAAGATTCATGCCATCTTTAAACATGGGCTTCTAACAACCTATCCAGGACTTGAATCGTGGTTTGACGAATGTAACAAGATGAATCAAAAAATTCATGGCGCACAAAGAGACCCGGGATCGCCAGCGTATACCACAAACCAATCACAAAAATCGTCGGCTCCTGAGCAAAGCGTATAATACTATGAAAGTTTTGGTCATCAGCCATACCTACATTTCCGCAATCAATAGAGATAAATGGAAAGTACTTGCACAACGTCATCCAGATATTACACTAACGGTCCTCTTCCCGACACAATGGCCGTCATGCTTGTTTACACATGATGTAGCTAGTGAAAATCTTACTGATCAAAACACGCATAATTGTTCATTTCTGGCATTACCGGTTTATAATGCCGGAAATGAAGTGCGTTATTTTTATAAAACCAAACCTCTTGCACAGCTCCTCAAAGCATACAAACCTGATCTTATTCATGTTGAGCAAGGAGCGACAGCGCTCAGCTTTGCACAAGTAATTGTTCTAACAAAACTCCTACGGCTCAAAACAACATTCACTTTTTTTACATGGATTAATTGGCACATCAAACGCACATGGGGGCACCGTATTTTCTGGCGTTTCATTGAGAAACTCAACATACGTAATAGCTCTGGTGCCTTTGCAGGAAATCAAGACGCTGAAAAAATTTTACGCGAGATTGGCCTTACGAAACCAATAAAAATATTACCTCAGCTGGGTGTTGATCTGAATGTTTTTTATCCAGCGCAAACAGTACAAGAAAAATTACATTTCCGCATCGGTTTTATCGGTCGACTCGTTGAAGAGAAAGGGATCTTTCTCTTGCTCAGCGCATTTGCACAATGTGCAGCAAACAATGTAAGCTGGGAGCTTATTTTTGCTGGCAAAGGGCCAGCTTACCAGCAACTCATACAAGAAATTAAAAAGCATGGGCTTGAAGATCGAATATCAATTATCGATTCAATACCGCACCACGAAGTAGCCGACTTGATACGAACACTTGATATTTTGGTTCTGCCATCTTTTGATACACCGGCATGGAAAGAGCAATTTGGACATGTGCTCATCGAAGCAATGGCATGCAAAGTTGCAATCCTTGGGAGTAATGCAGGAGAAATTCCTTATGTCATTGGCAATGCCGGACTTATTTTTGAGCAAAATGATCTTGAAGATCTTACACAAAAATTAATGCAACTTATGCAAGATGCTGAATTAAGAACATCTCTTGCCCTTGCTGGTTACCAGCGTGTACAACAATGTTATACGCATGAGGCAATCGCCGATGCAACCTACAATTTTTGGAATAGCATTTCATATAGGAATACATTATGACACATATTTATAGCGATGAAATGCAACAACAACTTAAAGACTGTCTAGCATTACTGAAAAAGATATTGGGAACTAATCTTTTCGGCGTTTATCTTTATGGTTCATCCCTTGTAGGAGGACTACAAAAATACAGCGATATTGATTTATTCATTGTTAATAATCGTGTGACAACTTTAGAAGAAAAAACTCAATTAATTGCGAGTTTTCTTCAAATTTCTGGCATTTACATGAAAAGCTCAAAAAGGCCCATTGAAATAACAATTGTTGAAAAGGCAGCGATTAATCCTTGGCAATATCCTCCTTATTTTGATTTTCAATATGGTGAATGGCTACGTGAATCTTTTGAGAAAGGTATCGTTGAACCGTGGCTCACTCATGAAATGCCTGATCTTGCGCTCATTGTGACTCAAGTTTTATTAAAGAGTCAAACTTTATGGGGGTTAGAACCCGAGCAGCTATTGGTGCATGTACCATACCATGATTTTATCAACGCCATGCTTGATGATGTAGATAGACTTGCTGCTGATCTTGAGGATGATACTTATGCGCGAATCTGGAGCACCTTAGAAACAAATGCGATAAGATCTAAACCTGCAGCGGCAGATTGGGTAACAAATCATTTACCTAAAGTATATCAAGCTGTGATAAAACGGGCTAAATCGATTTGTATAGGTCTAGAAAATGAACATTGGGATGACATTAAAGAGCTTATAAAGCCTTGCGCCGATTTTATGGTGAATAAAATCAATGCGCAAATTTCACTGATAAACTTCAATGATTCCAATAAGTTCATAAAACTAGCCGAAGAGCCATATTCAGACGATCGCTTGCATCGCCAAAGATGACGTGAAAAGTTACGAAAAATGTCAATTCACACAACCTTAAATTATTTTAATCATCACCATTATCAATTTTTTCACCTAATTCTTTAACCGCATTTAAAAGCTTATTTTTTATTTTTTGATCATATCGCCCAGTAATAAAATGTTCATAATGCTGAGTAATTGAATCTATATTTTCAGGAATATCATCTACAACATAGCGTAATGCCTCTCGAGCCTCATGCTGGGCCTTTTGATGCTCATTAATCCTGCGCAAATAATTAACTAAACATAATCTTGGCCTCAACCATGTAGGCTCATATTTAATAGCTTCTCGATAGTGCAATTCACATTCTTTATCCAACCTTGAAAACATAAGCCAACCCAATAATGTATGGCAACCTGCATGCGTTGCATCAATCATCAGAGCTTTTCTCAAAACTTCTTCTGCTTCTTTTTCTTGGCATAAATGATCCGATAACACTTCTGCAAGCCATAAATACGCATCAACATAATAGGGGTCTTGCTTAATAATGAACTTAAAAATTTCTGCAGCTTCGCTCGCTTTGTGAAATGGTTCATAGTAAAGAATTGCTTTTTTTAGAAGCAACCCCAAATCTTTTGGATTTTGCTGAATTTTTTTTTCGATTTCTTGTAAATATGCAAGATCTGTATCTGTTTCGCATCCAAGCATATACTTCCTTTTTCTATTATTTTTAACAACAATTTTTATCTACAAAAAAAGTTCCAATTTTTACAGCACTTCCAACAACAGCACCCCTAACCTCAAGCTCGTGTCCATCAACAACCCCCCTTATCTTATATTCACCAGAGCTCGCGATTGTTCTATTATCGATAGCTTTTTGAAGAATATTTAATGCCTTATCTATAATTTCATCAGAATTTTTTCCAATTTTATCCAGTCT
>CAYSDC010000007.1:29851-33862 GCA_964429765.1 uncultured Pseudomonadota bacterium
CGATTATTTGGTCCACCTAAATTTGGCAAATTATCATCATTATTGAGTGGAAGCATCTTAGGGTCTGGATCACCTGATTTATGAGTCAAAATACCAATAGCAAAAAGAGTTGCTGCAAACAAATCAAGAACCAGCTTTACTCCTCCGGTTCCTATTGAAATTCCAATAAAATTATTTGTTAATAGAAGGTTTTCTGAAGCAAACAAATTCTTAATACTCTTGAAAATAATATCCCGACAATGCTTCTTCATATCTTGAGATTGTGACGATTGCTTCAAACTCAAAAACTGTAGTTCTACTATAACTTTATTACATTCCGGCAAAACTGCATAGCCAGAAGGCTGTACACTTATCAAACTTAAAAGTAAAAACAACAATAACAACATTTAAATCCTTACAAATGTAAAACCCTAAACCAAAACGATACAATCGTAATTGATTTTTTCATGTCTGCAAGCAAGATTATATGCAACATTCTTTCTCAATACGATACTGATTTCACCCAATGGTCCTACTTCTAACAGAATAATATCGTATATACTTATTCTTATTTGCATGCGCTAACGTGGAAAGAGCAATTTGGACATGTGCTCATCGAAGCAATGGCATGCAAAGTTGCAATCCTTGGGAGTAATGCAGGAGAAATTCCTTATGTCATTGGCAATGCCGGACTTATTTTTGAGCAAAATGATCTTGAAGATCTTACACAAAAATTAATGCAACTTATGCAAGATGCTGAATTAAGAACATCTCTTGCCCTTGCTGGTTACCAGCGTGTACAACAATGTTATACGCATGAGGCAATCGCCGATGCAACCTACAATTTTTGGAAACAAATAAGCCCATCAAAAATTAATTCATGAAGGGCTTATCTAAATTTTTAATTTTGATTAATTTACGTGATGATTTTGCTCAATATGCAGCTCAAGCTCTTCTGGTTTTCCGTACTGACAATGCTTGGTAACGCATAACAAACAGACCACTTTTTCACCGTACGTCAGACACTTCGAGGCCCGCACGACTTTTCCTTTATGAGATCTATTTTCATGTTTAATAAGCTCTTCAGCCCTGGAGAAAAAAGCCTTACTTTTCATACATTCAAAGCAAATATTATGCATAGATTGAAAATGTTCAATTATAGTTTCTTCGCCTTCCAGTGCAGCACAGCAATATTTTTTCTTAAGCTTAAGCTTAGTCTTTTCGTCAGATGTAAACTCCACGTCCCATTTTTTCATCCAACAACTAAGAAAAATATCCTCTTCAATTGATGATTCTAAATCACTGAAGTTCATAAGGCTTTTATCCGAATCAGTATACTCATGCACTACGCGAAAAGTACTATCTTCATCAAATTGTGGAGTTTCGTATTTCCAATCTTTAAGTTCTTCATCAAAGCTTGAATACTCTTTATAGCTATGTTCAAAATCATCTTCAGGTTCCGAATCAATAAGATCTTTACCCTGGCAATATCCTGAAGAATCAGAGCTTCGATCATCAAAACCCAATTCATGCTCAACATGATATGCTTTATTTTTATGACCACTTTTTATATGATCCTTGAGCTGATCAGCATTAGTAAAGCAGTAACTGATTGCGCACATTACACACACTTCTTTTTTTCCAAATAAAAACAAGTCTTCAGAGTGCTCACCCTTACGCTTAAGGACCCTATCATGTTCAGTCTTATGTGCTAAAGATTTTTTATGATTTTTGATTCTCTCCGTAACTGCATACTTTTCAAAACACTCCATACAAACTGCATGGTCATGAGCTAAATGATCTTTCAATTTTTTAATATCTTGAAACTCTTTTTCACAATTCAAAACCCAACACCATGATGGCAATTCAACTGCATGGCTTTTTGATCTTAAACTTGATTTACTTTTTGCTACCTGCACCCCTTCTTCTTTCGAAGAATTCGTATTTCTTTTAGTCGTTTCAACAATAACTTCTTTAATTGAGTCACCATGATTTGCTAGTTTTGATCTATTTTTGACAGAGCATGAATGATTTTTAAAATCTCCTTCAGCTGTTGAAATAGTATTTTCACAACGGCTACATGCTTTTATGTATTTACAAGATTCCTTATGACACTCTAGTACGTGCTTTTCAAGAGCCAGACGAAATTTCGGCTTTAGAACTTCATCACTTGCTTCAAGACAATTCAATTTTCTTTTAAGGTCTTCAGCAACTCGCTTTTTTACTTCATTCCACTTTTGGCAATACCCAAAAGACTCTCCAAAAGGGCATTCAACATGTGAACGAACAATATGCTCAATTAATTTTGCTCGTCTTTCAAAAGGATCTCCTAACTGAGCCCGCTGACAAATTTGAGTAAATGGGCATGCCAACACTTCTCTTTTAATTTTAATTTCTTTAGGTATTTTATAGGGCTCAACACTAAGATCTATTGAATGAGTTTGAGCATGTTTTTTAGCATCATCAGCTCTGAGACCAATATACAGACAATCGCCTCCATCATTTTTAACCTGATCACAAAGATACACTGATCTTCTCGTGAATTTTGATATATGCCCAGGATTATTGCTTGCTGTAGGAGTAAGCAATTGTATCGCAACTTTTTCAATCTCTTTGCGATCAAAATTATCAGCTCTAAATCCACATTCAGGGCACATATGGTGTTCGCATACAATATGATGATCATTACGACCTTTATCGGCATATGCTTCGTCACAATCTTGAGCCCAGCATTTGAATTTTCCTTTTGTCGGAGAAATCTTTTTTAATACTTCTCGCGTTCGCTTTATTACCTTTGGCCCTACGCAAACAGCCTGATGGCTTAAAAACTTTGTTCTATCCAGACTAAGAAAGCCTTTGCATTTTTGGCATACGTATAAATTTTTCTCATTATGATTTTTCTGACAATGAACTTCAATCTCTTCAATACTTCGATATTCTGATAAATCTTCACACCAAGGGCAAATTTTATGCTTTGTAAGTTTATGGTTATTAAAACGGAGTTTTACTATTTTTTTTCCACACGACTCAATTGGGCATGCAACAGATTCATTACATTCTCCTAGTCGAATAGCATACTCTTCTATATCTATGGGGTTTCCTGTATTTTTTAAGTGACTGCTAGCATGCTGTTCAGCTCGATCTTTTAATAACGTAATAAAAATACACTTTCCACGTTTCTTTAAATCCTGATTGCATACGTAAACAACCTTTTTTCTGCAATCATTAACAATATGCTGAGCAAGTTGCTTGAGTACTTCTTGATCGCGAGAAACTCCTGGAAAAGAAAGCTTACAAATAGGACAAATATAATGAACACTTAAAAGATGTGCTTCATATTTTCCTTTAGTTGCATAAAGCTCTCCATCACATCCCTCTTCGTTACAACTCCATTTTCTTGAAATTGCTTTTGAATTCGGTTTTTCTATTTGAACTTTAGACGCTGTTACTTCATCATCGCTTTCTGCACATTCTGCTTGATGAAATGATTGAATAACGATTATCATTAAAAAAATAAGAAGCTTATTCATAATAACCTCACAAAAATATTAACTTTTATTTTAACTAATTTAAGAAAAAGCAAAACTGAACTATTTTTCACCCAAAATATTGAGCTTTTAGCCGGAAATAAACTTTTTCTCATGATAAGTGAGCATCTTCACATATGAGCATCAGACCTGATGTATTTGCTCCTTATGCAGCTCAAGCTCTTCTGATGTTTCGTACTGACAATGCTTGGTAATACATAACAAACAAACCGCTTTTTCACCATACATCGAAGACTTAGATGTCCGAGCTACTTCTTGGGAGTGAGAGCTATTTTCATGTTCAATAAGCTCTTCAAGACTGGGAAAAAAAGCTTTGTTCTCCATACATTCAAAACAAATTTTGTGCTTAATCTGAAAATGTCCAATGACCGCCTCTTGGCTCTTAAGCTCTGCACAACAATGCTCTCTTGCACGCCAAGCCTTTATTGACTCAAATTTCTTTGGCGCAATATCACAGTTTTCCAACCAACAACTGAAATTAAAT
>CAYSDC010000008.1:0-13270 GCA_964429765.1 uncultured Pseudomonadota bacterium
TTGAAAGGCCCATGCAGATCAATCTTTTGCAAGCAACTTTTGTACATGTCAACGAAGAGTATTATAAACCATCTATACCCAAAGTAAAGGAAAAGTTTCATCTTTTTTAAACTTTTTTTAATCTCTTTTTCTAGTATTCGATTTATCCCTTATTTAAAAGGCTTTTTTCATTTTTCACAGATACAATAAATACGATATTTCTATAAAATAACTGTTCAAATTATGAAGAGAGTATCTACAAAAAGCTATTCAGAGGTGAACATGATAGGCATTCTATTGTATCTCTTGCATGCGTATACAACCAAAAAACCCCTTGTTTACTTGATTTTTGCCGTTTCTAGCAGCTAAGATCCCTGTAACATTGTCTCATTACTCAATCTATAGAGGAGATCATATGAAGTATCTGCTGAAGATACTGATCACCAGTATCGCAATCTTTCCGCACCAAGAACTTTCAGCCAAGAAAAAGCCACTACTACAACCTTATATTCAAACGAAAGCGAAAATAATTGAGACCAGCAAATCCATCAACGCTGCTTCTGATGCAGAAACGGTGCTTTCTCAGTTACTTGAGGGAAACTCTGCTCAATTTAGAAAAAATGGACTTCAATCTGCACTTGATGAATTTTATGTACTCGCTCATAACCACGTCTTCCCTGAAGACAATTTTTTTGCTGTTCAAGAAGGTCATCTATACCGCTGCCGTCAACTCTCAGGTCAAAGATTTGCTCATTATATTGATACATTCGGTATCAAAACAATTGTTAACTTGCGCGGCACTGAATCCCGTCCTACCTGGTGGCAAGAGGAAATAGCGGTTTCTCGTAAAAAAAATGTAAATCATTACGACATCCCCATGAATGCAAAAGTCATGACACCTAAAAGTCAGCTCTTAGAGCTCCTCTATATATATGACAATGCTCCTCGGCCAATTCTCATTCATTGCATGTCAGGTGCGGATCGCACAGGAGAAGCGGCTGCAATTTGGGTAATGGATCAAATGGGACGTAGTAATACAGAAGCAGCTCGACAATTAGCCGTCGATTTTGGACATAGCCCTGGACGGTTTCCAGCAAAAGACTTTCTAATTAGAATCTGGAAAAATCGGCAATGGCTTATGAATACATACAATCCAGCTGACTACCCTCAGTTTATGCGATCAAAAAATATCTCCCGATGTGGGCAGAGGAAACAAATTCAATCAAAGGTAGCAACAAATAAAAAGTAAACCTTACTCACTAGAATAAACAGATACATTTACTTGATTTTTATTTAATCTAATCGCTAAGCTTCTCGATAATCTTGTCCAGAAGCTTAGCCTCTCAAACATTTATATACAGACCAAATAAAATCGATATCTCTCAAGGAGTATGAGCATGAACGTTTTAACAATTGGTGGAGCAACGAAAGATGTTTTTTTGCACTACCCTGATGCAGGGTGTCTGACCCTAACCAAAAAAAACCTCATGCTCAATTATATGCTTTTTGAATCTGGCGAAAAGGTTGAAATTGATAACATTTGCCATAGAACGGGCGGCGGAGCAACCAATGCAGCCGCATCATTCAAAAAACTTGGCTTTGATGTAAGCTGTTTATCTATCATAGGTAATGACTACAATGGACAGGCAATCATAAATAATTTAGAAGCCATTGGTGTAGACACCTCTCTTATTCAAAAAACCGGCGCCGAACAATCCGCTGTTTCCTATATTATCAATACACTTAAATCTGATCGAACAATTTTTGTTTATAGAGGGGCTAATCGACTCCTAGACCTAAGCTCACTTACTCCTGATGTATTAAAAAATTATAAACAGCTTTATATCACATCACTGACACAGCAAGCTGCAGAACAACTTAAAAAAGTTCTTGCTCAAGCTAAACAACTTGGACTATCAATAGCGATTAACCCGGGATCAAGCCAACTTATTCGCGGAACTTCACTTTTAAAAGAATGTCTCTCTTCAATTGATACGCTTATTATGAATAGCAGTGAAGCAAAAACATTTATGTTTGCGCTTGTTGGCCTTGATCAACGTTTTAAAAAAGCGCTTGAAGAATGTCAACTCCAAGGACCTTGCAATATTGATAATGAACAACCATATCTTCTTGAAAGCCCTATCCCTTATGAAAACATCTATTTTAGTATTACTAAGTTTTTTTCTGCTGCATTAAAAATGGGACCAAAAGTTGTTGTTATAACGAATGGAAGCAATGGCGTCTATGCAGCAACTAAAGATGGCGGCTTTTTTCATCCGAGCATAAAAACTGATGCCATCAGCCCCGTTGGTGCTGGTGATTCATTTGGCTCATGCTTTATTGCACATCTCATGATGGGTGACTCGATTCAGAATGCCTTACGCAGTGGCATTATTAACAGCTCATCTGTTATCAATCACATTGGGGCAAAAGAAGGGTTACTTGACCGCGAAACTCATTTATTGCAAACATTGTCAATTTAAAAGGAAAAAAAAGAGAGCACAAAGAAGCGATTGAGGAGCGTTATGATGTTATTCAAAAAGCCTTCTATATATATAGAGGTCACAGACGATACGCTTATCCTTGCAATAATGAGCCATACTAGAGGTAAATATTGCTTTAAAAATATTCAGAAAAAACCACTCAATAAATTAGATGTAATCAATGGAATTATTTTTAACCCTACTGCGCTTTTCACCTTAATTATTACGTTTCTAGAAGACCTTCATCATAAGCCAAATCGATGCAATGCAATTCTTGCACTTCCAAACTTAAATAGTACTCATACTATTCCACCGCACTGTATTACACTCCAGGCAATTCTATGCGCCGCTAAAACAGGACTCGCAATTATCCAAGTTATTCCCATTTCACTCAGCCCAGACGCTGCAACTTCGTATATCAAACATAAAACTCTCAAAAAAATTCCTAACCTCTTACAACCATTTCAAAACCAAAATCGCCCCCCCCTTGCCTGGTGGACGCTTGGCATGATACTCCTACTCACCGCTACCGCTTCTTATTGCATTAACTCAATAAAGAAACCACAAGCTGATATACGCGCTTATAACGCACAACTTGAAACATTATGCACGCAAGCAGAAAAATTAGAACGGGCTGATCTAAAAACAGAACCGCTTGAAAAAAATACAAAAGAAACACATGCAACCATTATAAAACTACAAAATTTTGCGCAAAGCAATATTTCTGCGTCTCCAATCCTCCAAGCAATCACACAACATATCCCTGACTGCGTCATGCTTACCACACTTGAACTTGGTAAAACCAAACAGTCGCAAACTAAACGGATTAAGAGTAAAAAGAGGACGAGCTTAACAAAAAACAAAAGCAGCCACATACAACAACGTAGCTTTCCACTCATCATGAAAGGTCTTTCATACAATGCAGACCAAATAATAACCTTCAACCAAGGACTTGGCTCGTTAAAGCAACTCAGAAACGTTAAACTTACTCATCTGAAACGGCTTAAATCAAAAAAACTAAACTCAAAAACAAAAAAAAGCCCCTTTCACTATGCATTTACCCTACAGGCAATAGCCTATTTGAGCTCATCTTCTTAGAACAGATAACTGTATAAAAACCTTATCCTATAATAGATATTCTTTACGATGAGCAAAGTTGCTCTTCTTCTTTTTTTTGCTATACTACTTATACAAATGGCAATTTTAGCCAAGTTGAATGTTTTCAATTTAACGTTAAATTGGGAGCATTTGTTAGTTTAACCCTGTAACCGGCTCTGTCGAACATAAAACAGGTTCTCTGTTTAATCGACAAGCATGAGGTAACTCTGAATGCTTAAAGAAAAAGGCATGATTAGGCTCGCTGAAATGCCAGATATGGATTTCATGAGCGATCTTCTTGAACAGCAAGAAGCAAACCGCGAACAACTTTCAGCTCTATTCCTCGATATCTCCGACAAATTCCAGCTTGGAAAAGTCATTACCGGACTTGTTGTTGCTAAAGATAGCAATGGCATTTTGGTAAACATCAACTATAAGTCTGATGGACTCATTCCAAACTATGAATTTTCTGACTATGAGCTCAAAAATTTGGCTCAAAATGCAGAAATCGAAGTATTGCTCGATAGACTTGAAGATGAAAACGGCCAAGTTATTCTTTCTTACCAAAAAGCAAAAGCTCTCAAAGCTTGGGACAAAATTGCTGAATTGGCTGCTAAGGATGAACCTGTTCGTGGTATCGTTACCCATAAGGTAAAAGGTGGCTTGAACGTAGATGTTGGTATTCCAGCATTCTTGCCAGGATCACAAGTTGATACACAACGAGTTACAGACTTCGACCAATTCGTTGGACAAGAAGTCGTATGTAAGATCTTAAAAGTAAATAAAAAACGCGGAAATATCATTATTTCTCGTCGTAAATATCTTGAAGAACAACGCTTTGAAGACAAGAAGAAGGCTCTTGATACCATCAGTGAAAATCAAGTCCTCCAAGGTGTTGTTAAAAACATCACCAGCTACGGTGTCTTTGTTGACGTTGGCGGAATTGATGGCTTGCTCCACATTACAGATATGTCATGGGGCCGCATTGCTCACCCAAGTGAACTTGTTCGCATTGGTGACACCATCACCGTTAAGGTAATTTCATTCGATAAAAAGCATGAAAAAATCTCTCTTGGTATGAAGCAATTGACACCAAATCCATGGGAACATGTTGATCAGAAGTACCCAGTTGGTGACAAAGTTAAAGGTCGCATCTCAAGCATTACCGATTACGGTCTGTTTGTTGAAGTTGAAAAAGGCGTTGAAGGCTTGGTTCACATTTCAGAAATCTCTTGGACAGAACGCATCAGCAATTTGGCTAAGCACTTTACAGTTGGCCAAACAATTGAAGCATTTGTTGTCGCACTTGATAAAGACAATCGTCGTATGTCATTAAGCGTCAAACAAATGAGCGAAGATCCTTGGAAAGCCGTTGGCGAAAAGTTCAAAGTTGGCGACAAAATTCAAGGCAAAATCAGCAATATCACCGACTTCGGTCTGTTTGTTCAACTCCTTGAAGGTGTCGATGGCTTGGTCCATATCTCTGACATCTCATGGACTGACCATGTAACACACCCAAGTGATCGTTATAAAAAAGGCGATACTGTTGATGCTATCATCCTTGCTATCGATCCTGACAACCGCAAGGTTTCTTTGGGTATTAAGCAGCTTGATAAAGATCCTTGGACAAACGTTGCAACTGAATACTCAGTTGGCGAAACTGTTGAAGGTATTGTTTCAAAAATCACCAATTTTGGTGCTTTTGTTAAACTTCCAACAGGTATTGAAGGACTTGTTCATATTTCTGAACTTGCTGACAAAGAAATTGCTAAAGTTGAAGACATTCTTAAAGTTGGTCAAACTGAAAAGTTCCGTGTTATCAAGGTTAACCCAGAAGAGCGTAAGCTTGGCTTGAGCTTGAAACCTGCACGTACTGACCGACCATCAGAGAGTCAAAATCAACCTCAGCAACAGGCTCAGTACCAGCACTCATCGGAAGCATCTGAGCAACGACAAGCTCATGCTCATTCGAAAGAAGCTCCACGTCAGTCTCGTGAAAGATCTAACGATAAACGAGATAGAGAAGCTGCCCGTCCAACAAGAACAGATGCACCTGCAATGAAGAGCGCCCTACAACAGGCACTTGAAGAGCACGCTGCAAAAAACAAACTGCAAAACGACGAGGAATAAAAGCAATGATGGAAACAACATTTGCAATTATCAAGCCTGATGCTGTTAAGGCTCATTTTGCTGGTAAAATAATTGATCGCATCGAGCAAGAAGGTTTTGAAATTGTTGGCATGAGAAAAATGAATATCTCACGTGAACAAGCTGAACATTTCTATGCGGTGCACAAAGAGCGTCCATTTTTTGGTGAGCTTGTTTCATTCATGATTTCAGGTCCTGTTATTGTTATGGCATTACGTAAAGATAATGCAATCATGGCATGGCGCGATCTCATGGGGGCAACTGATCCTGTGAAAGCTGCTGTTGGCACAATGCGCCGTACATTCGGTGCACATGTCGGAGAAAATGCTACACACGGTTCTGATGCACCGGAAACAGCTGCGCAAGAAGTTGCGTTCTTTTTCCCAGAACTTGCATAAATTCGTAGCACTTTGCTATGATTAAGTTAAGGGGAGCCCTCAAAAGCTCCCCTTTTTTTTTATGTAAGGAGACTATGAAAAGATTGAGTATAATTTTTTTGGTATTTTTGGGACTCGTTAGTACTACTCAATTCAGCTTTGCTGCAGCTCCCCTCACACACCTCTGCTTGGCATCAAAATTTCTTACTCTACACTGCACACATTATACTCCCGAACAAAGAAATTCATTTCTACGCGGAACCTCATTCCCCGACAAACCATAAGCACAACAACTTCCCCATTTGAGGCGGGCAAAAAATTTCATGTCTGGGTTGATGAAGTTCGAGAACAGCTTGTTGAACAATGGAATGTATACAAAACAGTAACAGAACTAAGTAAGTCATCGCACAATAATCGAGGTTTATTCTTAAAACTGATTGAAGATGCAATTCTCTTCAATAATACCAACAACAAGACCTTTGATGCTCTCATGCTTTTTTCAATCATTGATCCCGAAGCACTGCAATACGGCATCAGCCGCATAAAAATTTTAGAATGGCAAACAATACTCATAGCATATCTCAGCATTCAACAAAACTGGCTCCTCAAGCTTAGTTCACTGCTCCTCAACAAAGTACCAGAAGAGTGGAGTACTGAAGTACCACGCTTGGCTCAAGAAAAGGTATTTGTTGATTATGTTGACCGCTTATTGGTAGAATTCGAAAAGCGTTTTGCCAACTTTAAACCTCAATAATTCAAAAGCTTATCGATAGGCATGAAGCAGAATATCCCCTTTTGGGCTAGTATTTTTTTATGCATAGCATGCACTTTTTCAGCCCAGCCGGTTGTCATCATAATTCATGGCTCTTTTGCATCAACAACGACCTGGCCTCAGCCCGATGGGGACTTTTTCAAAGAGCTTGAAAACCAAGCCCGAGAGCTTAATCAAAACGTTGTTTCATTTTGTTGGTCAGGAATCCCAACCGATCAAGAAATTATTAAAGGCGGCAAGATGCTTGCCCAACTAATCATGAGTTACTCCGAACAAGAAGAAATTGTCTTAGTAGGACACAGCCATGGAGGCAACGTCATCAACATTGCAAGCCAGCTTTTATACAAGCTGACACAGCACGAAAAACCGGCGCTTCATACAGAACTAAACTCAATTGTTCTAGAACTTCCTCTTTTCATCACAACGCCAAATTTTCACATGCTAGCAACCACCAAAACAGGTTCTCAACCTCAAGCCCTTTATTCAGAAGATCAACTGACTCAAGATTTAGTAACTCAAGCGGTCACAGAACTAAGGCATTGGGCAGTAAAATTTTTAACCAGGAGCAACGCCAACCGGTCAATCGAGTTTTCATACCTCCTGGGCACGCCAGTGAATATGGCCAAATTTTGGCCCTCTATGGAAATTATCAAGCACATGATTTTACTTTATTCGGACGGTGATTTTATTCAGCCGGTATTGGGAATGTTTGAAAAAACCTATCCCGCTCACCAACGTTGCTCAAATGTTAAAGTAAAACTTTATGCTTCTGGCCAAACCGGCAAAGCACCATCACATGCAGACCTACACCACCCTGTCATTGGGCGATGGCTTTTGTGCATACCTAAAATTTTAACACAGCTTAAGATGGGAAAATTTGAAAACTTTAAGTTTGGAACTAACGGGACAATTAATTTTTATGGTGATAAAGAGCCTGATTACTTAGCCTGAAGGGCACTGCGCATATCCCCAAGCTTTGTATGTAAATCGGCAAGCTTGCTTTTTAATGCTTGGAGCGCATTTTTCAACTCAATGAGCTTTATATTCAGCGTATTTTTTTCCTTATCACGAGCATCCAACAATTTTTTTTGAAGTGTTGCAATGAGCTCTTCTTGGACTCGAAGTATTTGATTGTTAATGGCTTTATGAGACAACGCTTCATCAACTCCAGCAAGACTGGATGCTAACGCCACATTCGATGCATCTATTTTATATGTCTTACTTGGATTAAAAAAGTAAGCAATGACATCACTACCATTGAGCAAAAGCTTTGTATGGTTATCACCTTGTCTGTTTTTTCTTGCTTCTTTACCAAAATACCCACTTAATGGAACTTCATAAGGCATCAAATTCCAATGCTCATAATCATCCGCAGTTTCTAAAATACCAAAACAGTCGTACGGTACTTGCTGACCTTCTGCTGCCGAAGTAAAGGTAAAAATAGGAGCATATTCTTTAATTAAAAATTGATTAAATTTATCTGAAGGCACAACATACTTCCAATGATATGGCCCACTTTTATAATCACCATAATCCCTCCCTATCGTCCCTTTTGCTCCTTCATATTCTATGGTACTTTTAAAAAACATTTTTAAACCAAAACATCTATCTTGGTGACCTCTAAAGAATGCTTTAAGTTTTGTAGCATTGAGATACTTTTGAGCAGCATGCACACTGGCTAAATAGCCAATATAATTAAAACCGGCTTCGTTATTATTACGCCCAAAATAATATACGCCACCTGCTCGACCCAGATTGGCAATGAGTGCATCATCTTGAACATGACCCAGCAAATCATTTTTATCACAACCATCTGGAAGAAGGCTTTGTACATCTTTAACTCTGACAATAGCTCCATATTCCCTACGCCCTTGATCAGCTTCATTCAATAGCTTATAGGACTGACAAAAGTCACTCCAGTTAAAACCGTCATAATTATTGACCTTTTTTCCGTACAGACAGGCACTCTTACCGTCATTTTCTAAAAGAGCGTAATTTTTACCCCTCCTGGTAACGTCGTTAGGAATTCGTTCAAATACTTTGCCCGTCGCATCATTCAGCAATTGTGCTGGATCATACCCAGTCTCAATCCCACCATGACAGCATTGAACAAAATTAGGCTTATTGCCATTACTTGCATCTTTGCCTGAACCAAGATAAAGAGCAAAAGGCAAAAGATCATAAAAGCGAGAAATTAATTTCAACCAAATATCTCCACATTGACCTGCATACTTCAACTTAACTTCACCATAAAAGCCATCATGATTTGATTGATTTAAATCTTCATGATTTCCACGAAGCAAAAATACTCTATCCCAATTTGCAAGCTTTAAACGCAATAAGGTGTAAACACATTCAACCCCATAAGCCCCACGATCAACAAAGTCACCATTAAAAATCATGTAACAATCTCTATTTACCAATTTAAAATCATCTCCAATCCAACCAAGAGCAACCAATCGCCATACATTGCGCAACAACGAATGTACACTCCCATGCAAATCACCAATAAAACAAACTTTGCTTTGACTTGGAACAACAAGCTTTTGAACAAAAGCATGCTTCTTGTTTTGCGTTATATATGCTTTTTCATCGACCGGCTGATAGAATGGTACATTGATATCGTACAAACCTGCCGGCTCACGTTTATCTCCAAGCCATAAATCAGCTGAATCTGACAAGCGATTTTTTGATTGTTCAATAAATGAGGCTACGCATTGCTGAAATTCTTCAGCTGCAAGAAATGTAGAGCTTTTTTTTCCTCTTACAGAATGCTCAACAAGCTCTTTGAAGCATCGATTTGACCAATCTGTAAGCGTCGCAACACCTACTTGAGTAGAAAGAGGTTGATAGTCGACAGCATAAAGTTCAAATCTACTCGTAAGCACAAGTAAAACAATCACATTCAAAAACAATCGTTTTATTAAAAGTTTCATGAATCACTTGCGCCTTTTACTTGAAATTTTTAACCGAGAGTTAAGAGCATAAAAAGCCTCTTAACTCTCGGTTATTTTATTACATCTAATTACTATTATTTCTCTTGTTTCTTAAGATCAGCTTTTTCAAGGTCAATGCCTTTCAGCTCATCTAACTTCTTGAGCTTATGTCTACCACCTGATGTCTCATCAATTTTCTTATTAGTTCTTGCAATGATATCAAGCTCTTCAGGAGTCAAGTCTTCAAACTTAGCCTCTTCTGGTGCATCCGCAGGTTCTGCATTTTTTGGATCATTAAGAGCTATGTACTTCAAGCCATCTGCATCTTCAGGTTCCTCTGGAAGCTCGTTACCAAGAGCATCGCTATTTCTTGCAATAACAACAATACGCTCGTAGCCATCTGAGCGAACTGGAACATTTAATTTCACTGTCTCAACATCGATAACGCGCGGCCTGATATAGCGAATCAGCATTCCTGTTTCTGGATCTCGATAATAAACACCACACCAGGTACTTGAAACCGCTTCTTGTTCTACCGTAAGTATACATCCTGGGTAGCTTGCAGCAGCGTAAAGCGTACACCCAAAGCCTGGGAATACCCATGCTGGCCATATACCGGTAGCAATTAGCCCTGCTGTCCACGGAAACAAACAGGCGCTCAAGAATGGATTGTAGTAGCAGCCCCAGCTTGATAAGCCAAAGAACCCGATACCTGGGTACCAACTACAACCTAAGCCACCCCAATATCCACCACTAAATACCCAACCTGTTCCACAACCTCGGCCAAAATAGCCTCCGCCTCGCAAATAGCCGGTCCCTATACCAAGCGAAACACCAATAGCAGTTCCACGTGTAGTTGTAGCAAGTCCAACTCGAGCATTACTTGCTAGTGCAGCGCCTCGAGCAACTGAGCTTGCTGTTCCTACTCCTGGAGATTTTGCAGAATTTGCTAAAGAATTTTTTACACTTGTTGCACGAGCAGCACTTTTTTGTGTAGAACGTGATGTAGATTTTCTTCCCGCTTTTCTGCCTGCTTTCTTACCAGCAGATTTTCTTCCAGACTTTCTTCCTGCTTTTCTGCCACCAGACTTTCTTCCTGCTTTCTTACCAGCTTTTCTGCCACCAGATCTTTTCCCTGCAGCTTTTCTCCCGCCGGCTTTTCTTCCAGCAGATTTTCTGCCACCGGATCTTTTTCCAGCACGACTACCGGCAGACTTTCTTCCTGCACGGCTACCAGCCGATTTTCTGCCACCAGATTTTTTTGCCGCTCGGCTACCAGGTCTTCTACCCGCACTTGTGCCCCGTCCCTTTGAACGAGTTGTAGATCTGCTTTTTGCTTGTGAACGTGAACGAGATGACGAACGAGCCTTTGCTCCAGCGCTACCACGGCTTGATCTGCTTGACCTTGCAGCAGCCCTAGGCTTCGACGTCCTACCAGAAGACCTACTTGATGATCGACTAGCCCCGCTCATTCTTCCTGAAGATCTTCCTGCAGAACCTCCTGATGATCGACCTGATGACCTGGATCCACCACTTGACCTTGCTGCATAAACCGATGTATCACCAAGCATCATAAGCACCGCTGTAAGCAGTACAAAAACTTTTGATAATCTACTCATTATTTTCATTCGCATCTCCTTTTTTTAATCGGTTTTCTTTAATTTCTACTTTTATTCCTGACCCTCATTAGGATCAACGTTGTTCATATCCAAACTTACTTCGCGCAATGTATCTTTATAATTTTTTGAACTCTTAGAACCTTTTTTCTTGGCCTTCTTCTGAATAGCGGCATCAGTTTCTTTGACATGCCCTCTATCCTCATCGCTCAAACTTTCAAAGCGTATTGCAGTATCATCTTCATCTACTTGATCACCCGAGTCTTTGAGAATGATGTAGCGAATATCTTCGCGTGTGCCAGGATCTTCTGGAAGCTCATCAATAAGCTCATTTTCATTTTTTGAAATTACCAGAACACGCTTGCGTTTATCTTTGCGAACAGGAACATATACTTTAACTTCAGGATCTGAAATAACGCGAGGTTCAACATAACGAATAAGTCTTCCTGAACCTTGATAATACACAGCGCAATAGAAATCAGATGCCTCAGCATCTCGGACGACGACACATCCTGGATAGTTACTTGCTAAGTAAAGCGAGAATCCAAATCCTGGGAACCACCATGCTGGCCATAATCCTGCAGCAACAGTCCATGGGAAGAACCAACAACCTAATCCTGGGTACCACCAACAACCCCATGCTGGCCAAAGCCAATAACCAAGCCCTGGGTACCAAAAGCATCCACCCCACCTACTAAAATGATGCGATCTACGAAATCCTCTGCGGCCATGACCGTGTCTACCACGACCATGTCTGCCGCTTCTTCGGCCACTCCTTCTGCCGCTTCGCCTACCACTTCTTCTCCCGCCACCACTTCTTCTGCCACCACCGCGGCTCACGCCTGATCGACCAGAAGACCTACTAAAAGATCTGCCACCTCCACCGCGTCCACCTCCACCGCGTCCACCTCCACCACGGCCGGCATTTAATGGACTTTCAAATATAATAAAAAGCGCAGCAAGCAACATCAGCATTTTCGCTATTCTGCTAAAAAACTTCACATTCAGCTCCTTTTTAACTATTTAAACTCTTGGTTTTAAAAATTGAAAACCTTCATAGATAAATAAACCGTTACAGTTATAATGATTTTATCACTTTAATTTTCAAATAAGCAATTATTTATATATAAAAAAGAGAGGCTCTTTCGAGCCTTGATGTAGATTTTTAGACAAAAAATAGATATCCCTAAGAAGTCCCCCCAGAAATCAAAGAGCTTAGGCTTCAAGCGCCTTCAAATAATAGTCTAGTGTCGTCTCCCAATTGATAATATTCCACCATGCAGAAATATAATCTGGTCGACGATTTTGATATAACAGGTAATAGGCATGCTCCCAGACATCAAGCCCAAGAACCGGAATAAGTCCTTCAGAAAGAGGTGAATCCTGATTCAAAGAGGATGTCACCACCAGTTTTTTATCTTTATTGACGCACAGCCAAGCCCAACCACTTCCAAATCGACTTTGTGCCGCTTTATTAAAGAGATCCTTAAAACTTTCAAAAGAACCAAAGTCTCGCGTTATAGCATCAAATAATGTTGCTTCAGGTAGACCGCCGCCTTGAGGTGAAAGCCATTCCCAAAAACGTGTATGATTAAAGTGTCCGCCACCATGATTACGCACAGCATCTCGGATATCAGATGGAACGCTGTTCAAATCAGAAAGAAGCTCCACGAGTGTTTTCTTTTGAAGCTCAGGGTGCTTTTCAAGAGCTGCATTAAGATTATTTACGTACGCTTGATGGTGCTTGGTATGATGAATATTCATCGTTCGCTCATCAAAATGTGGTTCAAGCGCATCATACTCATACGGTAAATCGGGCAAAGAATATGGATACGTTAACGTTTCAAATACCTGTTTTTTC
>CAYSDC010000008.1:13316-20483 GCA_964429765.1 uncultured Pseudomonadota bacterium
GTCTTGCTGAGATGCAACTTTTTTTGAGCCGCACCCGTTCATTAACATTCCTCCGCCAATAATCATGGCGACTAATAATCGCTTCATACCCACCACTCCTTCTTTTTAAACCGCAAACAAATCCTATCATGCCCATGTTTTTTTTCAAAATCGTATAACTTATAAAAACTATTTTCCAATAATCACAACAATACACCAAAATAATGGAACTATTTGAAAAACAAAGGAGTTTTCATGAAAAATTTTTTAGCACTCCTAGCCACTCTATTTTTATGCATACCACCAATGAACTTATTTGCAGCACCTCAAAAAACGTGGGATGAAGAAAGCCAGACAATAATAAGACCACCAAGCCTTAGTGAAAAGCTATTCAGGAAAATAAAAAAGCATCTTATTTTTTGTACGCTCGCTACTTCTGCTTTAATAACAACCTACTATTTCTTCGCACTTGGTGATGAAAGCCTACCAGACACCTCACCACTGAACCCTTGCGGCTTCGATGCTCAGGATATTTTTGATATTCATGCTTGCATGCATTACATGCAATCTTCGATGGATACATCATCATTTGAAGACTTTTTAACCGACGCCCAAGAACAATTAGCCAGCTTATGGAAACAAATGCCCGACGCTGAAACTCTCTATCCTACCCTAGAAAAAATATGGTTAATGCTCCAAAATGATCAGTGCCATATTCATGATGAGCTCTAAAAAGCCCCTTTAATAGGGCTGAAAAACGTGCTAAAATGAGCTCTTTGAACCACTTTGCAGGGGAATTAGCTCATGAACAAAAAAATCTTGCTCTATTACAAGTACATTTATATTGCCAATCCACAAGAAATTCGCGATTGGCTCCACAAACTATGTCTGACATTAAACCTAGAAGGCAGAATTATTCTTGCTCATGAAGGTATTAATGGGACTGTAGCTGGACTTGAAACGAGCACAGATGCGTACATCGCAGCTATGAACGAACACCCGCTTTTTGGTGAAATTGATTTTAAACAAACGATTGTTCCACCAGAACACAACTACTTCGATCGACTACGTGTAGTAGTCAAATCTGAAATTGTTAATCTGGGAATTAACCCAGACCAATTAAAGGCTGACAATGGAGCAACGCATTTAACGCCTACACAAGCACATGAACTTCTTACAAATAAACCTGATGATCTTGTTATTCTTGATGGTAGAAACTATTTTGAAGCGCGTGTTGGAAAGTTTGAGGAAGCTATTACACCAGAAGTTAATACTTTTAGAGATTTCCCTGAATACATCGAAAAAAATCTTGAGCAATTCAAAGATAAGCAGGTACTCATGTACTGCACTGGCGGCATTCGTTGCGAACGCGCTTCTGCACTGCTTAAGGAAAAAGGGGTTGCTAAAAATGTTTTTCAAATTTTAGGTGGCATTCACCGCTATGTTGAGCAGTTTCCCAACGGGTTCTTTAGAGGGAAAAACTATGTCTTTGATCGAAGAATTACGGTCAAAGTTAATGACGATATCGTAGGTACGTGCGATTTATGCAAGAGCCCTTGTGATGATTACACTAATTGCTGCAATGCACTATGTAATAAACATTTCATTGGATGCGTAAGCTGTGTTGAAACATACGCCAATGCATGCAGTGCAACATGCGCTCAACTGGTGAAAGATAATAAGGTTGCGCAGCGTCCTCATAGAACAAGAGTTCAAATTTAAACTAGTTCAAAGCATTGCATCTCTTTTTTGCAGAGCGCAAAGATAAATTTCTAATTTGAAAGATTTTACATAAATCTTTGAACTGATATAATTTACCATTACTACATAACATTTCGCTCTATGTACCATGGATTATCACTATCATCATCACAATCATGGGATTTATATGAAGTTCAAGAACAGATCACTCTATTACATTCTTCAGTGTTTTGCATGTATAATGCTATTAAGTTGCAACACCTTAAGTCCAATGCACGAAGAATCATTCAATGAAACCAGCGATGAAGCTTTAGAAACTGAAAAAACTGCTTCAAAGAGCGTACCTGTCCCTTTTTTCCTTCGGCAATTGAATCATGGACTTGAACATAATAACCTAGAAGAGATTGTTGATGCACTAGATCAGCTTATTCAAAAAGTTCCCACACATTTGAAAAATGATAATGACAAAGAAGGTTTTTACCATAGCCTAGTACATACTTTTCTTCGATTTCTTCGACATCATAAGGTAATTTCTGACACACCAAAAGGGAGTGGCGAAACGGATACTCTGGTCCAAACCGATAATCACCAATACCTTTTTGAGTTTAAAATCAACACGCTCAAAAAAGAAGCGTCTCAAATTGAAACGACACTTGGGGCTCTTAAACAAATCTTTACCCGTGATTATTACAAACCGGTTCAGCAATCTGGAATTCCTACCACACTGATTGGAGTCTCATTCCACCCGCCTTCACTGAAAAAGAGAGTCAATGACGCATTTCAAACGGTCACGTGCTGTGCTCTTGACTTAAAAAAACCAAATCGATCTCTTTACGCTTATTCTCATAATAATCCCACAGAATCTATTGGACGACATAATCAATACGAAAATTTCTGCACAACTAAAAACTGGGATCAATTTCACGTAACAGGCGAATCAAAAGAAACTTACGAAGACAAAACCTCTTTAGCTCAGACTATAGAAGCTTATAGCGATAATTTAAAGCATATTCAGTCAGCTTTGCTCGGCAACGATCTCCCTATTGTTTTTCAAACTATTGATTATATTTTGCAGGATATACCGTGGTCGCTTCGGTTATTTAACGCTTCCTATTTTCAAGCGGTTATTTATACAGCACTTCTTTGCACGGGATTAGAAGTAACCCCTGACAAAAACTGTATTATCGTGCAAACAGATACACAATGCTTTCATTTTATCTGCTCATTTACCAACAGCAGTAATCTTAAAAATATTCAAAAAAGTATGCAGCAAGAATTGCTCGCCAAAAGCTCAGAACTGAATATTGAAAACGACATCCCAATAAGTCTTATTGTATTTAATATAAATCAAGCCCCTCCAATGAAGGATCATGATCCTAAAAATAAGATAACACTGATTAGCCAGGGTTTAACAATAAAAAATGAGATCGTTTATTCACTCAGTGGCAAAAAGATCTCTAGGCTTTCTGGTCTCTCTGCCAAGAAATTAGATAAAAAAATAAATGATTTATTGCTGACAAGCCCTCGAACTCCCATTGAACCAAAGCCAACATTAGCTGAAAAGAAAGACCCTCAAAGTCCCTATAAACCGCCACGCAATAAGAAATAAGTTGTATTTAAAAAATTAAAAGGTCACCGAAGTGACCTTTTTTTATTGTATTTCAGGAACAGGATTGCTTTTTGCCCACGTATCTAAGTCAACAAGATAACGAACAAACTTTTCAAGATCAGCATGTCTAACCATATTGGGCCCGTCACAATGAGCCAGCTCAGGTGATTCATGAACTTCCATAAAAATCCCTGCAATTCCTTGAACAAGAGCCGCCGCTGCAAGCGTAGGAACGAATTCTCGATTCCCACCAGAACAGCCACCAAGTCCCCCTGGACGTTGCACGGAATGAGTAGCGTCCAGAACAACCGGCTTACCCATTCGTTTCATAATCGGGTAATTACGCGTATCAACAATCAAGTTATTATAACCAAAGGCATAACCCCGCTCACATAACCAAACATGCGAATTACCAACTGATTCAACTTTTTCAACAAGTGTTTGCATATTTTCAGGTGCAAGAAATTGCCCCTTCTTGAGATGAATTGGAAGACCTGTCTTTCCTGCTGCCACCAAAAGATCTGTTTGCCTGCATAACATCCACCACTTCTGCAACCGGTGCAACTTGGCACACTTCATGCACATCGGTAATAATAGGCAGATCAAATTGCTGCTTAATGCTCTGCAAAATCTTAAGCCCTTTGTCTATTCCCATGCCTCGCTTGCTGCTAATAGCAAGTCGATTTGCTTTATCAAAAGCTACCTTAAAAATGAGTTTAAAAGAAAGCTTCTCTGATAGTGCTTTAAGAAATTCTGCCGATTTAAGTGCAGAGCTTTCACTTTCAAGAGCACATGGGCCAAGGATAAAAAAGAGCGGCTTATCATTTCCTACGCTATAGAGCCATTCATATGAAGATTTTTTAGCTATGCTTTCCACGCGCTCCCCATCTATCGATGATTATTTTGCTTCAGTTTGAGCAATTTTTTGTTTGAAAAATTCGTCCAATACACCATTAACAAACTTGTAAGCGTCTTTTTCTGCAAATGTTTTTGCAAGCTCTACCGCTTCGTTAATGATAATTGAATGAATTGCATTGTCTTGACGCATTTCCCAAAGAGCAAGGCGTAAGATCAATCGGGTGCAACAACCCAATCGCTCAAGTCGCCAGTTCTTGAGATAAGGCTTTACCTGTTCATCAAGCTCGTCTCTGCAATCAATGGCACCGCGAGCAAGTTCTAGAATGAATGGATGCTCATCAATATCTATTTCAAACCAATTATCAAAATCTCGAGTTGCCTTTTCAAGTGAAATGGCATAATCGAAGCGATCAACCGCATAACACAGATAAAATGCAACGCATCGTTCATCCCGACGAGAATCAAGCTTTATCAAAACCTCTTCGGATTCGACTTCTTGCAATGCTTCAATCTGCTCTTGCTCTTGGTCAAGCTCAGCATCAATCGGCAACGTATTCAACTCTTCAGGCAATGTATCAAAATCTTCAATCAATGTTTCTACATTATTAATCAGTGTATGTAACTCTTCTTCAGATGAAAGCGGATTCTTTTTCATAGTTCGAAAATTCCATATGGTATAGAGACGGTAAGCTTTTCGCAAATAAAGACAGCTAGACTAGTCTACTTTTTCAATATACTTGTCTTCTCGAGTGTCAATTCTCACTTTGTGGCCTTCGCTTACAAAGAGAGGAACCTGTACAACAACACCTGATTCAAGCTTTGCAGGTTTGGTACCACCTTGTGCAGTATTTCCTTTTACACCTGGAACAGTTTCAACAACTTCAAGAACCATAAATGTTGGTGGTTCTACCATGATAGGTTTACCTTCAAAGCGAAGTACTGTGTAAACACTACCTTCTTTGAGGTACTGTTTAACTACTTCAATTTGATCTTCACTAAAGTCAACTTGCTCGTAGCTATCTTGATCCATAAAATGATACAGATCATCAGCATATAGAAATTGTACTTGGCTATATTCAAGATCAGGTTCTTCAAATTTTTCAGCTGAACGAAAAGTCTCTTCAAGCATTCTGCCCGTAATGAGATTTTTCATTTTGGTACAAAGATATGTTCCGCCTTTACCAGGCTTCACTGATTGATAGTCAACAATAAGCCATGGCTCATTGTTCCACAAAATTTTTGTTGATCGTTTGCGAAAATCAGATGTTGAAATCACAGCAAGATCCTTTCTTTAATTTTCAAACATACAAGTCTAAATATAGTTTTCTAAGCGTACCTGATAGAAAAAGCCCTGTCTACCCAAAAATAGAGCTATCCCTCGTCCTACCTGCAATTTTAAGTAGTTATTTTTCAAACTGAATATTTTTACTCTGCACTTATTAACTCGATGGCGCGATCAAACATGCCAGGAATTTCGTTCTCTTCTTGAATAGTAAAGGGTGTTAGTACAAAATCTCCAACCTCATCACGATCAGCAGGCCTGCCAATACCACAACGAATACGCCAAAAATCAGCCCCTATGGTCGCAATAATTGAACGCAAACCATTATGCCCTTTAGCACTCCCACTAAATTTTAAGCTTATATCACCAAATTTTTTTTCAAGCTCATCATGAACAACCACGATATGTTCGGGCTTAATACCTTTTTTTTGCAAAAAAGGAAGAACCTGGCCAGAGCTATTCATAAAAGTTGTCGGTTTAATGAGATGGATTTCGCTCGATTGTCCTATTCGTATAGTTGCATGCTCCATGTTATTAACAGTACGCCATGACCCACCATACTGCTGGCATAATGCATCAACAACTCGAAAACCGATGTTATGACGCGTTCGTTCATATTTCTTTCCTGGATTCCCAAGACCGATAACCGCACGTATTACTGATTGATTAAACTGAGTTTGCATGATGTTTCCTTATGCATCATTTGATGAATAATACCTTCGACCTGCTCCACAAGATACGATTCCATCGATACAATATGCACCATACTTGGCAAATGAGCAGTGTCAATCGTCATCGTATTTGATAGAAAGACAGCGTCAAAGCAGCTATCTTCCAAACGCTTGAGCGATCCTGCTGAAAGTACCGCATGCGAAAAACAGCCAATGACTCGATCAGCTCCATAATCGCGTGCAATTTCACACGCCAATACAGCTGTACGGGCGGTATCAAGAATATCATCGATAACAATGACCGTCTTATTAACAAGATCTCCAACGAGTCCTTGCATAACAACATGATTTATCTCTGGCCGTTGCTTATACATAAACGCAATATCTGCACCAAGTGCTTTCGCAACAGCACGAGCACGCGAAATTCCACCTTGATCAGGCGATAAAATAGAAATTCGATCAGGACTTATATTCTGTTTATTGCAGTATTCTTGCAAAAATTGTATCCATTGACTGGTCAGACAAACCTCATAAATCCCCTGTGCATTCCCAACTTCTCCATGCACATCACTTGCAATGATGCTTTGAACACCAACATGTGCCAATAGACTGAGCGCTAATTCAAACGGGCTTGTAAGGCAACAATCATCTTTTTTTTCTTGACGTGAATAGGGGAGATAGGGCAAAACAAGCGCTATACCTGCTGGTTTATATTGCTTAAGCCGCTGAACTAGAAACAGGATATCTAGAAATTGATGGTTAACGCAGGTATACCGATCCCCACCAGCTTCTCGATTGGTGGGAAGAAATTGATACGAAATCAAAACCAATTTATCAGTTACCTGCACTCCATGAGAAAATTGCATGATAGATTCTGTATCTGCAAAATAATCGTGCGAAAAGGTATAGAGTGGTGCATTCAGACGTGTAGCAAGCTGCATAGCAAGCGAAGCATTTTGCTTTCCAACGACACAAATATCCATGCAAAAGCTCAGTTAAAAATTTTTTTTAGAAAATGGCTTATCGATGCAAAAATCCCTCTACGGCAAGCCTGTTTTTCCAGGAGT
>CAYSDC010000008.1:20493-23466 GCA_964429765.1 uncultured Pseudomonadota bacterium
CACCTGCAAGCCTAACAACTTCAGGTAACTTATTGAGAGCAACCATGCAGCGCTTCCATTGAGAAAACTGCATTGATGGAATTCCCGCAACGGTTAAACCATCTGCAAGATTACTCATCACGCCGCTTTTAGAAACAACTTTTACCCCATTGCCAATGACAACGTTATCTTTTATAGCAACCTGGCCACCAATTTGCGTCCCAACGCCAATCGTCACACTTCCCGCAATCCCGGTTTGAGCCAAAATTGCACATCCGTCACCAATCGTAACATTGTGCGCAATGTGAACTAAGTTATCAATTTTGACACCATTGCCAATGATCGTCTGATCAAATGATGCACGATCAATGGTGCAATTTGCACCAATTTCAACCGATTTACCGATACGAACAATGCCAATCTGAGGAACTTTGCGTAAACCCATTTTAGTTACTTGATATCCAAAACCGTCCGAGCCTATAACAGCCCCGGCATGAATAATGGGTCCATCGCCAACAATGCATCGATCCAAGACCTTAACTCCTGGATGCAAAATAACACCGGCGCCAATCTGGCAATCACGACCAATAAGAACGTGAGCTCCAATAACAGCGTTCTGGCCAATCACAGCGCCCTGCTCGACAATTGCCGACTGATGAATTTGTGCTGTTGATGCAATCTGTCGATCATTTTGTAACGATCTTTGAGCAATGACATCAACAAGTTTTTGAAATGCAGCTATTTCATCTTTAACTAAAAGATAGCGTTTACCATCAACAAGAGCACTTCGTGCAAGCAAAATGCCGGCTTTACTTTGTTTAATTTTTTCAGCACTCACTGCATCAAAAACCGACTGATCACCGCGATCTAAGATAATCGCGATATCGTCAGGTCCAGCTTGTTCAAGCGAAGCAATTTTTTTAACCAAAAATGAAGACTCGATGTGGCATTCAACCACATCGAGTAAGCATAGTATATCTTGTAAAGTAAGGTTCAGATTCATTATGCAGCTCGCACACCTTCTGAAGCAGTCTTACCTTGCGCCGATGCAGTTTTTACGCTGCCGCTTTTGATCTGATTTTTGGTTTGTTCTACGTCAAATGCAGCATCAACTTTTTTCAACAATTCATCGGTTTTATCAATTGCTTTTGCAACACACAAAACACCTGGAGTATTTTTGTCGATCAACAGACCCCATTGCTCTGACTCAAAGGTTGCATTAACAACCTTCATTTGTTTGTCACGCAATGCAAGTTGTTCTTTTTGAATGCTCATTTTAAGCGATTCTTCTTTGTCAGCCAATTTACGTTCAAGTACTTTGCGCTTTGATGCAAGATCATCACTCTTGCGCTCAAGCTCTTCCTTGCTTAATTTAGCAGATTTTTCAGCAAGATCTTTTTGGAGATCAGCCATATCTTTTTGAGCTAAAGTAACTTCTTTTTGAAAGTTAGAAATATCATCTTGTAACTTCTTTGTGAGCTTTTGACCTTCTTGTGATTTTTGCATAATCAAAATGCTATCAATAGATACAAGGGACTCATTTTTTGCTGCAACAAAAGAAATTGCAAGTAATGACATTGCAACTGTAGATACGATCTTTTTCATACAAAACTCCTTAAAATAATCTACTCCACAATACTCATCTTACCGTGAGAATGTAAAATCCTAGCGCGATTATTGCTACTCGTCAACGAGAAATTCGACCCCCTGACGGAAAAGTAAAACCACATTATCGTTACCCTTGCAATAGAATGCATCTATTTTTCATAATCTAAATCACCAAAACATATAAAAAACATATACCAACGCAAAGGCAAAATTGTGAGACGTATTTTCATATTTACCCTATTTAGCACGATTTCTTCTTTACTCAGTGCAATGCAAGCTCCTGAAGCTATCCAAGCAAATGATGAAGCTGCATATAATTGGGCCACACAACTCTGCACAGAATCATTTCTGGGTAAGGTGACGTCTAACTTTTCTAAGTTAGCCATGATGGACCTAGAGGAGGATGAAAGATGGTCACTATCTAGCAACCTACGCTTTGGTACGCAAGGACCAGACGAAGAAGAAGATAAGCTCCTCAAGCAACTTGTTGAACACAACGAATGGAGCAAGCAGCTATACCAAAAAATAGCTGAATCTTCAGAGCCTTATTACGTCGAGAAAATCTATGAACAAATTATCCACTGGGCCTTTGGAAGAACATCTCTAGGTTTTAATACAGTCCCTCGATTTGCTTGGGAAAGAAGCCAGTCAAAATTCTCACTCAAACACCTTCCTCAATTCATGGTTGAACATGTCAATCTCTACAGAAAAAACGGCACGCCATTTTTATTTAAAATGCTTAAAACTCCTGACGTTGGATTGGTATCTGATTTGATCAAAATTGGAGCAAATCCAAATGCACGATGTGCCAGAACCGGCAATAGCGCATTGCATGAACTTTCTCGTATACGATATCGATATTACAATGAACACTTTGAAGTTAAAGATAAGATAGCTCAACAATATTATCGTGAGTTTATAACTTTATTGACCAAACACATTGCTATTAATGTTCGTAATGACCTTGGCCAAACACCGCTGCATCAGGCGATTGGCAACATGAACTTTATGAAAGTTCTTTTAGAAAGAAAAAAGATCAAAATCAACGCACAAGATAAAAACGGCAATACAGCTCTTCACGAGGCTGCATACTTCTTTGAAGCAAGAGAATATGAACGGTGGCACGATAATCATAATCTCTTAATTGAAAGAAAAAATGATAGATTCGGAACTCTCCTGTTACTCTATGGTGCTGATTCAAAAATTAGAAACAATGTAGGTTTGTGTTACAACGACATAATCGATGCAAAAAGAGAAGAATTCAGGCAGCAAAAACAATGGGAACGTGATCGTTGGCTCTATGGACGCCTCTCTGACTATCCTTATTAACTTTTTAATGTAAATTAGGTATCTTCCATAGCTTAAACTCAGTAAATTTATCTCTAT